>CAYYDX010000015.1:0-44788 GCA_964470735.1 uncultured Anaerolineaceae bacterium
CAGCGCCAGCTTTACGATTGCCCCGTGACGTAAACCGCCGGCCACCGTTCAGACTCGATCCCCGCGGCAGGTTCGCGACATCTGTAGACGCGTTTGGCCGGTAGCATTGGCCCGTGGACGTTGTCGAGACCATCAAGCGGCAGGTTGACCTGGTCGAGTTCATCGGCCGTTCGACCCCGCTACAAAAGTCTGGCCGGAGCTTCAAGGGCCTTTGCCCGTTCCATACCGAGAAGACGCCATCGTTCTACGTCTTCCCCGAGCGCGGCAACTGGCGGTGCTTCGGCACGTGTGGCGAGGGCGGAGACATCTTCACGTTCGTCCAAAAGCGCGAGAACACGGACTTCCGTGGCGCGCTTCGCATCCTCGCAGAGGAAGCTGGCGTCGAACTCACACCCGAGGACGCTCGAAAACGGTCGCAACATGAGCGTCTTGCCGCGGTTATGTCAGCAGCTGTGGACTTCTATCAGCGCTGCCTGCGGGAGCCAGGTGGCGAGCCTGCCATGGCCTACCTGCTGGAGAAACGGGGCATTCTCCAGCGAACGATCGACTCGTGGCGACTCGGGTGGGCGCCGAACGACTGGCGCGTGCTCCGCGGTTACCTCCACAACCGAGGTTACGACGAGCGCGACATGGTCGCTTCAGGCCTGCTCGTCGAGGGTGACAACGGTCGCGAGGCATACGACCGGTTCCGCGGACGGGTGATCATCCCTATCGCGAACGAGCGGGGCGAGTACATCGCAATGGGTGGGCGGGGGTTGCAGGGTGAAGAGCCAAAGTATCTCAACTCACCCCAGACGGAGCTCTTCGACAAGGGGCGAACCCTCTTTGGGCTCGATCACGCCAGCGCGGCCATCCGTGAGAGCGGCGTCGCGGTCGTCGTCGAGGGGTACATGGACGTACTCGGGCCGTGGCAGGCAGGCTTCCCAAACGTGGTCGCCACCATGGGGACATCACTCACCGAGCACCATGCTGGCCTGCTCCGGAGGTACGCCCGGCGCATCGTCCTCGCGATGGACCCGGACGCGGCGGGACTCGCCGCAGCCGAGAGGGCAGGCGGGCTATTTCTCGGGCTGGAGTCGCCCGAACGGATGGGCCAGGCGGTGCGCCAGGCCGACACGATTCTTGGCGCGACCGAACTCGAGCTTCGCGTGGCGCCGCTTCCTCCGGGGCGGGACCCTGACGAGATCGCGCGCGACACCCCGGATGTGTGGCGGGCGGCCATCACGGGTGCGCCACCCTTTGCCGAGTTTCTGCTGCACCGCCTGATGGATGCGAACCCGGTTGAATCCCCGGCGCAGGCGCGTGAATTGGTCGACCGCATGAAGCCCGTGATCACCGCCGTGCGCGACCCGCTGGAGCGCGCGATGTACGTTCAGCGAGTCGCGCGCCACCTCGCCATCAGCGAGGACGCGGTCATCGAACGGCTGCGAATCGGGATGCGCCAGCAACCACAGGCTCGTCCGCAACGTATGCCGTTGACTCCACTCACTCCCGAGGAAGTGCTGCTCGCCATCCTCCTCAAGCATCGCGGTCTGCGACACGCATTCCGCAACTACCCGCCGTCCCTCTTTACCGGGGCACTCGAGCGAGAGATCTTCGTGCGCTGGCTGCACGACGAGGAGTCCTTCGGGCGAACGGACGAAGAAGAACCGGTAAGTCAGCGCGCGCGGACCCTCGAAGCACGCCGCCTGCCACCGCTCAGCGAGACCGAGGCACGCCAGGCCGCCCAGGAAAAGGTTCGCGAGATCCTCCGCGAGCGGATCGTGCTCCATCAGGCGGCGCGGTCGGAAGACCTGGCCGAAGCTGAGCGCCGGCTCGGGGCCAATCGCGTGGCCGAACTGGCGCTTGCCACCTGGCGCGGGGCGATGCCGGAAGACGAGGACCGGACGCTTGCCGAAGCGGTAATCGAGGAGTTGCAACTCGGGCTGAGCCTGCACCGCCGCGAGAGCCCGAACACCGTTTAGTGCCTGCTAAAGTCAGATTTTACAAACCGTCGTGAATCTGGAGCGCATTTCCCTTGCATCTACCATCTTGACACCGTTCATCCACGGACAGTATTACATACCGGCCAGTCGGCAAAGTCGGCTGGTAGAGAAGCGGGAGGTGCCAGTATGGCCAAGCTCCGGACGCTCCTCGTTCTCGGCGCGCTCGCCGCAGTTGCTGTCGTTTCCGCGGCAGTCCCTGCAATGACGATCAGCTGGTAACAGGGGCAATCCAAAACGGTAAAGGCGGGTCGCAAGACCCGCCTTTACTGTGTCCATAAGTCCGGCTGACTCAGGCGTTCCTTGCCGCTTCGCCCGGTGACTGGTCGATGCGACGGTAGAGCATCGCTGCGTCGATAAAGTGGGCAACAGCCTCGGCGTGATCGAGAGCCGTTGCCGGTGTCATTCCACGATCCACAGCCGCTCGCGAAAGCTGGCCGAGCCTTTCCGCGACGAATCGCTCCACAACTGAGCGGATGCCCGGCTCAATGGCGGCGGTGCGCCACAGCTCGCTCATGAGTGCTGCGTGTTGGCTATCGCCTGCGAGGCCCAGGTACTGGCGTGACGCTTCCATCGTTCCGGCCCCCGAGCGGACACTGGCTGAAACTCGTTCGAGACGCCACTCCGCCTGTTCCAGCAGCGTGCGCACGACTTCGAGATAGAGTTCGAGCTTGGACGGGAAGTGCGCGTACACGGCGCCTTTCGAAAGCCCAACCGAAGCCGCAATGGCATCGACCGATGATCCCTCGTAGCCACGTTCGGCGAATGCAGCAGCGGCCGCGCGCAAAAGCACGGCACGCGTCCTAGCCCGCCGCTCTTCCTGACGCATCGCTGTCCTGCCTCCAGGCAGGGAGGTAGAGGGGCTTCTTACCACCCCCCGGTTCCTCGTCCCGCCACCGTGGGAACGCTGCTTCGAAGGCCTCGACAACCTTTGGATCGAACTGCGTGCCCGAGCAACGAAGTATCTCAGCCAGCGCCGCATCTGGCGACTGACCAGCGCGATAGGGCCGGTCCGAAATGATCGCATCGTACGTGTCGCAGATCGCGAAGATCCTGGCGCCCAGCGGGATATCGTCAGCCTTCAATCGGCGCGGGTAACCGTCGCCATCCCAGCGTTCGTGGTGGGCGAGGACGATCTTCGCGGCCGGGCGAAGATACGGGACCTGGGCGAGGATCCGGTAGCCAAGCGCCGGGTGCCTCCGCATGAACTCCCACTCCTCGTCGGTGAGCTTCGCCGGCTTGAGCAGAATCGCATCCGGTACGCCGATCTTTCCGACATCGTGCATGAGGGCGCCGCGGTACACGGTCAGCAGCTCTTCTTCGTCCTTGATTCCCAGCATCTTCGCCATGTCGAGGGAGTGCTGAGCGACGCGCACGGAATGGCCGCGTGTCTCCTGGTCGCGAACGTCCAACGCCGTGACCAGCGATTCGAGCGTACCGGTGTAAGCATCCTTCAGTTCGTTCGACATGTCGCGAATCTCGACGTACGCGTGCTGGAGTTGTTCGTTCGAGCGTTCGAGGCGGAGCACATTCTCACGCGTCCGCTCGACGAACTGCGAAATCGAGTAGCGGCTCATCACCAGGGGCAACGCCATTACGAGAATGGCGGTGATCCCGGCCTGGGTGAAGATGACCGCGAGACCACCGGCGACCACGCCCAGCACCAGGTAGTGGGGCAGGAGCCAGGCGAAGTTGTCGCGATAGTTCCGCCGCATCGAGCGACCTGAGGTAATGCTCATAATGGCTGAGACGGACCATGCGTCGACCGTGAACAGGATGGCCGCGCCACCAACCGCACCGAGCAGCGTACCGACGGGACGATGGTAGTCATGGACGGTTCCGGAGATACCGACAGCCCAGAGGAAACTCCCGGCAAGGAAAGCCGAGAATGTTTCGTGTCCGAAGTTGAAGACGAGCTTCCGGGGGTTACGGCTGGCCGTGAAGTAGCCCGTTGTTGCCACGGAGGCCGCCGCCAGCACCCCACCGAGGGGTCCGAAGAGAACCGCCGAAAGCAGCGTTCCGATGAAGCTAATGGATACCCTGCCGTCGAAGTACAGCTTCACCGAGAGCGCTTCGCAGAGTGCCGTGACGAGGACCACACAGGCGAGTGCGAACGGATCTTCGATGGTCTGGAGGAAGAAGGCGACGGTGAACGACACTGCGCCGGCCGCGAACATGCCGGCGATGAGCCAATCCTCGCGTACTTTCCTGTCCACAGACGGTTTCATCTCACTCTTTGTATCGGACGGTTTTCTGGCGGCTGACAGCGGGGCGCGTGTAAATTGTTGCCATTCGGTGGCAATTCGCCCGTTTCCACGTCGCTCCCCGGACGAAAGTGAACGCCGAACGAAGGGCCATCGAAGACCCGGGGCGGGTCGGATTTAGATTCAACGCCAAGGTGGCGACGGCGACTGGAACCGCACCGTCGAAGCGATTCGGCGCAGCCGGGTGACAAAGGTGTCAACTGAGTGAACGCTTAGCATTCAAGGCCACCGGCCCCACACCCGCCACGCGAGTAAACTGCGGGACATGCCGAAGCCACTCGAAGGTATCACCGTCCTCGACTTCACCCGCTACCAGCAGGGGCCGTACGCCACGAGCCTGCTGGCCGATTTCGGGGCACGGGTCATCAAAGTTGAGGATCCGAATGGCGGCGACTTTGGACGCAGGATGTGGAAGGAGCCCGACGGATACAGCGCCTTCTGGGAGTCTCTGAACCGCGGAAAAGAGTCGGTCACGATCGACCTCCGCGCAGCGGACGCCCGCGACACCGTGCTGGCGATCGCGGCTCGCTGCGACGTTGTGGTCGAGAACTTCCGGCCGGGTACGCTCGAACGCTGGGGACTCGGATACGACGACTTCCGTGCGGTGAACACATCCATCATCTACGCCCAGGCGACCGGGTGGGGCACTGCTGGTCCGATGGCAGGACTTCCTTCGTTCGACCAGATTGCACAGGCGTACAGCGGATTCGCCCAGCACAGCGGCGGCGGCCCGGGCACGCGCCCGGAGGTGCCGTTCCCCGGCATCGCCGACCAGTCGGGCGCCATGAACCTGGCACTGGGCATCATGACCGCGCTCTTCGTCCGCGAGCGGACGGGGATCGGGCAAAAGGTCGAGGTGTCGCTGCTCGGGACACAACTGGCGCTGCAATCACCTGAGGTGCTCCACTACCTCCACTTCGGACGGGAGCACGAACGCGACTTCCGCGCGTCGCCAACTGTGGGCCACTACCGGTGCGCCGACGGCCGCTGGATCATGATTGTCGGGATCGACCAGAAGTTTTGGCCACGCATCGCGACGGCACTCGAAGTTCCGGAACTAATCGACGACCCGCGATTCGCCCGGGGCTATCCGCGGTTCGTGAACCGCGACGAGTTGCAGCGACTCCTCGAAGCAGCGTTTTCGTCGAAGCCGTCGAGCCATTGGCTTGAACGGCTCCGCGATGCTGATGTGCCGGCGGCCCTTGTGCTCGACTACGCGGAAATGGTGGCGCAGGAGCAACCGTGGGCGAACGGGTACCTCGTTGAGCAAGAGCACCCGCGCTTCGGCCGGGAGCGCGTGGTCGGCCTCCATATCAAGCTCAGCGAGACGCCCGGCGAAGTGAGCCCTCCAGCGCCAGAACTGGGCGCGGATACGGATGCTGTTCTGCGTTGGGCCGGACTCTCAGACGGTTGACCCTACGGCGAGAGGTCGCCGTTCGCTGGTCCGCGCGCTCCCGCAAACCCGAATCCCAGCGTCGCCAGCGCAGCGCGCAGCGAGGCAGCCTCATCCGCCGCGGCAACGCCCGAAGTAACGCGCCGGGCGACAGTTTCCAGGCGGTCGAGGGCGGCGGGAACGTCAAAATCGGTATCCATCGCAGCTTCGAACTCACGGGCGACGGCACTTCCCGGTTCGACAACCTGACCCGCAGCCTCCGAGGTCGCTGCCATCTTCAGCAGAGCGTAGCGACTGGCCAGCTGCTCCATGTCGCCATCGATAAAGTTGGCATTGGCGCGCAGGTGATGACTCAGCAAGTAGAGGCGCAGGTGATCGGGTTCGAACACCTCCATCAGGTTTCGGGCGAGGACGAGGTTGCCCAGTGACTTGCTCATCTTCACGCCATCGAGTTCGAGCATGCCGTTGTGCATCCACCATCCGCAGAACGGAGCGCCACCGTAGGCACACTCCGCCTGGGCAATTTCGTTTTCATGGTGCGGATAGATGAGGTCGCTGCCGCCCCCGTGCACGTCGATCTGCGTTCCGAGGTGCTTCACCGACATGGCGGTGCATTCGATACTCCAGCCGGGCCTGCCGGGGCCCCAGGGGCTCGGCCAGCTCGGGTCGCCTGGGTCGACGACCTGCCAGAGGAGGAAATCGAGGTGGCCGCGCTTCTTCTCCACCCGCTTCGATTCGGGGTTCTCCAGCTTCCCGAGATCTGCGTGCGAGAGGCCGTTCAGTTGGCCGTAGCGCGCGAACGACTCCGCCGAAAAGAACACATCACCCTCGACTTCGTAGGCATGCCCGCTCTCGATCAGTCGCGCGGTCGCTTCGATAATCTCGGGGATGTGGCCGGTGGCGTAGGGGTACGCCGATGGCCGCAGGACGTTGAGGCGGTCGAGATCGCGACGGAGGATGGCATCGTTTTCGTCGCGAATCTCGGCGATGGGCCGTCCCCCCTGCCGGCGCGAGACCATGATCATGTCGTCGTCGATGTCGGTGACGTTCTGGACGTAGCGGACGTTGTAGCCCTTGTAGCTGAAGTACCGTCGCAGGGTGTCGAACTGGACGTACGAGAACGCGTGGCCGAGATGAGTGACGTCGTACGGGGTGACACCGCAGACGTACATACGAACCTGTCCCGGCGTCACCGGTTTGAACTCGCGAACCTCACGGCCCAGCGAGGAGTAGAGGCGCAGGGTCACTGCTTGCTCCGAGAAAGTGTGTTTTGAAGCGTAGCAGAGCGCTCGATCGGCCGCGCGGTCAGGTCAGGGCGCCGTTCGCGAGAAGCTCAGCGACTTCGGCGTCCGTCAATCCAAGCAGGCCCGTCATCACGTCGAACGTGTCCTCCCCGATTGCGTGGATCCCCTCGTAGGAGGCCGGCCGAGTGCCGTTGAAGCGTGCCGGGAATCGATCGAGGCCGTACTCACCCCAGTTCGCCGCCGTCGCAGACCCGAAGAACGCTCGCGCTGCCAACTGCGGGTCTCGCGTGGTGAGGTCGCGGGCGTTCTGCACGGGACCAGCAGCCACCCCGGCAGCCTGGAGGGTTTCCGCGACTGTGTCGGCATCGCGCATTCGTGTCCACCTGACTATCACCGCGTCCAGTTCGTCCTGGTTGGCCACGCGCTGAGCATGGGTGGCGAAGGCCGGGCTGTCGATCCCGGTCGCCCTGCTGAAGCGCGACCACTCATCGTCGCCGCGCACGGCTATTGCCACCCAGCGGTCCTCTCCGGCACAGGGATAGATTCCGTGGGGAGCGTCCATCCCGAACGCGTGCCGGTTGCCGACCGGTTCGGGGTTAGCGCCGTTGGCAAAGTAATCGAGGAATGCGGGCGCCATCAGCCCAAGCCCCAGTTCATACTGGGAAAGGTCGACGGCTATGCCCTCTCCGGTGCGCTCACGATGGGCAATGCCTTCCAGCGCAGCCAGCGCTCCGGCGAGGCCACTCAGGTGGTCGGTGAGGGAGTATCCGTAGCCAAGGAAGTGCTGGCCCGGGGGATTGGTCAGGTAGGTGAGGCCGGTTAGCGCGTGGATGGTCGGTGCGAAGGTCACAAAGTCCTTCCATGGGCCATCCTGGCCCATCCCTCCCATGGAAATGACCGTCACGCCCGGATTCGTGTCATGCAGACCCTCGCGGTCGAGCCCCCATCGCTTCAACACACCTGCGCTGAAGTTCTCGATGATGACATCGCAATTCGCCGCCAGTTTCCGGGCGACCTCGCGGCCCGCCTCCGTCCCCATGTTGACGGTGACATTGCGCTTGTTGCGGTTCCACATCACGAAGTACGGGTGATCCGGGTGGTTGGCGCCCCCGGCGCGAAGCGCCGTGCCGACTTTGATCACGTCGGCGCCGAGGTCTCCGAGGACACGAGTCCCGAACGGTCCCGCCAGCACGTGCGTGAAGTCGAGCACACGGATGCCGTCGAGCGGGCGCGTTGAGCTTAGTCCTCCGTTCTTCGCCGCAGGGGTGTTCGCGCGCGGCTGCCAGCCTGGCGCGTCCGCCTGTTCTGCCACTGAAGGGTGGGGGCCGTCCGCACTGGTACGAAAGAAGCGCCCCGGGAATGGAACCGGCCCGACTCCCGGAACCTCGACTTGCTGTAGGTACCCCCGCGCAGTGATCTGCGGGCTTCGCGTGAGCGCCTCCTCGATGTTCCAGACCGCGCCGAAAGGCTGATGGCGGCGCTGGCCTTCGAAGAACACTTCCTCACCGTCGTATGTGGCCACCCAGTCGCGCATCACCTGCATTACGTAGGGCAGGTTCCGAACCATCGCCACGACGTTCGGGTACTTTTCCGGATCGGCGAGCTCCTGTGCTGCGCCGTCTTCCACCAGCCAGGGGAAGAGGATGTCGGCGAATCGCAGAGCGGCCGTGACCATCACCCCCCGACCATCCTTGCCCGGGTAGACTTCGTACGCGTTGCTCCAGTGCAGACTGCCCTGGCGCGGCGCTATGGCGCCGCTCCAGATCCGGTCGGGGAAGAACCACTCCATGAGCACCTGCTCGGTGCACGTTACGAGTGCTTCGTGGGCCGAAAGGTCGACCCGCTGATACTCACCGTTCGCAACGGCTGCTCGCCGCGCCGCCAGTGCGCAAATCGCCGCGTAGAGGCCTACCGTGTGGGCCGTCTGGTTCCCGTAGCCATTGATCGGACCGGAGGCCGCATCGCCGGTGACCGAAGCGGAACCGCTCATCGCGTTGGCCACAAGGTCCGGGGCCTTCCAGTTCGCGCGTGGGCCATCAAGCCCCATCGGAGTCACCGAGACATGAGTGAGCCGAAGATTCGTTCGCCGAAGCGCATCGAGGTCGAGCGCCGGCATCGCAGCCGGCCAGTCCTCGAGCAGGATGTCAGCGTCTTCGACTGCCGCCAGGAGCGCAGCCGGTGTTCCACGTCCGGTCGTGGTGACCACGCGCTTGCCGGCGTTGTACCACACATCCTGGACCGAGTGACCGGTTGCCGCGAAAAACGGCGCTTCACTCGCCAGAGGTTCAGGGCCAGCGTTGATGCGAACGACGTCCGCGCCCGCGTCGGCCAGCAAACGTCCTGCGAAGGCGACCGCGAAGCCGCCTGTTTCCACCACACGAAGCCCCGCCAGGGGGCCGATTCGAGTCATGCGGTTGGATTTTACGGGAAGGTTACAAATTGCGAACTGTGAATGTTTATGTCGTGCGATTCATCGGGGGATGCCCTCGCAATTCGCGCGGCAAGCACCGAATGTGACGCGATTCATTGCAAATGCCGGGAGTCATCGGGTTGTCCGTGCCCGGAACGTGGGTTAGGGTGCCGAAAGCCCTCAGGGGATCTGAAGCAGGTGAACTGATGCCGTTGTCCCAACACCGGCCGGCCCTGGCAGCCATCCTGGTCGCCGTCGTCGCCGTCCTTTCCGTCGTCTCGGACGCTCGTCCCGCAGACGCCGCGCCCCCTCCGTCCAACCCTATCGCAGCGCGCGCCGTGAGAGATCTCGGCACGTGGCAGGGCGAATGCTGGTTGTGGATGAAGAAGGTTGTTTTCGACGCCACGGGTAAAACAGTTGGTTACGACTACCGTGCGGGCTATTTCGAAGCCGGCGCCGTAGAGGTTTCCCTGACCGAAGCGACGGCAGGTGACATCATCCAGATCGCGGACGACTCATGGACCGCGCCGGACGCCGACTACTCCGGCCTCCACACTGCAATCATTCTCTCAGCCAACGGCGACGGTACGTTCGAAGCTATTGATTCAAACCAGAACTACGATGGGATGGTCGCGCTCCGCCCGGGGTACAACCCGGCGAGGCTTGCCGCCGCACGCGGGCTGAACTTCCACATCTACCGGCTCAGCGGGAACTCTGCCGCCATCACTCCTCCGGCGCCGCCCGTCGTGACTGTGGCAGGCCCGGTTGGGAGTGGCGACAAGGCCCGGATCAATACGCCCGGCGACTGCCTGCGCCTGCGCACCGCGCCCGGCGGCACGGTGATTACCTGCCTCTCCCATGGTGGTCAGGTTACGGTTACAGGCGCGCCGACCGTGGTCGACGGCATCACCTGGGTGCCGGTGAACACCATCCTTGGCCCGGGCTGGATGGCTTCGGACTACCTCCTGAAAGAAGCGCCGGCTGCTGCTGGCCCCTCGGGCAGCGGTTCTATCAAGCCTGTGCTGCCGTACCGCGCCGTGGTCTCAATCGCCGCGGACTAGGCGGCTCTCAGAGCCGGCGTTCTTGCCCGCGCTACCTTCTACCAGCTGTAACCGCTAAGCTGAGTTATCAGTTCTTTCCGTTGGAGTCAGGTTGAGCGCACCCATCGCCTCACCGCGTCTGCGCCCGGGCCAGGCCGAAGCTTTGAAGCGGTTTGCCGCTGCGCTTCGTGCTGGTTCGGCCAACGAACTCGTCGTCGTTCCTGTTGGTTATGGAAAGACGGTCATCGGCGTCGGCTCGTTCGAAATCGCAGCAGCCGCGGCCGGCGCCGACACGTGTCTCTACCTGACGCCCACTGATGTGCTCCGCACGCAGGTCTACAACGGCGTCGAGCGTGCGCTCAAGGTCATCGGGAGTTTCCGGCCGATACGGAAGATCATGGCCGACAATGCAGCACTCGAACGTATCGGCGCTTCAGGCGCGAACTTCGTCGTCGCGAGCTATCAGCAGGTTGCGGCCGCCCCGGAACGATACCGCCGCCTCTGTGCGTCGCGGCGCGTGCACCTTGTGTGTGATGAAGCGCACCATCTCGGCGAACGCGGCACGTGGGCGGCGGCACTGGCCATTCTGCCGCTGCGCAGTTCGCTGCTCTTGTCTGCGACACCGCTGCGTCTCGACCGCGATCCCATCTCCGGCGCCCGCTACATCGATGACCCCGACGGCCAGGGCATCATCATCGACCCATTGCTCCAGGTGACCATGCGGCAGGCGTGGAAGGAAGGACGGATTCTCAAGCGCCTCAACATGCAGATGAAGGACTACGCCGTGGAGTTGCAGTCGGCGGATGGCGAGGTGTACGAGTTCACCGCCTCGGAAATGGCTGAACTCCCGGACTTCGACCAGCGCTGTGTTCGCGAGCAGTTGCGCTGGAACGAAGACTACGTCCAGCCGTTGGTTCGCGAATTCGCACTTACGCTGCAGGCGAAAAACGCGGTGGCGCCGGGCAAACACCAGGGCCTCGTCTTCGCCGCCACGACCGAGCACGCGAACCACCTGATGCGGGTCTTCGGCAGATGGCACCCGTCGCTGCGCTGCACGGTTGTGCACAGCGGTGAAGGCTTCACCGACGCGGAGAACGAGAAACGCATGCGCGAATTCCACGAAGGGCGTGCGGATGTCCTGATCCAGGTGAAGAAGGCGAGCGAAGGCTTCGACGCTCCTTCGGTCAGCGTGCTCCTGAAACTGGACGCGGTGTTCAGCCGCGAACCCGTGATTCAGCAACTCGGGCGCGGCCTCCGCTTCAATCACGACCTTCCGGTCTCCCAGAACGTCCTCAACGTCCTGATCGGGCGCGACCCGCGGCTCGGTTCGATCATCGAGCACCTGGAGCGCGAGTCGCCGCCGGTTGCGCTGAAGCCGAACGGTGAAGCGCCCCCCATCGAACTTGCGGACGAAACCACCGAAGAACCAGCCGGGGACGACGAGCCGCTGGCACGGCCAGAGATCCTCGACGTTGTGGAAGCGGGCGATGCGTTCCTCAACGAATCCGGGCAGTTCGTCGATGGTCAACAACTGACGATGTTCGGGCTGAGCGCACCGGAAGCGCGCAGCGATGCGGTCGCGACCGTTCCAGCCACGGTGGAGGTGGTGGATATCCACGCCGAACTCACCGAGGCGATCGACTATTGCCGGACGTGGACGAACCGCGCGGCTCGTGAGCGCTCACGGAGGGCCGGAGCGGGTGAGAACCACCATGCAGCGCTCAATCTCGCGTTCAGCCGCGAGAACGGAAAGAAGGGCGCCTTATCGACCGCCGCGGAGTACCGCTCCAAAGGTGACTGGATGAAGCGGAAGTACCTGGAGTTTCTGCGCTAAAGCGAGCGTTCGAACTCCAGGACGAGACGTGCCACTTCTCGGGGCTTTTCCAGCATGGGCAGATGGCCGCACTGCGGAATCAGTTCGAGCCGTGCGCCGGGTATCTGATCCGCTATTTGGCGGCTGTTCTCAGGGGGAACCATCCCGTCGTCTGCGCCGCAGAGAACCAGCGTGGGGCACCGGAGAGCGTGTAGACGGCCGTCACTGGTCCAGTTCGCAACCGATCCCTGTTGCCGCATAACCGCAAACCGTCGTGGCGGCGCCTCCAGATCGGTGGCGAGCAGCGCGTTGAAAACGTCGGGGTCGCGGGCTTTCCAACCGGGGGACGCCATCGCTTCGTTCTGGCCGGCGAAGATCTGCTCGCGGGTCATTTCGGGAGTGATGTTCATCGCACCATTCACGCGCTCAGTCGACGGTACTGCCGACGGGCCGCGGTGCGACGTACCACTGAGCACCAGCGCACGGGTGCGCTCGGGGTGTCGCAGGGCGAACTCCTGAGCAAGCATTCCGCCACGTGACCGCCCGTAAATGATTGCCCGCGAAACCCCGGCCGCATCGAGTACCGCAGCCATGTCGCCAACCTCATCGTCGATGGTGAACGGCTCATCGCGGCGTTCGCTGGCGCCCATCCCACGGGAGTCGAAAAGGATGACGCGAAGGTCCGAAGCAAGCAGCTCTGGAAGCGTTCCCCAGTGCGCCAACCGGTGAGACAGGCCCAGCGTCATCAGGATCGGCGGGTTCGCCTCGTCGCCAACGGTTTCCCAGTGGATCGACCAGCCGTTCGAGAGCACCTCAGCCATCGCACTCCTCCGCACGGCATCCTACGCGATTCAGCAGGCCCGGATCGCCCGCGCGCCGGTGAGGGTAATGAGGTCTTGCGTCGCGAGCCTCACGTCGTAGCCCCGCTGGCCCGCACTGACCAGGACGTCATCGAAAAGCGTTGCCGTTTCTTCGATGAGTACAGTGAAGCCCTTGCCGATGAGCGCGAGGGCGCTGATACCGCCCACCTGGAGCCCGGTGTGACGCTCCGCATCGCGGTGCGACGCCATCACCAGCTTCTTCACACCGAGGCTGGCGGCGAGCGCCTTGAGGTCGATCTCCAGGGATGCGGGCATCATCACGAGGTACGGCTTGCCTCTCGGCGGTTCCTGTTCGACCACGAGCGTCTTGAGCACCTGCTCCGCAGGAACCCCGGTCTCGCGTGCAACCTCGACAGCTGACCGGATCGCATCGTCGAAGGCGAACACTTCATGCCGGATCCTCTTCTGCTCCAGCATCCGGACGGCCATCGGTTTCTGTGCGCTCACGCCGTTGCCCTACAGGTGTTGTCCAACGCCACCATCAACATGGAAGACCTGCCCGTTGAGGTACCCGGCGGCATCGGAACTGAGCAGGACGGCCAGCGTGGCAACCTCGTCGCCTCTCCCGAACCGGCGCATCGGGACAAAGCGCATGAGCTGATTCTGGCCGATTTCGTCAGGGCCGCGACCGGGTGTCCAGTCCATCCAGCCCGTAGAGATGCAGTTTGATGTGACACCGCGCGCCGCAGCTTCCTGGCTGATCGCGGCGCTCAGGCCCATGACACCGGCTTTCGCAGTCGCATAGGCCGAGAGGTTGTCGATGCCACGCTCGCCGAAAATCGACGTGACGAAGACGATTCGGCCCGCGACGCCTTCAGGCAGCTCGCGGAGGAAGGTGCGGGCCGAGTAGAAGGCCCCGCTCTGGTTCACCGCCTGGATACGTGCGAACTCCATGTCGGTGACCTTCTCGATGGGTTTGGCGAGTGAAAGGTCCGCATTGAAGACCAGGATAGACGGCGTCCCGAACTCCTTCACCACCTGGCGGAATCCGACCTGGACGTTCCGCGGGAGCGTCACGTCCCAACCCTGCGAGAGCGACTTTCGGCCCAGCCCTTCGACCGCCTTCGCGACACGTTTGGCCTCCATCACTTCATCGCCGTCCATGGTCGCGGACGTGATTGCTACGTCGGTCCCCGCTTCAGCGAGCGCAAGCGCGATGGCCCGTCCGGCCGGATTGGCGCAGCCAACGACGAGGGCGCGCTTGCCCGTGAGGTCGAAACCGGGCTTCCGATCCCATTCAGCCACGGGTCACCTCCACAGGTTCGTGAACGGCGTAGCCGGTCGGGGCGATTCCTCCGGCGAGTCCACCGCCATCGATTACGAAGGACTCGGCCGTGATGTACGAGGATGCTTCGGAGCAGAGGAAAACGGCCAGTGGCCCCAGTTCCCAGGCCTCGCCGAGGCGCCGGGCCGTGATGAAGCGGCCTCGCTGCTTCCGCATTTCGCGTTCATCGTCATCCCGCGCGGGCTGTTGCGAGACAAACCCGGGCACGATGCAGTTCACGCGGATGTTCTCGCCGATGAGCTGTGCGGCAAGGCTCTTCGTCAGCGATATCACTCCGGCTTTTGCCGCTGCGTATCCCATCGACTGCGGCGAGGAGCGCATCGCCGTGCCGCTGGCAACGTTGAGGATGACTCCACCATCACCCTGCTGCAGCAGTTGACGAACCGCAGCCCGCGAGCAGTAGAACGTGCTGAACAGATTCACTTCCATCGTGTCGAGCCAGTCCTCATCGGACAGATCCTGGACACGGTCGCCGGCCCCACGACGGTCGCCGATGCCGGCGTTGTTGACCATGACGTCGAGATGCCCGAAGTGCCTCACCGTCGCTTCGATGAGTGCGTCGCATTCCTTGCTGGACTGGACGTTGGTGGGAACCGTGAGCGGCTTTCGCCCGCATGCGTGTTCGATTTCGCTCGCGGCCGACTCCAGCTGGGAAACCGTTCTACTGGCGATGCATACGTCCGCCCCGGCCTCAGCCAGTGAGATCGCCATGGCCTTTCCCAGGCCACGGCTTCCGCCGGTGACGATGACGACACGCCGCGGCGGGCCATCGAGTCGAAGTTGTTCGAGGACCATACGTCCCTCCCGAACCAGTGTGTGGACGCATCATACGGCGCGGCGGGCGCAGCGCTCAGGCCACCCGTATGGCGCCGATCACCAACGTCAGCGCGGCCACGAGCATGCGATAGGCGACAAACGGCATCAGTGTGCGCGTTCGGAGGAAACGCATGAGGAAGTGGACAACCACGAAACCGACAATGGCGGAGGCCGCGAAGCCGATGAGCAACTCGGTCGCTTCGTGGCCAGAGAGGTCGCTGAGGTCTTTCGCTTTGAGCACCGCGGCGCCAACGAATGCAGGTGTGCCTAACAAAAACGCAAAACGCGCCGCAGAGTCACGCGTCAGGTCGCGGAACAGCCCCATCGAAATCGTCGCACCCGAGCGCGAAACACCGGGAAAGAGCGCTGCGGCCTGCGCGGTACCGATGAGGATGGCGTCGATGATCGTTATCCCCGTGATCTCCCGGGTGAGCCTGCTCCGCCGGTCGGCGATGAGCATCACCAGTCCTACCGCTGCCAGCGCGATGGCGACGAGCCACGGCTGCCGTAAGTTCTCCTCGATCCAGTCGTTAAATAGCAGGCCGACGATCGCCGCTGGAACGGAGCCCAGCACGATAAACAGCAGCAACTGGCTGTCCGTTTCGTACGCGGTGAGCCGTTGCTTCCGGCGGCCCAGGTCATGAAGCAGCGAAATACCCATCCGCCACCAGTCGGACCAGAAGTAGACAAGGAGGGCGAGCAGCGTGCCGCAATGCAACCCGACATCGAACGCAAGTCCCTGGTCGGGCCATCGAAACAGGGCAGGGACGAGAATCAGATGGCCCGAGGATGAGATGGGGAGAAACTCCGAGAGGCCCTGGACGATGCCGAGAATGGCCGCGCGAAGGTAGTCCATGCGCGACTCAAGGTGTCGTCCGGGCCTCTAAGGAGCAAGGCTGTGCGTATAAGGGATTAATCGACCGAGGCGATCCGGGTGCATCGTTCGATGACGGGACGACCGGCCAGCAAGCCGGCGAGGCTGGCGCCCATGGCCTTCATGTGGTCCGTCGTGCCGTGGGCGGCGAACGCCGCGTCGTCACGGTAGGTCTCGTAGAAGACGAACGTCGTGGGGTCCGAGTCGAGCGTGTGCAGCGAGTAGGTGGTGACTGCGCCAGCTTCGTGGGTCTTCACCTGGCTCACCATGTTCGTGAGGATCGCCTTGAGTTCGTTCTCTTTTCCGGGCTGCGCCTGCAGCTTCGCGATGATTGAAATCAACGTGTGTCTCCATTCTGGGAATGCGTTGAGTCTACCGGCGGCGCCCTTTGCTGGCACCTCGCGAATGGCGACAGTACGATCTCTCCCGATGCTGAAGCGCATACCCTCGCCACGCGCGGAAGAACTCGTTTCGGCGGCGACGGCGATGCCACTGAGCGACCCGGGCGTTTCGTACCCGGCGTGGTACATCCACCGCTGGCACTTCCTCCCCGAGGGCTACCTTTCGCGCCGCAGTGCGGCCGGGTACGACCATCTCATCCGCCGCCTCTACAACCAGGGTCTCGAGTCGCGCGTCGTGCAGACGGTGGTCGGCCAGTTGAAGCGAGTGTCGCCGTCAACTCTCCTGGAGATCGGGTGCGGACCGGGACGCCTATTGCAGGCGACGTCGTCGGCGGGAGTAGCCGCTCAGCGCGTCGGGCTCGACCTCAGTCCCTATCTGCTCGAACGAGCACGCCGGCGGCTCGGAAGAGGCGCCCGGCTCGTCCACGGCGACGGGCTCTCAATCCCCTCCGAAGACGCGGCCTTCGATGTCAGCGTGGCAAGTCATTATGTCGGCCACCTGCCACGAGATGTGCGTCGCGATGCGGCTGCCGAACTGACTCGCGTTGTGCGGCCGGGCGGGCACGTGCTCGTTGTCGACCACCGCTGGCATGGCTGGCCGGAACAGTCCGGTCTCCAACTCGTCGAATCGGTCAGCCACAACCTCGGCCTGATCGTGGTTCGCCTTTTCGAACGCACAGAGACGGAGTTCCACCCGGCATGAGTGCTCCAACGCCGGAACAGTTGGATCGCGTGAACCAGTGGATCCGCCGCGAGGCCGCCGCCAGGTCGCTCGAGGACATCCACGTTTGGGTGCGCGAGCGCCAGTCGCAGCTCATCTCCTCTGCGCGGGCACTGACCCCGACGCAACTCCGGACACCGCCAGCCGACGGCGAGTGGTCGCCACTGGAGGCGCTCCGGCATGTGGTCGAATGGAATGCCCAGGTTAGCGAAGACGTCCTGCACACGTGCCTTACCGGCGAGCGCCCGGGCAACCCTGTTCCGTCGCTCGATCTCGATGTCGACGGATTCGTGGCGCGCGAGCAGGCAACGCTCGACTCGCTCTGGGCGCACGTCTCGGAGGCCGATCCAGATGCGTTTCTCGACGTGACCTGGGAGCATCCTTTCTTCGGACAGTTGAACTGGCGTGAATGGTTCCTCTTCCTTGGCGTCCACTGCAGCGACCACGCAGGCCAGATCACGGCTGCGAGTTCCCATGGCGCCTGAACCGCGTCCGCTGCGCATTGTCCACACCTCGGATGTCCATCTCGGCGCCTACGCTGGCAGCGGCGATGAGAAGTGGCACGCCCGCCGCGAGTTGATGGAGCGCACGTTCGAGCGCGTCATCGAACTGGCGAACGATTGCGGTGCGGACGCACTTGTCATCGCCGGTGACTTCTTCGACAACGATCGCGTACCGGCCGAGACGGTGCAGTTCGCGGCCGAGACCATCGCCCGGTTCCGTGGCCAGACCTTCCTCCTCCCGGGAAACCACGACCCGATGGACCCGGGAAGCATTTACTGGCGTTATGACATGGAGAGCATCGCCAGGCGTCTCACCATCATCCGCGAGCATCGCGGGCAGGTCATCGAACCGGAAGGCCTCGACGCTGTGTTCTGGGGCAGGGCATATCTGGATACCGATTGGCACTTCAAGCCGCTTGACGGGCTGCCGGAGCGCCTCGATCGGCGCTGGCATGTCGCGCTTGGGCACGGCCACTTCGTCCGCGAGGGTGGCGAAATGCACCGGTCGCTGCTCATCAGGGACTCCGAGATAGCGGCCGCAGCCGGACACTGGGACTACATGGCGTTCGGCCATTGGGAGCCGCACGCCGACGTGAGCACTGGCGGCGTCACGGCAATCTACTCCGGAGCGCCGATGCCGCTGAGTGACGCGAACCGCAAAGCCGGCATGGCGGCCGTTGTGGACTTCGACGAGACCGGTGTTCGGTGGCGGATGGCGCGTGTGGACCCGCGCCCGGTCGACGGCCCCGCGCCTGTGCACTGAAACGCAGGGGCGTGGTACGGTAAATGTTCGTGGCAGGGTAGCTCAGCTGGTCAGAGCGCACGACTCATAATCGTGAGGTCGGGAGTTCAAGTCTCCCCCCTGCTACCACTCGTTGTTCTTGAGCGCGAGAGCGGACTGTAGCCTACGTTACCGCCCTGTGAATCGCGGTTCGCGCTTCTCGCCGAACGACACCTGGCCTTCGCGACGGTCTTCGGAGAGGGCGAGCGTATTGAGCGCCATCCCCGAGAACTCGAGGGCGCTCTCGAAGTCCATGCCCTGTGTCTTGTAGGCAAGCATCTTTCCGAGCTTCTGCCCCAGTGGCGGGCCGGCTTCGACTGCCGAGGCAAGTTCCATCGTCTTCGCTTCGAGCTCCTCGGGCGCCACAAGATAGTTGGTAAGCCCGGCCGCATGTGCTTCTTCGGCCGGCATGAACCGTCCCGTCGTCATCATCTCCATGGCCTTACGCCAGCCGATGACGCGGGGCAGCGAGTAGAACCCGCCAAGGTCGGCGAAGAGCCCTCGCTTCACATAGGCCACCTGGAAGCGAGCTGCGGTCGAAGCCACTGCCATGTCGCAGTGCGCGACCATGTCGAGTCCGGCGCCGACGCAGACACCGTTGATCGATGCGATGACCGGGACTTCGAGGCGCTTGAGTGCTATGTACGTCTCGGATTCGTTGCGGAAGTAGAGGCGCTGCCCTTCGAGGTCGGTGCCGCTTTCCGCGGGCGCGTAGAGCAGGCCAGAAGGCCGCCCACCCGTGAAGTCCGCGCCGGCGCAGAACCCACGGCCGGCGCCCGTGATGACGAGGCAGCGAACCGAGCGGTCGGTGCGGGCTTCTTGCAGCGCCGTCCTCAGTTCGGCAAATAGTTGTTGGCTGAGCGCGTTGAGCTTCTCGGGCCGGTTAAGCGTGAGCCAGAGGATGCCGCCACCCCCGCGGCGTTCGGTCAGGATGGTCTCGTACGTCATCACTCGCCTCCGCGTTCCAAGAAGACGAAAGGCCCGCGTCACCGCGGGCCCTCCGAGCGATTTGCTGGACTATGCCCGGCTGGCGGGCTTTCCGGCGCCCTTGAGCGCCTCGTTGTGCTGGTCGCGCGTAAGTTGGAAGGTCCACGGCGCGTACGAGCCTTCGAGGTCGGTAATCTTCTCGAAGTTGGATTCGAACCAGTCCGCGTTCTTGAACTCGTGCGGGTCGTACTGGACGCCCTTGGTCAGAACGATGGCGCTCCGATTGTAGCGGCCACCGGCAGCGTTGATGCAGATGCCGCTTTCGTTGCACTGCGGCGAAGCGAGATAGGTGACCGCCGGCGCCACGTGATCGGGGGCCATCACCACCTTGCGCTCCGGGTCGTTCGGGTCACGGCCACCAAGGTTCTCCGTCATGCGCGTCTGGGCGCCGGGAGAGATGAGGTTGACCATGATGTTGTACTTCTCGCCCTCGATCTTGGCGACATTCATGAGCCCGTACATGCCGGCCTTCGCTGCGCCGTAGTTGCCCTGGCCGAAGTTGCCGACGAGGCCGGAAGACGAGGTGGCCATTACGACGCGCCCGTAGGCCTGCTGCCGGAAGACCGGCCACGCGTGGTGGAGCAGGTTGTAGCACTGCTTCAGGTGGACGCGAATAACCAGGTCCCAGTCGTTCTCCGACATGTTGTGGAGTGCGAGGTCGCGCAGGATGCCTGCGTTGGCCACGACCGCATCGAGCCGGCCCCAGGTGTCCATCGCCTGTTTGACCATGTTGTAGCAGTCTTCGTAGCTGCCCACGTCGCCCGGGTTGGCGACCGCGTCCCCGCCCATGGCCTTGATCTCGTTGACCACCTGCTGGGCAGGCGAATCATCATTTCCTTCGCCCGAAACGCTGCCGCCGAAGTCGTTGACGATGACCTTGGCGCCGTGCTTCGCGAGGTCGATAGCGTAAGCGCGGCCGAGACCGCGGCCAGCGCCAGTGACGAGGGCTACCTGCCCGTCCAATCGAACTGCCATAGAAAGCCGTTCCTCCAAATAGATTGCCCGCGCATCCTAAACGAAATCCCGACTACTCGGGGCAGAACGCCCGGATTTCGCCCGAATGCCGCTCATTTCGCTCCAGCAAATCCCAGGCGAGAGGCGTAGGCTCCAGCTATACAACGCCGAGGTGGTGCGATATGGACTTTCGAGACACGCCAGAAGAAGCCGGCTTCCGCCAGGAAGTGCGGACGTTCATCAAGACCAGCTTCCCGAGTTCATTGGCGGGCGTCTCCGCCTTCGAAGAACCGGAAGACGAGGAGACCCGCACTGCACTGAAGGAGTGGAGACGGTCTGTCGGGCGCCAGGGTTGGACCGCGCCCCACTGGCCGAAGGAGTACGGCGGCGCGGGAATGAGCGTCACCGAGCAGTTTGTCTACGCCGAAGAGATGGCAGAGGCACGGGCGCCGCAGACCGGTGGCTCCGGCGTCGCCATGCTCGGCCCGGTGCTTATCCGCTACGGGACGGAAGAACAACAGCGGGAGCACCTGCCGCGGATCACGTCGGGCGAAGTGCAATGGTGCCAGGGGTACAGCGAGCCTGGCTCTGGCTCGGACCTCGCCAGCCTGCAGACGCGCGCCATCCGCGACGGTGACGACTTCGTCGTCAATGGGCAGAAGATCTGGACGTCGGGGGCGCACCGTGCGGACTGGATGTTCATGCTCGCGCGCACTGACCCGGATGCACCGAAGCACCGCGGCATTTCGATGTTGCTGATGGATATGAAGTCGCCCGGGATCAGCGTTCAGCCGCTCATTACGCTGGCGGGGGATCATGTCTTCAACCAGGAGTACTTCGACAACGTGCGAGTCCCGGCGAAGAACATCGTCGGCGAGGAGAATCGGGGGTGGTACGTTGGCGCCGCGCTGCTCGATTTCGAACGGAGCAACATCGCGGGCGCCATCAGTCACAAGCACTTCGTCAACGACATCATCTCGGTGGCGAAATCCGTACCGGCCAGTTACGGCCTGGGCAACCGGCTCGAGCACGTGCGGACCGAGTTGGCGGAACGTGCGCTCGAAGCGGAGATCGCGAGGCTCATTTCGTACCGGCTCATCACCATTCAGAAGCGCGGCGGAGTCCCGAACTACGAAGCCTCGATGAACAAGAACTACGGCGCGGAACTGGGCCAACGGATCGCATCGACTGGCATGCACCTTCTCGGAATGCTCGGCGGACTGAATCACGGGTCGCCGCTCGCCCCGCTGAAAGGCCGCATCAACCATGCCTACCTCAGCAGCGTCGCCAGCACCATCGCGGCGGGCACGAGCGAGGTGAACCGGAACGTCATCGCCACGCGGGGACTCGGTCTGCCGCGCAGCTAAGCGCCGAGTCAGCGGGCCGGCACGAGACCGAAGAGGCCCTGCGAACCGCAGGGCCTCCTGTTGTTGTTCTCTCGGGGCGACTCAGGCCCTGATCTTCGACAGGTCCTCCAGGCCCTTCGGAACTCGCGAGACCTGCACCTTCCGGGATTCGGCAACGATGTGCTTCGCCCGCTCCCGCTGCTCGGGCGTTGAACCGGGCAGTGCCAGGCCGACGCGCGATGCGTACTCCCGCTTATTCGCGAGGAATTCGGGTAGCTTGTCGTAGGTTGACGTCTGGGCAAACGTGCGGAGTACCGACTCGGGGATGGCCTTCTGCATCTCCGCCCACTTGCCCTGCAGTGACATCTCGTGAAGCTGCATACCAAGCGACTTCAGCTCATGAACTTCGAACACCTCGTGATAGCTGCGCGTGGAGCCATAGAACGAGATGGGCTGGCGCAGCCGTTCGAGTCCTTGTTCGATGTCGGACTCGGTTTCGCCGAACACCGTGAACCCGCCACCGCTGATCTCGATATCGGACCAGGTGCGGCCACCGCGCTTGAGGCCGATGGCCACGTTCGGGAGCACAACTTCGCGCATGTACTTGTCAGTCATGAAGCCGTGCGGCATCACGATGTCGGCGACTTCGCCGGCAACCCGCGCCATCGCATCGCCGACGAGCGCGAGGCCGATCTTCGGGTCAGGGTAGTCGATGGGCCCCGGGTTGAAGTTCGGCGTCATGAGCGTGAAGTGGTAGTACTTGCCCACGTAGTCCGGCTTCTCGCCGGTGCGGAACGACTTGAAGACGGCGCGCATCATGCGGATGTACTCCTTCATCCGCGTGGCCGGGGCGCCGGGCCAGTCGACCGAGAAACGGTTTTGGTTGTGCCCCTTCACCTGCGAGCCAAGGCCGATCGAAAAGCGGCCCTTGCTCAGGTGCTGGATATCCCAGGCCTCCATGGCGAGGACGGTAGGGCTGCGCGGGAAGGCGATGGTGACGCTCGTCTGCACTTCGAGCTTTGTCGTATTCGCCGCCGCCAGCGTCGCCGCGAGCATCGAGTCGTGCGACGTTTCGGGCGTCGAAGCGTAGTCGTAGCCGAGTTCCTCGGCGTGCTGCGCCTGCTGGGCGACATTCGTCAGCCAGCCACCTCCGAACCCTGAACCGATCTTCATGTTTTCTCTCCTGGCCACGTCACCGTGGTACTGTCATGCCGATGGAGTCTACGGGACGGAAGCGGTCTGCCGCATGCCTCGGTTCAGCCGCATTGAGCCTGCCACCTTTCCCTTTACGTCAGGGTTGGGAGCGCGTAGGCTTTCGCCTATACACGAACGTACAATTTCGGAGTTCATATGGATTTCAAGGACACCCCCGAACAGGCAGCCTGGCGTAAGGAAGTCTCGACCTTCCTCGATGCGGAAAAGCCCAAGTCCGACCCGGACGCGTCTCCGCAGGAGATGATGATGCGCGGCCGCGAAATGATGAAAGAGTGGCGAGGCAAGCTGGCAGCGCGTGGCTGGGTAGCCCCCGCATGGCCGAAAGAGTACGGCGGCGCAGGCCTCTCCGTGATAGAGCAGTTCATCATGAACGAGGAGTTCGCCGAGGCCCGCGCGATGAACGTTGGTGGCATGGGCACATCGATGATTGGCCCGACCATCATCATCCACGGCAACGAGGACCAGAAGAAGGAGCACCTCGGCGCGATCCTTCGAGGCGAGGTGCAGTGGTGCCAGGGGTACAGCGAACCAGGCTCCGGTAGCGACCTCGCCAGCCTCCAGACCCGCGCGGTCCGCGACGGAGACGACTTCGTGATCAATGGTCAGAAGATCTGGACATCCGGCGCTCATACGGCGGACTGGATGTTTATGCTCGCCCGGACCGACCCGGATGCGCCGAAGCACCGCGGCATCACCTACTTCCTCATGGACATGAAGAGCCCGGGCGTGACAGTCCGGCCCCTCATCAACCTCGCCGGCGGACATATGTTCAACGAAGTCTTCTTCGAAGACGTGCGTGTTCCGGCGACGAACGTGCTTGGTGAAGTGAACCGCGGCTGGTACATCGGTACGACCACACTCGACTTCGAACGCTCCTCGATAGGCAACGCCGTCGGCCAGCGCCAGTCACTCGAGTACTACATGAAGTTCTGGAAGAACAACCAGGGCAAGGCCGCGACGGGAAGCGCCAGCGCCAAAGCAAAGGACGAATTCGCCGACCGCTGGATCGAGGCGAGTGTGGCGAAGATGCTCAGCTACGTCGTCATCACCATCCAGGGCCAGGGACGCGTCCCGAACCATGAGGCGTCGATTGCCAAGCTCTTCAACACGGAACTGAGCCAGCGTATCGCCCGCACGGCGATGAAGATGACCGGCACCAACGGCCTGCTGCTCGGGCCAGAAGCTCCGATGAAGGGTCGCGCGCCTCAGAGCTACATGCAGACTGTCTCGAGCACGATCGCTGGCGGCACCAGCGAAGTGCAGCGCAACATCGTCGCCACGCGCGGGCTTGGGCTGCCCCGCGCCTGATTCGAGCCCCCAGCCGTAACCCGCAGAGGCCCGGGATATCCCGGGCCTCTGCGCATCTCTGCGAGCGGTTGTCAGTTCCCGATTGGCGGGATGAACGGCTTGAAGGTGTTCGGCATCTGCTTCCAGAGTTCGTCGGTCGTCCACATCTTGTTTCCCTGGAGGACGGCCTGCGGGGCGATATTGTTGTAGAGGGTGATCCGGTAGCCACTGACCCCGAAGCAGCGGCCGCTGATCCAGCCGCCATCATCGCTCGCGAGGTAGACGAGCGGAGGTGCGATATTCGCAGGGTCCCGTTCGGTGCCGCGGGCATCATCGGCATGGACTCGGGTGGCCCCGCCCTGTGCCCGAGCATCGGGCACGGTGTCGGTCATCCTCGTCGCCGCTCCGGGGCCAATCGAGTTCGCGGTCACGCCGTAGCGGCCGAGCGCGCGGGCACAACTGAGTGTCAGCCCCCAGATGCCCATCTTCGCGGCTGCGTAGTTCGGCTGGCCCGGGGCGCCGAAAAGTCCGGAACCGGACGTGAAGTTGATGATCCGCCCACCGTTTCGCGCCTGGCGCCAGTGAATCGATGCAAACCGGCTCGTGGCGAAGGTGCCCTTCATGTGGACGCGCACAACGGCGTCCCACTCTTCCTCCGTCATGTTGAAGATCATGCGGTCGCGAAGAATCCCGGCCACATTGACGAGAATGTCGAGCTTTCCGAACTCGTTGAGCGCGGTCCGGACGAGGTCTTCTGCCTGGTCCATGTCCGAGACATCGCCGTAGTTCGCGACGGCCTGGCCGCCGGCAGCCTTGATATCAGCGACCGTGAGTGCAGCCGGGCTGTTGTCGGCGCCCTCGCCGGAGACGGAGACGCCGAGATCGTTGACGACGACCTGGGCGCCCTCCTGCGCGAAAAGTAGTGCTACCTCGCGGCCGATACCGCGGCCAGCGCCGGTGATGATGGCTGTCTTGCCTTCGAGTTTGCCCGCCATGGAGCCTCACCCCTTCAACGTGTGATGGCGGCGAAGTTTACGCGCGCGTCAGGGTTCAGGGGAGTGCCCGGCCGAACCGGACTGCAGCGTGCGGTCTACCGCGGCGCACTGCTCCCGGCAGACACTCGTGTTATGTTATCCACCAGAACTCCTACCTGACTCTCGCTCAGCGCTTCATCGAGCAAGGGCAGGTAGGTGTCGTCTTCGCTCTCAAGGTGCGCTCGAACGAACGCATACAGTCCATAGAGCAGCGGGTGCAGGTACTTCGCGTACGAGGCCACGTCGCCATCCTTTTTCGCCGCGTCGATCGCTTGCGCGAGGTCGCCCGTCATGCGCATTGCGCTCGTATGTTGGGCCTTCATTACCTGGCACGAATCCACGGCGCCGGTAACGCCGTCGACTGCGATGAAGAGGGTGAACTCCTCGGCACGGCTCGTCGGGAGGAACTGTTCCTGGAGGTAGGCGAGCGCTCCTTCGAGCGCCTTCACAGCGATCGGGAACTCAGCCGTCGAAACGGCGTTCGCCGCCAACAGCAGCGTATTGAGTCCCGGGTACATCTCTTTCCGAAGGTCCCGAAGTTGGCCGATCACACGGTCTGGCATTGGATTACCCCTACGGTTTCCAGGTAACCACGCCGAGCGGCGTTGCGCGGTCGCTCAAGTAGAACCGCCCGTCGCGCTCCTTGGCAAGCGCCGGCAGCACGGAATGGAGTTTGGCCGCGCCCGGCCCGTCCTTCTCAACGAACAGTTGATTCAGCGCGAATCCCTCGATGTTCTCGAGAGAGGCATACGAGGGCGCCTGGCGCTCGCCCAGCCAGAGGCTGAACAGCTTTCCCCGGGCGAGCAACAGCGTCAGGAACTCCGGAAGGGCGGGCAGAAGGTTTCGCTCGACGCCGTGGACCGCGGGCCAGAGCCGGGCTGCCTGCGCCGCAGGCGACTCGGAGAGGAGCACCGCAACACACAGCCGGCGCGCGCTCGCCTCCATCGCGTCCAGGAACGGCCCGATGTCCGCGATGTCGTAGCCAACGTGGGAGATGAAGGCCACGTCGGCTGTCGGTGGTTCCGGCGTGGGCCAGCGTGCGTGGATCGTGGTTACGCCCGAAACGTCGAACTCGGCCGCGGTTTCGGCGAGCACACCGAGCATCCCCGGTGAGGGATCGAGAGCGATGACTTTCGCGCCCGAAACTGCAAGTGCCAGTGCGTAGCGGCCCCCGCCAGCGCCGATATCGAGCCAAGTTTCGCCGGGCACGATCAAGTCTCTGAGCACGTCGAGCACTGGCTCGTCGGTGCGGCGAGGATCCGCTTTGAACGCCGACGCAATCGGGCCGTAGAAGTCCTGGCTTTCCGGCGCCTCGCGGTACTGGTCCGCCTGTTCGTTGTTCGCGCGAACCCGGCGGCCCCACTCCGCGATGAGGCGTTCCGGGTCAAGTCCGAGTGGTCCTATCATTCTGGCGAGTCTGACCGCCGGGGGCGGTGGCGGCAAGCACTGGCTGTTTGTTACCCTATAGTCGACCAACTCAGTCAACAATGGAGGGCCAATGGCAACCAAAAACGAGCGCGAACCCTTTACGCGAATCTCCGTGTCCGAAGCGAAGGAGAAGCTCGACGCGGGCTCGGCGGTGATGGTCGATGTGCGCGACCCGGGCGAGTACGCCGAAGTCCACGCGAACGGTGTTCGGCTGATCCCGGTGAACACGGTGATGGGCGAAGTGAAGCAGATTCGCGACTACGCGGGCAGCAAGGAAGTCCTGTTCATTTGTAAGAGTGGCGCCCGCAGCGCGCTTGCAGCGGAGTACGTCGTTGCCGCCGGACTCGACGACCTCCCGCTCTTCAACGTTGAAGGTGGGACCCTGGCATGGGTGGAGGCCGGGTACCCGACCGGCGACTGACCGGCGAGAACTGTCTGACAAAGAGCCTGTTCCCACGAACAGGCTCTTTGCTTTTCCTTGACTCTGAGGGCCATGCGAACCTAGGATCGCGCCCGTCCGACGTGATCTACCAAGCGGTAGATCCCACAGAGAAGGGAGACACTTTGTACAAGGGGACACGTTCAAGGTTCGTCCTGCTGTTTTCGCTGCTGGCGCTGCTCGCGCTCCTCGCGGTGGCGTGCAGCGGCGATGATGACGACGACGACACCGGCGGAAGCGCCGGGTTCAGCGCGGCCGGCTACAAGACGGCAGGACTCGACAAGGCCCGGGTCATTACAGTTGACGGGGATGTGCCGATCGGCATTTCGTCCGCTCTGACCGGAGACACCGCCAGCCTCGGCAAGCCCATCGCCGACTCGGCCGAGACGGCCGGCGACGGCATCACGATCAAGGGCCACAAGATCAAGTGGATCCGTGAAGACGACCTTTGCACGCCCGAGGGTGGCCCTGCTGCCGCCGATCGCCTGATCAAGGCGAAGGTTGTGGCGGTCGTCGGCCCGATTTGCTCGGGTGGTACCCGCGCCTCGCTCAAGGCGTACGACGATGCCGGCATCACCCACATCTCGCCATCGGCCACGGCTGGTGACCTCACCGAACCCACCCGGCCTGAGGGCCCATACGTCACGTTCTTCCGCGTCCCGGTACTCAATGCCGACGAGGCGAAGGAACAGGCGAAGTTCGCAGCCGACACCCTGAAGGCGAAGAAGGCGTTCGTCGTCTTCGACACGGATGACTACGGCAAGGACCTGAGCAATCAGTTCCAGAAGTTCTTCAAGGAAGAAGGCGGCAGCATCGTTGGCACCCCCGCCGGCTACGAGAAGAAGACCACCGACTTCAAGTCGATCATCTCGGCCATCAAGGAAGCGAAGCCAGACGTCATTTACCAGGCGGGCTTCTACGCTGAGGCGACACCCTTCCTGCAGCAGCTCCGCGCGGACGCCGCGCTCAAGGACATCCCGTACATCGGCGGCGATGGCATCAAGAACGACGAACTGATCACCGGCGCCAAGGCTGCCGCCGAGGGCGCGTACCTCGCGCTCCCCGGCACCACCGGCTCGCAGTTCGAAACCTACAAGAAGAAGTACGCTGACCTCTTCAAGGGCAACGCCGACACCGCCACGTTCGGCGCGGAGTCCTACGACGCCGCGACGGCCCTGATCAAGGCGATCGAAAAGGTTGCCGTCGAGAAGGATGGCAAGCTCGAGATCGACCTGAAGAAGGTCAACGAGGAAGTCAAGAAGAGCGACTTCGAAGGTGCGTCGGGCAAGATCACCTTCGGGAACAACGGCAACCGCTCCGGCGGCGTTGTTCGCTTCTTCAAAGTTGTGGACGGCAAGTACGTCCAACTCGAGGCCGGCAAGAAGTAACTCTGCCAGCTCCACCCACCCGAACGGGAGAGGCGGCCATGAAGCCCCTCTCCCGTTTTTTGGGATATCCGCTACGGGAGCGTCCGCATGACGGTCCTTTTCCTTGCCTCAGCCGAGTTCTGGGCTGACCAGTTCGTCAACGGAATGACGACTGGCAGCATCTACGCGTTGATCGCGCTCGGCTACACGATGGTCTACGGCGTTCTCCAGCTGATTAACTTCGCCCATGGCGAAGTGTTCATGCTCGGCGCCTTCGCGGGCTACGGCGTGCTCCTGGCATTCGGCGGCGAAGAGATCTCGGGCGCTATGATCGCGCTTTCGATCCTCGTGGCCCTGATTGCGGCCGGGGGAACGTCAATGGTTGTCGCGCTCGCCATCGAACGCGTCGCCTACCGTCCGTTGCGCAACGCACCACGCCTGGCGCCGCTCATCAGCGCTATCGGCATGAGCGTGTTCCTTAGCCACCTTGTCGATGATGGCTTCCTCGAGGGCCAGTCGAAGTTCTACCCCTCGATATTCCCGACGGGTCTCATTTCACTGGGACCGCTGCATGTTTCCTACCTGCAAGCATTCCTCATGGCCTCGTCGCTGGCCATGATGCTACTGCTCTACTGGGTCATTCAGCGCACGAGCATGGGTCGCGCCATCCGAGCGGTCTCGGAGAGTCGCGATAACGCCGCACTCATGGGTATCAACGTAAACCGGGCCATCATGTTGACCTTCGCCCTCGGCGCCATCATGGCTGGCTTTGCAGGCGTGCTCTACGGGCTCTTCTACAGCAGCATCCGCGGCAGCATGGGATTCGTCCCGGGCGTCAAGGCGTTCACCGCCGCGGTCCTCGGGGGGATCGGCAGCATCCAGGGCGCCGTCATCGGCGGGTACTTCCTCGGACTCACCGAAACCGTCGGCCGCGAACTCCTCAACGAAATCCCCGGTGTGAATCTGCCGAACCAGTGGAAAGACGTCGTCGCCTTCAGCCTGCTGGTCCTCGTCCTGATCTTCCGCCCGACGGGCATCTTCCGGCAGAAGGAGGAGAAGCGTGCCTGAGTTTCTCCGAACCTTGAACCGCCGCCGCGAAGCGCTACCCGAGTGGTCCCATGCAGTGATCCTGCTGACAGTCGGACTCCTCTGCCTCGTGTTTCTCGATGAGACATGGATTCGCATGCTCTTCCTCGTCACGTTGTACGCGACGCTCGGCATGGGGCTGAACGTTGTTGTCGGGCTGGCAGGATTGCTCGACCTCGGCTACGTCGCGTTCTTTGCAACTGGCGCCTACGTTGTCGCCATCTGGGGTTCGCCAATTTCGCCGGCTGTCTCGGGGACAATGAACTACTGGATTCTGCTGCCGATGGCGATCGGCATCGGGGCCTGCATCGGGCTCTTGCTGGGCTTGCCCGTGCTCCCGCTGCGCGGCGACTACCTTGCGATCGTCACGCTCGGCTTTGGCGAAATCATCCGCATCCTCGCGCTCAACATGGATAACATCACGCGCGGCTCGTCCGGTCTCTTCGGGATCACGAAGCCCGACTATGGCGCCGGACGTGTCGACCACGTCGATGAGTTCTTCGTGATGGCGCTGATCGCGGCCATGATCGTGTGGTTCCTGACCTCGCGCTTACGCGATTCCCGCGTTGGCCGCGCCTGGGAAGCCATCCGCGAGGATGAAGACGTCGCCGAAGGTATGGGGATCAACACCACGCGCTACAAGCTGATGGCTTTCGCAACCGGGGCATCGATCGGCGCGCTGGGAGGCGCCATCTACGCGCCTTTCATCGACTTTGTCGCGCCGCAGTCATTTGGACTGATCGTCAGCATCAACGTCCTGGCCCTCGTCATCATCGGTGGCATGGGCAACACCACCGGCGTCGTGGCTGGTTCGGCCATCCTCATCGGTGTCCCCGAAGTGCTCCAGTTCTCCGAGACCAGCGACCTGCTGGCGAACTTCGGCTGGCTTCGCGACGGGGTGAACACCGCGATCAGTGGCTTCAACAGCGTGACCACCCTGGACGTGAGCAAGCTTCCACCGGCCAACGAGTGGGGGGAGAAGCTGGCGCTCTATCGATTCATCGTCTTTGGTGCGCTACTTGTCCTTGTCATGGTGCTTCGGCCTTCGGGACTGTTCCCCAGCCGTCGTCGACAACTCGAATTCCAGGGCGAGCCGGTCGATCCACTCACGGGAGACGCCTGACGTGGCAGCCGGAGAACTGGACGTGCGTGCCGTGGGAATGCAGTTCGAAGGTTTGAGCGCGCTTTCGGACGTGTCACTTCACGTTCCTCCGGGAGAGATCCACGGTCTCATCGGGCCCAACGGCGCCGGCAAAACCACGATGTTCAACTGCCTCACCGGGTTCTACCGTCCGACCGCGGGTGAGGTTTGGCTGTCCGGTAGTCGCATCGATGGCTTCGCGCCGCATCAGATTTCAGGCGCCGGTGTTTCGCGGACGTTCCAGAACATCAGGCTCTTTTCGAACATGACCGCCATCGAAAATATCCTCGTCGCCAGCCACCGCCGGATTGGCGGATTGCCGCTCCACGAGACACCGGCGCGGCCGCCCCGGCTGCGAGTTGTGCGGGCGGCCTTGCGCGTGGCAACTTCGGGACGCGGCGTTGCGAGCGGCCTTCGTGAGGTCGGGCTCGCAATCGCGCAGCCCCCTCCGATCACTCGCGCGGAACGCGAAGGCGTCGACCGCGGACGCCGGCTGCTTCGAAGCGTCGGCCTCGCCGGCCGCGAAAATGAGATTGCCCGGAATCTTCCCTACGGCGACCAACGCAGACTGGAGATCGCCCGCGCACTGGCGACGCAGCCCCGCCTGCTGCTTCTCGACGAACCGACCGCCGGCATGAACCCCCAGGAAAGCGCCTCGATGATCTCGCTCATCAGGCACATTCGCGATGAGTTCGAGACCACCGTGGTGCTCATCGAACACCAGATGCGCGTCGTCATGGGAGTTTGCGAGCGGATCACCGTCCTGGACTACGGGCGCAAGATCGCGGAAGGCACACCTGCGGAAGTGCAGCGAAATACCCGCGTGATAGAAGCCTACCTTGGTACGCGGGCGCTGAAAGAGGGTGGCCATGCCGCTCCTTGACGTCGCCGACCTTGTCGCGGGTTACGGCGCCATCTCGGCGATCAAGGGGATCGCGGTTTCGGTCAATGAGGGCGAGATCGTCACGCTCATCGGTTCGAACGGCGCCGGTAAGTCAACGACACTGCGAGCGATTTCCGGGATCATCCGGGCACGCTCCGGGCGGATAGCGTTCAAGGACAACCCGATCGAACGCATGGAGCCACACCGGATCGTAAGTCTCGGCATCTCCCACGTCCCCGAAGGGCGCGGCATCTTCCACCGCATGAGCGTGCTCGACAACCTCTTGCTCGGCGCATACCAGCGCCGCGACAGCCTCGACGCTGACCTCGAACGGGTTTACGGCCTGTTCCCACGGCTGAAGGAGCGTCTTGGCCAGCCCGGCGGAACGCTCTCCGGCGGCGAGCAACAGATGCTCGCCATCGGCCGGGCATTGATGGCGCGGCCGAAACTTCTGCTCCTCGACGAACCGTCGATGGGCCTCTCGCCGCTCCTTGTCGAGACGATTTTCGCCACCATTGTCGAGATCCGTGCGCAAGGGGCGACGGTGCTCCTGGTCGAACAGAACGCGCTCATGGCGCTCGAAATCGCCGACCGGGCTTACGTGCTCGAATCCGGGACGATCACCTTGCAGGGAACTGGCGCCGAACTTGCAGCGAATGATCGGGTTCGGCGAGCCTATTTGGGCGAAGAGTGACCGAGGAACGGTTTGTCCAGCTCTCGAGCGGTCCATTTCGCGCTCTGGATTGGGGCGCCGGTGCTCCGACCGTCCTGTTCTTGCACGGGCTCAGTGGAGTCGCCGAAGTCTGGGGTCCAACCGTTTCGCACCTGATGGCCGGGCGCCGCTACCTCGCGCTGGATCAGCGTGGACACGGCCACTCACCGACTGGCGCCGACCTGGACTACTCCGCGCGAGCGTTCGAGGAGGACGCCGCAGAGTTCATCGAAAGCCTCGGTACGCCAGTTCACCTGGTCGGTCATTCGATGGGCGCGCGCATCGCGTTGCTGCTGGCAGCGCACCACCCGGCACTCCTCGGCAGCGCCACGATTATTGATATCGGCCCAGACGCCTCGCGGAAGAACATCACGGACACGCTGGCGGCCCTGGAACGCCGGCAGGAGCGATTCGAAAGCCGCGACGAGGCAATCGCGGCTGTCTTTCGCTCCCGCAAACCCGCCCTGTCCGACGAGGAAATACTCCTTGCCCGGCTCATGCGCGGGGCAGACGGCTCGTACGCGTGGCGGTCGTCTCGCGAGGTGCTTGGCGAGTGCGTCACCAGGCAACGCTCGCGAAGCTACTGGAGCGAGTGGAGGGCCATCAGCGTTCCCGCCATGTTCGTGCACGGTGGGGCTTCGACCGAGGTGTCCACCGTCATCGCGGAGCGAATGCGTGCGGCCAACCCGCGCGTGCGCTTCGAACGGCTCGAAGGGGTCGGCCACAATATCCCTCTGATCGCGCCCGACGCGCTTAGCGCGCTTCTCGAGGACTTCTGGCGAAGCGCCGGGGAATCGTAAAGTAGACGATGTCGAGATGATTCGGAGACTAATCGCTGGATTCACATTGGCCGGGCTCATCACCGGAATAGCGCTGACTGTTGCGGTGGCTGCGGAGCCGCCGAACTCGTCTTTCAAGTACCGCGTTGTGGCGCCCGGCGTCGCAGTGGGCGAGCGCGACGTGAGGCCCTCGCCGACACCTTCGGCAACGCCATACACAGGGCCGGTGGCCTCGCTCTATCTCCAGAGTGCCAGCATTGGAAGCCAGTGGCCCGTCGAGGTTCGGGACACGACGGTTGTCGATGGCCGGGAGACTTTCCAGGATCCGAGCGCTCCACAGTGGATTGCCTGGTATGCACGGTTCGGCCATCCCGGGTTCGGCGGTACGAACAGCATCTTCGCGGCACACATCAACTACATCCATTTCGGCAACGGCCCCTTTGCCAACCTGACCAGCGCGGTTCCACAGGATGCGCTCTATGTTTCGATGGCCGACGGGAGCTCGTACGCGTACACCGTGAAGTCCGTTCAGGTGGTATCGCTGGTCGAGCTACAGTCCGGCGCGATGGACTCATACGTCTTCCCGTCGCTCGACGCGCATACGGAACGCGTGACCCTCATCAGTTGTGGTGGCGACTTCGTGCCACGCGAAGGCGGTGGCGGCGACTACACAAGCCGCATCATCCTCATCGCCGAACGGTACGTGCCCTGACTACCTTGCTCAGGAGTGGGTGAAAAGCTAACCTTTGGTTTCTGGCCCCGTGGTGTAGCGGCCTAACATGCCACCCTGTCAAGGTGGAGATCGGCGGTTCGAATCCGCTCGGGGTCGCCAGAATACTCCTGATGAAACCCGCCATACGGCGGGTTTCTGCGCTGCGGGGGAGCGGGCCAGGCCGCGGCGGCGCCTCTTCTCCCACACGTTAATCCACGGTTAAACGCCCGGCCGTAGCTTGCCACCAGACGCTCCCCGGCGCCCGCCGGACGCGAAAGCAAGCTATGGCGATCGGCTCAACCTCCAGGCCCAATCCGCGAGGCGCAATCAGCCTCTACAACCGGCTCAAGCCCGGCGACTGGACGTTCACCACGCTGACTGGTTTGGCTGGCATCCTTGTCATCCTCGTCATCATCGGCGTGTTCGTCGAACTTACCGAGGCGGCGTGGCCCGCGATCAAGGCGAACGGCGTTTCGGTACTCTGGGACACCGACTGGAACCCGTCGGCGGGTTCATTTGGGGTGGGAGTCTTCATCATCGGAACGATGGCGACTTCGATTGTCGCGCTCGTGTGCGCGACGGTTATCGCGGTCCTGGTCTCGTTGTTTCTGGTCGAGGTTGCACCGTCCTACGTCGCCAGGCCCGTTTCATATCTGGTCGAACTTCTCGCGGCGATCCCGTCGGTGGTCTATGGGCTCTGGGGTATCTTCGTGATGGGCGTATTCATCCGCGATCACCTCGGGCCGACCATCGTCACCTACTTCGACTGGCTCCCTTTTGTGGGCGGCCCGCCGCTGATCACGAGTCTTTTCTCCGCCTGCATCATCCTCACCATCATGATTTTGCCCACCGTGATGGCCGTCTCGCGCGATGTCATCGCGGCGGTGCCACGCAGCCAGCGGGAAGGTGTGCTGGCACTCGGTGCGACCCGCTGGGAAATGATCACGATGACGGTGCTCCCCTACGCTCGCTCCGGAATCCTCGGCGCGGCAATCCTCGGTCTGGCTCGTGCGGTGGGCGAGACGCTCGCCGTGACACTGGTCATCGGCAACAGCGTGAAGATCCCCGAGAACATCTTCTCCCCGGCATACACGCTCGCGAGCGTCATCGCGAACCAGTTCCCTGAAGCGACGTCACTGCACCGCGCCGCCCTCATCGAGGTTGCACTCATCCTGTTGATGATCACCTTCGTCATCAACGTGATCGCACGGCTACTCGTCTGGAAAGTCACGGGCGGACGGCGGGTGGTGGTGCAGGAATGAGTGTGACGCGGAACTCCCCGATCCTCGCGCGAACCGCTGGCCTCTACCAGCGGAGGAAGGTCAACGACCGGGTGATGACCGGCGCAATGATCACCGCGGCCCTGCTGGCAGTGATTCCCCTCTTCCTCATCCTGTTCTACTTGTTGAAGGAAGGTATTCCGGGCCTCAGTTGGGAACTCGTAACCTCAGAGCCGAACCGCCCCGGTAAGCCCGGCGGAGGAGTCAGCAACTCGATTGTCGGCAGCGTCCTGATGGTGGGAATGGCGCTCGCAATCGGCGTCCCGGTCGCGATCGGGTGCGGTATCTACCTCTCGGAGTTCGGACAGAATCGTCTCGGAAGCTGCATCCGGTTCGTCATCGAAGTCATGGCGGGCATTCCGTCGATCACCGTCGGCCTCTTCGTCTACAGCCTCGTCGTGGTCGCCCAGGGGCACTTTTCGGGCCTCGCTGGAAGCATCGCACTCGCCATCATCCTCGTGCCCATCGTCGCCAGGATCACCGAAGAAATGATGCTCCTCGTGCCACGGTCACTCCGCGAAGCGAGCTATGCGCTGGGCGCACCGCGCTGGCGGACGGTGCTTCGTATTGTGTTCCCTACCGCTATGCCGGGAATCATCACCGGTGTCATGCTGGCGCTCTCGCGCATCTGCGGAGAAGCTGCCCCGCTCCTGTTCACCGCGCTCGGCAACCAGTTCTTCACGGCTGACATCTCCGCGCCGATGGACTCGCTCCCGCGGCGAATCTACGTCTACGCCACGGGGCCTTATGACTACTGGCACGAACAAGCCTGGGCCATGAGCCTCATTCTTGTCACTGTCATCCTCATCATCAGCCTCGTGGTCCGCACGCTTTTCGGCGCGCGGGTCACCGTTCGTCAGTAGGGGTTCGAACTCTATGACCGCTCTTCAGACCGAAGAAACCCACGCAGCCGCCCGCGCAGCGCTCGAAATCGATCGCATTCATGACCCGGCGCCGCGCCCCTCGGCGAATGATCGTGCGATCGCTATCAGCGCGCAGCATGTCTCGGCGTACTACGGCGCCCGCCGGGCAGTCACCGACATCTCCATGGAGATCCTGCGCAACTCCGTCACGGCGCTCATCGGTCCGTCGGGTTGTGGGAAGAGCACCTACATTCGCACCTTCAACCGGATGCACGAATTCGCTCCCGGGGCGCGAGTCGAAGGCACGATTCTGCTCGAAGGCGACAACATCTATGCGCCAGGGGTTGACCCAACCCGTGTGCGCCAGCGCATTGGCATGGTCTTCCAGAAACCCAACCCTTTCCCCACCATGTCTATCGCGGAAAATGTCGCGGCCGGCCTGCGCTTCATCGGCGTGAAGTCGCGCTCTGAAATCAATGACCGGGTGGAGCACTCACTGAAGCTCGCGGCACTCTGGGACGAAGTGAAGGACGACCTGAAGAAACCCGGAATGGCGCTCTCTGGTGGCCAGCAGCAGCGGCTTTGCATCGCTCGCACCATCGCGGTTGAGCCCGAAGTCGTTCTCATGGACGAGCCGTGCTCAGCGCTGGACCCTATTGCGACGCTGAAGATCGAGGACCTGATGCGTTCACTCGCGGAGAGCTTCACGATCGTCATCGTGACCCACAACATGCAGCAGGCGGCTCGCGTCTCGGACTACACAGCGTTCATGCTCACTGATGAGAAGATCACCGGGCAGCTGGTCGAGTACGGCCCCACGCAGGAGCTCTTCACGACGCCGAAGGACAAGCGCACCGAGGACTACATCAGCGGCCGCTTTGGGTAGGCCGCTGGCTAAAGCGCGGGCAAGGTACGCGAAAGGGCGGCGAGTTCCCGCGAAGCTGCCCGCGCCCCCGGCGACACCGACTCGAACGCCGACCAGAAGGGCGCCTGGTGGTGCTTATGCTGCAGATGCGTGAGCTCGTGGAGGATGACGTGCTCCATGAGATGCGCCGGGAGCATCAGTAGCCGCGAACTTAAGCGGACAGTGCCGTCCGAGGCGCAGCTTCCCCAGCGACTTCGCTGTGTTCGAACAAGGACGTCGGCCGGGCGCCAACCCGTTCGCTCCGCGAGTCGCTGAACCAGCGGTGGCAGCGTCCGGCGGGCCTCGGCCGCGTACCACGTCGCGATGAGCTTCGCGACAACAACGTTCCGCTGATCGTCGGTCAAGCTGGCCGGAATGGTCAGCACAAGGACGTTGCCCTCGAGCCTGGCCGACGCGCGAGCCGTCGCCGGGACAGGACGAACATCGAGAGACACAGAGCGCCCCATGAATGGCAGGAGTGTTCCTGAGACGAACGCGGAGAACGGGCGCGGAGCAGCAAGTTGCCCGGCTATCCAGTCCCTCCGCCGCTCGAGAAGGGACTGGATGAATGCGATCGACGTGTTCTCGGGACTTCGGACGATGACCGTTCCGTCCCGGACCGTGAACGATACGGACTTCTGGCGTGCGGCACTCCGTACCAGTGTCACGGGCAAGTCGCGCCCACCAATCGAAATGATGAGAGGACTCGCTGACGCGAGTCCTCGTTGCGTTGGTTTTCTTTCAGGTGGAATGTGGAATCCCGAGTAGCTTAGTGGCTGACTTTGGCCGGCAGCGTCTTTGCCTCGGCGACCCACTTCTCGACTTCGGCTGCGGTAGGCGTCCGCCGGACGAGCTTCTTCGCCGCATTTACTTCTTCCAGCTTGGCGTGAAGGTTGTCCGGGCGGCGTGTGGCCAGTTCCTTCACGGTGTCGACTCCGGCTGCCTCGAGAAGGTCGGAATACTCCGAACCGACACCATTGATGCGCATCAGATCCGCGCGGTTAACCCATTCGAGCACACGCTGGGTGGTCACGCCGGTCTTCTCGGCGATCGACTGACGGCCTGAAGGTGAACCGCCCTCGTCGAGCAGCTTCTCAACGGTGCCGATCCCGGCGCCCTCCAGGGCCGCGGCGTACTTCTCGCCGATTCCTTCGATCTCGATGATCTTGGTCACTCGTATTGCCTCCTTCGCGCGCCAGCGGGTTGGCCATGCGCTGGCAGCATTGTAGAGCCTTATTTTCTTAACACTAGCCTTTTCGAAGCCGACGGTGGACTGGCCGCGTTCAATTGCCCCCACGACTCTTGAGCGACCGAACCGCCTGCCAGAGGTCGCTGACCGATACCGAGCCGGGCGGCTCACCCCGCGAAGCCATGCTGCTCGCGAGTCTTCGCACGGTGCTGCTGAACGGCGTTGCCACCGAGTACACCTTGCCGAGCAGTTCGATTTCGCCGTTGAGATAGTCCACCTCGGTGGTCCGATTTCCCCGGAGCACCCCCTGTAACGTCGAACCAGCAGAGCGCGCTTCGCCGCCGACGGGCGCCGCCCGGTAGTAGGCCGTGACCCGTTCGGCGTACTGCTCAGGGGAAACCGAGACGATACCCGCCGCCGCGTACACCGCCATCGCCTCGCCGCGAACGGCGGCTACGAAGTCGCCGAGCTCGCCGTCCGCCGCCCAGCCCGACCGCCCTGTGATGACTTCGACACCGTTACTCAGGTTGAGGATGAGCTTCCTGTGCTTGAGCGCCATGACGTCGGCCGAAGGCGCCGCGCGAAAACCCGACTCAGAAAGCGCCGCACATACATCCGTCACCGTTCCGTCGACGGCCCCTGGGAAGCGGCCAGAGTGGAGGCAGCCGCTCAGCGGAATGGCCGACGCGATGACTTCTCCCGGCGAAAGAAACGTTGCCGGCAGCGCTACCAGCGTCGCGTAGACGTTGTCGAACCGGCGCGCCGCGAGTCGCTCATTCTCGACGCCGTTCTGCGCACAGAACACGGGTACGGAGGTCCCCGCTGTTGCTTCCAGCGCATCGAGCGCCCCCGCAGTGTCCTGCGTTTTCATCGTGAGGAAGACGATTTCGTCGCCATTCCACCTGATTTCGGAAGGGTGGCCAACCGCGTCTATGGAGATCGTCCGCTCGAACTCAGGAGTCCTTAGGAGCAGCCCTCGCTCGCGGATGGCGTCGAGGTGAGCGCCGCGACAGATGAACGTCACTTCGTGGCCGGCGAGTGCGAGCCGTCCTCCGATCGTTCCGCCAACGCCGCCTGCCCCATAAATGACGAATCGCATGCAACCGCCTCGCCCCAGTGAGTTACCGTCAGCGTAGCAAATAGTGTCAGCCAGGGACGGATGTCCCCGGAGGGGACCCGGAGTCTTGCGGTCTGCCGGATGCACTCCCCGGGCGGCGCACAACGAGCGACACCGCCGCCTGGATCACGACGAGACCCACGCCGCCGAACAGGACGAAGTCACCAAGCGAGTAGATGTTCGTCCCGTACCACGGCAGGTCGACGACGTAGCGGTCCGACAGGACGAAGAAGTGTATATCTTCGCGTTCGAGAACGACGTCCTTCCCGTGGTTCGTCTGCTTGCCAACGTCCGCGCGCGTGACCTCCGGAAATGCACCGGACCGTTCGAGGATTGCGTAGTCGATGGGCATCGAACCGCTGTGGAACGCCATCGGAACGAGGTTCATGACGATGCCAAGCGCGACAAGCCAGGCGCCCCAGAACCGGCGAAGTCTAAGCGCAAGGAGCGCAAGGACGATTGTGGTGGAAAAGAAGAGCGCCTGACGGAAGGCCCCGGCCGCACCGCCGGTACCGATGTTCGAGATGGCAATCTGTTGGGCAGCGAAAATGAGCGCCGCCCCCGCCAGAACAACAGAATCGCCCGCACGGCTAACCGTACGGGCGACTGAATCCGGTGCTTCGTCGGGCGAAGTCACCCTGCGCGAAGGCCTACCAGGACTGGAAGGGCGCAGCGCCAGCGAGAGCGATAGTGGCGAGTGCCGTGACGGAAACGAGGACGGAAATCAAGCGAGCCATTTGGAGTCCCTCCAGCCAGGAAGTAATTGCTGGTGGGACAGTAACGGAGGGGTTCTCGCGAAACTCTCGCGAGATGAGCCGGCATCAGACAGCGACCCCGGCGGCGATGGCCGCACGAAGCTCCCAGAACCTGGCGGGTAGCTCCTCGCCAAGTTCTTCGTTGTATTCGCCGGCGTACTCGTCGATGAATCGTAGCGCCTGGACGACCTGCCCTGCGCGGCTGCGGAACTGGGCGAACTGGAATGCGGCCTCTTCGTTGAAGCGGTTTGTGCGAAGGACACGCTCCATGCACATGGCCGCGGCCTCGTAGTCCCTGCGAGCGGCGAAGTAACCGCCGAGGGTGGCGAGGGATTCGCTTGCCTGGTCCGACAGCTCACCGCGGATGGTGGCCGCCCATTCCGACTGGAACGAGGTGGCGAACGGCCCCGAGTACAGTTCGAGAGCCTCCTGGAGCGCATTCGCACGGTCGGCTGAACCGGGATGCGACTTTCGTGCGCGGTCGACAGCTTCCTGGAAGTCCCGAACATCCCAGTCGAAGGTGCCTTCGGGGTTTAGCTGATACATGCCATCGGCGCCCTTGACGACGCTCTCCTGGTAGAGGGCGTGGCGGACGCGGTAGAGGTTGGAATGGAAAGCGCTGTTGCACTTCTCGCGCGGCAGTTCGGGATAGAGGTGCTCGACAGCTTCTTCCTTGCGCAGCCCGTCGCGGTGAGCGAGCAGGAGGAAGAACATCTCCTTCGCGCGGGCACTGGCCCAGTCCTCGTCGCTTAACTCGCGGCCGTCGAGCGAGACAGAGACCCGCCCGAGACTGCGCGCGCTGACAAGCGGAAGCCGTCCGGGGGCGGCGGCAGATACAAGTTCCGCGTCTTCCGTGCCGACCCACGACTGCTGCGAAATGAACGCCTTGAGCGCCGGACTGGTCGCGCGCCGCGTAGCCGCCCATTGCCCGAACATCGGGTTCTCGCGCACCAGCGGCATCAGCGTGGCGGCCATCCACGGCTCCGTGAGGGCCGCCGAGCAGTTGCTCAGTGCCTCCTCTGCCTCGACGCGATGGTTTGCCTTGAAGTGAGCCATCGCCATCCGGTACTCGGCAGCCGCTCGCATGGGGAGTACTTCCATCTGCTGGAAGCGACTCGAAGCGTCGCGCGCCTCCGTGAGGCAAGCTGCGACGTTCCCGGCCGCCAGTTCGCAGGCCGCTTGCTGGAGCTTGCACATCGCGATTTCGTACGAGTTTGCCGAACTGACGGCCACGAGCAGGGCGCGGCGGGCGAAGAAGTCAGCCTGCTGGAGGTCGCCCTTCCCGAGGAGGGCCGAAGAGAGCCCCGCGATAGACAGGGCCGCGAGCGACTCGTCGAGCGCGCTGGTGGCACAGATGCGGATTGCCTCTTCATATTGGACCCGGGCGGATTCGAACTGGCCGAGTGCGATCTGGGCATCGCCGAGCGAAGCAGTCGCGTAGGCCACGTTACGCTGGTTGCCGCAATTGATACCTTCTTCAACAGCCTCCTGGAGTACCGTCGCGGCACTTGTGAAATCGCCAGCCTGGATATGCGACATGCCGAGGTTATTCAGAACCCAGCCGAGGTTCGACGAGCGCCCGAGGTTCCGCCAACCCTGGGCGGCACGAGTGAGCACCGTCACCGCGGCGGGAGCATCTCCACGCATGGCGAGTGATTGCCCAAGCGTCGAGCGCGCCAGCAGTTGCAGCGGATCGAGCGTCTCCACCATTTCGTTCGAAATGACTTCCTGGAGGAGGTCTTCAGCCTTGAGAAAGTCGCGCATGACGGAGAGTTCGTACTCCGCGATGTGGAACTGCAGTTCCGCCCGGAGGGCCTCGCTGACGTCCGGAACCATCTCTGCCATCGCTTCGAGCGTTTCGCGCGCATCCTCGGACTCGCCGAGCAGCCGCTGAGCACGCGACTTGGCCATCCGCGCATGACCCCTGGCATCCAGGGGCGCCTTGGCATCGCGGAGCAGTCCGTCGGCACGGCGAACCGCCTCCGTCGGATCGCCGAGATGCGCGAGCACACGCGCATAGATGGCACGGAGGAGTGGCCGCCGGCGGAGTGTCGGTTCGCTGATGCATTCGAACGCGCGAAGGAGCAGCGTGAGCGCGCCCTGGACGATGAGGCGAGGGCTGTGCGCTTCGAGCAATGCAGCGAGTTCAAACTCATCGCCGTTCGCCCTCATGAACTCCACGGCTTCTGCGATGTTTCCCGAGTGGACCAGGTCTTCGACCGAAACCGCCAGCGCCTCATTGAAGGCGTCGCTGTCGAGACCGCTGAACTCATCCGCCACGAACTGGCGCAGGAGTGGGTTCAGCCGGAACTCAACCGGCGAGAGGTGCTCGCAGAGGAAGTCGCGTGACGAGAGCCAGGCGGTCAGGCTCCGCCAGCCTTTGGCGCCGAACGTGTCTTGCACAGCTGCGCGCGAAATGGATGGCTCCAGCGAGAAGCGGCGAAGAATTTCCCGCACCGGCTCCGGGACGTTCTCCCATACTTCGCTCCTGAGGTACTCATCGAACGCGGCGTTGGAAAGCTTCTCCGTCGCGCCGTCGCCATTGACCGCGGCCATCACGCCAACGGGCCAACCGTCGGTGGCCGCGTAGATGTCGGCCGCTGAGAGTTTCGAACCGAACTTTGTCGCTTCGAGCACCTCGTCAAGGGTGAACGCCAGTTGAGCACTATCGATGACAACCGTCTCGCCAGTGGCGATATCGCCACCAAGGGCGGGGATGAGCGGCCGCTCGCGGCCTGCCAGGAACAGCTCGGTTCCTTCGGGCATGGTGTCAACCAGCCAGAGCAGAAGTGCCGTCGTGTCGTGGGCATCTACCAGTTCGTGGATGTTGTCGATCACGAGCAGTAACGGCTGCGGGCTGGCGGAGACTACTCGCATCACTTCGGCGTGGATGTACGCCTGCATGTCCGAGAGCTTCGCTGCGGTGGCCGGTGGTTCAATGTCGGGGGCGCCGCTGAGCGCAATGCCAAGCTGGTGCGAGAACACCTCAGGAGCACCGGAGGTGGGGCCAAGAGTCAGCCAGCGAATGGCGAAGTCAAGTTCGCGCACGAACTGGGCGAGCAGGGTTGTCTTCCCGAATCCCGCCGGCGCTTCGAGCAGCGTCACGTGGTTGCCGATTGCGGCATGGAGCGCCGACTTCAGGCGTTCGCGCTCTACCAGTCGTCGAGGGAGCCCTGGAATCATCGTTCGACCCGTAATACTCATTGCGAGGCTCCGTCCCCTGCGCGAAAGTTCGCGTCAATGTGATACCGCATAGTACGCCATTCGCCGGTGCGTGTCATAGGAATTTGACCCGTCCCGTTTGCCCCATGTTATGGTCACCGGCAGACCAGCGCCCCCGCAGTTGGTGAACAATGAGTAAGAAGTTGAGCGTCCGCGCGATATCGGCCGCGTTTCTCGGAGCCGCGCTCGTGGCTGCCGCCGTCGCAACCGGACTGGCACACAACACAACGGCAAAGGCGACAGCGCCGTGCGTCACCCACACGCCGTCGGCTGAAGAAGTGACATTTCTCGGTCTGCTCCAGAGCTGGCGTGACGGCGCGATCCCGGGTTCGCAGCAGCTCGCCCAGTCCGCTTCTCTCAACGCCGCGGCGATGGGGTACGCGCAGTTCCTTGCCAACACGCCGGGGGCGGGCGGGCACTTCGCCGATGGCGCACCCGGCTACGCATGGGTCACGCGCGCAGTTCAGTGCGGCTACCCGGCCAACTGGGGCGCCGGCGGTGAAGGGCTCGCGGTCGTGGAATCGTCGGCGACCGTTTCGGTCTCCGCGCAGCAGGCACTCAACACGATGACGTCCGAGGCCGGTGGCGGCGTCTGGGTTCCCGCCAACGTTGGGCTGCCCGTGAAATGCGTAGGTGTGGGCAAGGCAACGTCGGCGAACGGAAAGAAGGTAGCCTGGGTGACCCTGCTGTTCGCCGCCGGTGGGCCGTGCCCGCAGCAGGTAACTGGCGGCAGCAGCCCGACCGCAACCACGTCCAGCACTGCAACTCCAACGCCGACTCCCACGAAAACACCCACGCCGACGCCATCCCCGACGCCGCCTGCACTCGGGGTCACGGTCACCATCTATTCAGGGTGGAACCTCGTGGTGTTGCCTGCCGGACCGGTGGGAGATGTTCTGTATCGGGCGAAGGGGTGCTACCGGGCCGTCTACCAGCAGGAGGGCGCGCACTGGTTGCGCTACTCGCCCGAGGTGCCGGCCTACGCCAATAACCTGCAGACGCTCAACGGCGGCGTCTTCTGGGTCGAAGGCGCCGCCGCGAACTGTGGCCTCATTGGTCTTTGAGTCGCTCAGAGCGCCTGCGGCAGTGCGACGAAACCGGCGCTGTTCGCGATGCCCACGCCCAAGGCGCTGAGCGCGGCAATGCAGACTGCTGCAATCAGCGCGAGGATGAGTGCATACTCGGCGAGGCCCTGGCCGGCCTCGTCGGACATGCGCGCTTTCAACCGCAGCGCCGCGGTCATCATCCGTTTCATGCCCATGGTCATCTCCTGGCCTATCTCTCCCTGCTCCTCAGTTCGACAACCGTACCCCGGTTCATCGCACCTTTCAGGATGCGATCACGTTGCCCGATGGTGACGATTTTACAGCCGGTTTACATGGCCGGGCCCAAGCTGCCTCCCTTGAGTGGCCGGGGATGCCCTTCCAACGCGTCAACCGAGGCCTTCGATCTTGCCCGATGGCGGGCACGCGTTCGGGGAAGCGTCGCGTGTTCCGCCGACGATCTGGACAGCGCAGTGTCATAGGTGCCGCTCGATGCACGCAATGTCCCGGCATACAGATTCGACCATGAGGCGGATGCCAGTATTATCGTTAAGTAGTTCGGAGTTGCCGCCTAGCAAATGTGGCGTGATATACTCCCGCGCGTCCTGAGGGGGGCCGCTAGCTCAATTGGCAGAGC
>CAYYDX010000016.1:0-44154 GCA_964470735.1 uncultured Anaerolineaceae bacterium
TCGCGGTGGCCGGGGAAGATGTCGGGCATAAGTTGCGGCGCCGGTGGCAGCGGCCGCCCGGTGATGTCGTCGCCGGCGCAGAAGGCGCGGCCCTGCCCGGTGAACACCACAACGCGGACGGCGTCGTCCATCTGCGCCTGCGTGAGTTGCTCGATGAGTTCGCGCTTGATGACCTGGGTGAGGCCGTTCATCCGCTCTGGCTGGTTGAAGGTGAACACGGCGATGCCGGGTTCGTGGAGCGCAGTTTCGAATCCGGGGAACTGACCGCTGGTGAACGCCATCGCGCCACTCCTGGGTGAAGGTGGCGGGATTATACGAAGGGACGAAACCGGGTGTTCCGGGCGCCAGCTTGGGGCGCCGGCCCGGCCGCGAGTTGGGACGTTGCGACCGGGCCAGCCCAGCAAGGGGAGGATTGCTACCAGTAAGACCGGCAGCCGCCGCGGTTCTTACAGGGCCGCGCCCGGGCGGTTTCGAAACGGCGTGACGAAGGCGGCTTGGAGCACGGCCGTGCCCGGCTAACGGTGGAACCACTCCCACCGCGAGGAACGCCCGTGCCCCCTGCTATCGCCATCCCCGAGACGCCGCTCCCGCTGCAATTGACCGAACTGGACCGCCAACGGCGCGTCCGCTACCGCGAAAACCTTGCCTTCTACGAAGGGCGCCACTGGCCCGGCCGGGCGCGCCGCGGCGAACGCCGCCTGACGTTCAACTACGCGAAAGCGTTCGTCGACAAGACGACGAGCTACCTGCTCAACGGCTCATCCATCCAGGTCGAAGGTGGCGAATCGCCCGAGGGCCGCGCTCGTGCCCGCGCCGCGGAGCAGGCGTTGCGGGCGATGGAGGCAGCCAACGCGCTGGTCCAACTCGACTACGAAACCGAACTGGATTGTGCCGTCCTCGGGGACGCATGCTACAAGGTGACGTGGGATGGGGAGGCTGGCGGGGTTCGTATTACCGCGCCGGATTTGCAGGGGATCTTCGCCTGGCGGGAACCGGGCGACCCGGTGCGCATCACGGCCATCGCCAGCCAGTACACCCTCGGGAGTCCCGCCGGCCCGCTTTCGAACGCGGACGAAACGGTCACCGAGTACTGGACCGCGGAGGTCTTCGAACTCTGGCGCGGAACCAGCCTCGAACGGAGCGAGCCGAACCCCTACGGATTCATCCCGTTCGTGCTCTTCCCCAATGTGCGCGAACCGAAGCAGTGCTGGGGCGCCAGCGACATCCCGCCGCTGGTCGAATCGAACCGGGAGTTGAACCGCGCGTTCAGCCAGCTCAGCCAGATCCTCGAACTCTCCGGAAACCCGATCGCCGTACTCGAAGGGGTTACCGGCTCCCAGGACATCGCGGTCGAACCGGGTGCTGTCTGGGAGGTGCCGGAGAACGCGAAGGCGTACCTGCTCGACCTGCTCAAGGGTGGCGGGGTGGCGCTCCACAACGACTACATCGACCTCGTCTACCGGGCGATGCACGACCTCGGCGAATCGCCCCGGACGGCGTTCGGGCACAACCCGCAGGGGCTCTCCGGCATCGCGCTCAACACCGAACTCGACCCCATCGCCCGCAAGGTACTGCGCAAGCAGCGCATCCGCACGGCGGTCTATGAACGGCGGGCCACGCTCGCGCTGCAACTGCTCGCGCGGTTCGGTGGCCTCGATGTCGCGGGCCTGCGGCCGGTGATGCACTGGGGGCCGATCCTGCCGATCGACCGCTCGCGCCAGGTCGCCGACGAACGAGCGCTGGTCGAGGCGGGAATCAGTTCGCGACGTTCAGCGGCCGCCCGCCTCGGGGCCGACGATGTCGAGGCCGAATGGGCGCGGATCCAGGAGGAGGGTTGAGGCGCCGTGGCGACGCTGCCAGGGTGAAGGTTGGAGTTGTTGCATCGCCGGCGGGTGAGTCCTACGATCGTTTGCTACCGATGGCGAACACCGCTGGCGTTCGAAGACGATGAGCCTTCGCGCCAGGAAAGGGGCATGCGTGGATAACCCTGTGAAAGACACCGTCTACTTCCACGTGACCGTCAGTTCCTCGAAGCGTGACGACCACTGGGTGGCGCGGACGCTCGAGACCAGCCTGTTCGCTTATGGCGAAACACGGGAAGCGGCTGAGAACTCCGCGGCTGACGCGAACGTCCTGGTGATCCAGGAGGTAAAGCTCCAGGGGTTCGCCGCCCTGGAAGCGTTCATGACCCGGTACAACATCGATTATTCCATCGGAACGGCAGTTCGTCCCGGCAGCAGCGAACGCCCCGAGCGGATTCCGCGTGCCGCCTAACGGCCCGGTTCTCCAACGCGTCCAGGCGGCTCTCGCGCGCATGAATAGCGGGTACTCGAGCCACCTGTCGCCCAATGGCGAGCACATGATCTTCACGCATCCGACGAAGGAGCCGTTTACGCTGCCAACCGGTCCGAATCTCACCATGGGCGACGCGTGGTCAACCCTCGCCCAGCGCATCGACCTCGTGGAGTTCCTGAGGCACTGGCGGCCAGACGAAACCTTCGACAACTAAGCGCTCTCCCCCGGCTGCGCTTACCGAAGTTTGGGCGGCGCGCGCGGCGCTGGTACGCTTGATTCGACGTTCGTGCCACAGGTGGCCCGGATTCGACTTCCACGGAGAACTCCCATGAGGCTTCCCGCCTTTTCGTCTGCCCGCCGCATCCTTCTCGCCACCGCCTGTATCGCCGCGGTGAGCGCTGCCGTCGCCTGTGGCGATGGCGACAAATCGAAGGACGACTCCTCGAACGGCGATGGCGCCCCCTTCGAAGCGGTCATCACGAGCGCCGACATCGCCGTCGGCAAGCAGCGCTTCGCCTTCGTTTTGCTGAAGGACAACAAGCCGATTCGTGAACACGACGTGACGGTGCGCTTCTTCCGCCTGAGGGACCCGCAGAACCCGCAACTCCTCGGCGAAGGCGTCATCCCGTGGTCCCCGATCGGCGCGACGGACCCGGCCGACGACCATGCCCACGGTTCGCACGATGAAACCGAACTCGATGGCGTCTACTACGCGAACCTGGAGTTCCCCGAGGCCGGCCAGTGGGGCGCCGGTTTCACCCTCGGTTCGAAGGCCGACCCCGAAAAGGAGGTTCGCGTCAGCTTCGAAGTGCGCCCGAAGACGCAGACCCTCGGCGTCGGCGACCGCGGCATCCCGGTCGACAACCCGACGCTGGCGACCAGGCCGCTGAAGCAGATCGACACCTCGCCAGTGCCCGACGAGGCCATGCACAAGCTGTCCATCACGGACGCGCTGAAGAACGGCAAGCCAACGCTCATCGCCTTCGCGACGCCTGCCTTCTGCGCCTCGCGGACGTGCGGCCCGACGATGGCGGTGGTGCGCGCGGCGCAGGAGAAGTACGGCTCGAGGGTCAACTTCCTGCATATCGAGCCGTACGAACTGGATGCCGACGGCAACCTGCTCGGGAACAAGTTGCAGCCCGTGGCGGCCGGTACAGCCTGGCGCCTCCCGTCGGAGCCGTGGGTGTTCATCCTCGACTCGAAGGGCGTCGTCGCCGCGCGCATGGATGGCCCGGTCTCGCTCGAAGAGGTCGAGGCGTACCTGGACCACCTGCAGTAGAGCAACGCGCGGCTCCACGAATCAGAGCCGCGACGGGTACGGAGCGGTGGGCTGTTGGACCAGCCACGGACGCAACGCCGTTTCGCGCCCATCGGCTGGGCAAACCCCGAACTCCGTGGCCCAGAAGCACGCCCTCCCAGGCGGCCGGAGATCCTTGCCTCGTGGTGGCTGGGTAGGGGCGGCTACGTGCCTGCGGCGGTGGGCTCGGGGGGTGGCGGTTCGGGAGTCACGTTGCGGTAGCGAGTTTCGGGCATGACGAAGGCCATGAGCGCCGCCCCGGCAAGACCGATCACGCCCATCGTCAGGGATGCCGCGCCCAGCGTCGCCAGCCCGGTCACCGCCGCGACGATGAGCGGACCTCCCGCGGTGCCGATATCGCCGCACACACGCCATGCGCCGAGGAACTGGGCACGGCCCATCACCGGCGAGAAGTCGGCCCCGAGGGTCATGACGATGCCGCTGCCGAGGCCGTTCCCGAACCCGATGAGCAATCCGACGAGGACCATCGAGATAAAGCCGGTCGAGAGTGGCAGGAGGAGCATGCCGACCGCCATCACGGTGATGCAGGGCAGCGCGACCGCCTTGCGGCCCCACCGGTCCATCACCGTCCCGGCCGGGTAGAAGAGGAGCATCTCCATACCCATCGAGATGCCGAAAATAAGGCTGATCGCGCTCTCATCGAGGCCGACGTGTTCGCCCCAGAGCGGCAGCACGCCCTGCCGCGTGGCCCGCAACGCGCCGATAGCCGTGACTCCGACGCCGGCCGTCAGGAACGTGTGGGCGTGCTCGCGAACGATTTTCGTGAACTCCACGTGCTGGTGTTCGAAGACCGGCGCCTGCTCTTCGCCGCGGATGAGCGCGACCAGCAGGACGCACGCCAGGGATGCCGTGACCAGGTGCACGTAGTACGCGCCGTCGATGCCGAAGAGTGCACCGGCGCCCGCCCCGAGGAACGGGCCGACGAAGTTGCCTACCCGGTTCACGCCACCGAGGGTCGAAAGCGCGCGGCCACGCAGTTCGACCGGCATCACATCGGTCACGTAGCTCAACCGCGCGAGCAGCCAGACGGCCCAGCTACAGCCCATGAGGAACGTGAACAGCGCGAACAGGTACATGCCCGGTGCGAACGCGGCGCCGAAGAGCGAGACGATGACGAGCGCGGTTCCCACTACCATCGCTCGCGTTTCGCCGAAGCGGCCAACGAGCCAGCCGGCCGGGACATCGAAGGCGAGCACGCCGAGACCGCGCAGGGCGACGATGAACCCCGCTACCGCGACCGACGCGCCCTCATCGCGCGCGGCCAGCGCGACAATCGGGATAACCGCGCCCTGCCCGACCGCGAACAGGAACGTCGGTACATAGACCGACATCCCGAGCGAGCGGATGGTGGGAGGGGAAGGCGAAGCAGCCACGCAGAACGCAATCCTACACAAACGACGGCCGATGGAACGACGAACGACGAACTGCGAAGGACGCATGGAACTTCGAACGACGAACTACGAAGGACGCATGGAACTTCGAACGACGAACTGCGAAGGACGCTGGCACAACAGCCTAATGCGACCATCGCCGTCCTTCGAAGTTCGACGTTCGTCGTTTCAAATTGCCCTCGGATGCCACACACCCCGTCCTTCGAAGTTCGTCGTTCGACGTTTCAAAATTGCCCTCGGACGTCCCGCGCCCCCGTCCTTCGCCGTTCGTCGTTCGCCGTTCGCCTCACCCTCCGAAGGCTTCCACCCGGTTCGGCTCCTCGTAGGGCATGCGTCCGATGTCGGCGGTGGCGGCGGCGATGTCGAGGCGGGGCACGGCCTGGGGTTCGCTACAGTAGACAAACGCCGCCGCCGAGTAGTCATCGACGCGCTCGGCGATGCCGCTGGCGATCACGCCGGGGAAGAGGTTCCTGCCCCAGCCAGCGCCGGCGGCCGGGTTCGTCCGGTCGTAGGCTTCGAACGCCGCCTCCTCGCCCTCGCGGAAGAGGTGGTAGCCGATCTGCTGGATGGTCACCTTCAGGCTCTCGCGGAAAACGATCGGGTCGGGGATGTGCCAGCGGTAGAAGCCGATGAAGTCGGGCACGGCCAGTTTGCGGCCCTCGGGCTGGGCTTCGAGCGGCGCCCCGGCGTAGTGCGCCGAATGCGCGCCCATGCCCCAGGCACTCCCGACGTAGTCTTCGAGCCCGGTGCCGCAGATGGTCGGATACTCGCCGTCGCCGTCGAGGAAGACCTTCACTTCGCCTTCGCCGTACCAGCGCGCGGGGTCGATGGTGCGGATGCCCACGGCGCAGCCCAGGAACCGGCCCGGCCCGCGGAACCCATCGGCGATGACGAAGTCCCGGTACATCACGGTCGGGTTCTCGCGCCGGAAGCTCACGTGGAGGTAGCCAGCGTCGACCGGCAGTTCCTGTTCGAGCGTGTAGTCGAGTTGGTAATAGAAGGATTGGGGGCGGCTCGAACTGTTCGTGATGGCCATCCGGAACCGCTTGTGGAACGGCATCGGGAAGTAGGCGTTGAAGCCGCGGCCTTCCTGCGCCGAAGCCATCGCGGAGTGGTAGGGCACGGGGCGCCCGCACGGCAGGCCGAAGAAGTCGAGACAGGGCACGGAGATCGATGGCTCGCTTGCGCCGTCGTAGTAGACCTCGAACCAGAGCGCACGCATGACTTCGGGGCGCGAGGGCGGGAATGTCATCCAGATGTGGCGTACTGTCCCGGGACCCTCGATATCAGCCAGCTCGACGGTTTCGCCGGGCTGCAGAAGGCGCGACGGCGCCCCCTTGCGCCCGCGATGGGCCGTGCCGCCGGCGCCGCGTGCGCCCGTCGGGTTTTCGAACGTGATGGCGCGGGAATCGAGAGAGAGGTCGATGCGGGAAGGGTCTTGCTCGTGCATCCGGGGTTTCTACCAGATTGGCCCATGGCCGTCATCGTGGCGGTTCGTGCGCGGAGGGGCGAAACAGCCAATTTCTTTGGGTTTCCCCTTAGCGTCATACATCCCCTTCTGCCATTATCCTGAGCGCCGAAACCCTTCGCCAGGTCCAGAAACCTCCTATGAGCAGCGACCTCTCCGAGTCCGGGATACAACGCATCGTCAACTCCCGCTCGTTCCCGGTCGCCATCTTCTGGGGCGGCATCGATGCCCTTTGCACCGGCGTCAACCAGCGCTGGATCGAGATCTCCGGGCTGAGCGAGGAGGAGTCGCTCGGAACGGGCTGGCTGCGCGCCATCCACCCGGACGACTTCGACAGGGTGGTCACCGAGCAAGCGGAAAACCTGCGGACGCAGGGGCGGCATCGCATGGAGTGGCGGCTGGTGCAGCCGGACGGTGAGGTTCGCTGGGTGCTCAGCGAGGCAGTTTCGTGGCGCGATGCCGGCGACCGGGTAGGCGGCTACGCCGGCGCACTCACGGACATCACGGACCGCGTCGTGGCCGAGGCTGCGCTGCGCGAGAGCGAGGAGCGCTTCCGCAACCTCGTTGAACTTTCGCCCGATTTCATCTGCATCCACCAGGGCGGCGTAATGGTCTACGTGAATTCAGCTGGCCTCGAACTCTTGAAAGCCCCGTCTCCAGAGGCAGTGATCGGTCATCAGACGCTGGAGTTCGTCCTGCCAGAGCACCGAACGATGGTCGCCGAAAGGTTCCGCACGGTACTCGAGGGCAATCCTATCGTGCCCGCTGAAATACAGATTCGCCGTTGTGACGGACAGGTCATCTGGATCGAAACCGTCTCGAGCGAGACGGTGTGGCAGGGCAAGCGTGCTGCGCAGATCGTCGCCCGCGACGTGACCGAGCGCCGGCGCATCGCCGAGACCTACCGCGGCGTCGTCGAGTCGGTCAACGAGGCGATGTGGGTGCTCGACCGTGCGCCTGGCGACGACTGGCGGTTCAGCTTCGTGAACAGCGCCTATCTGCGGCAGTCGAGACTGGATTCGCCCGACCGGCTTCTCGGCAGGTCATTCCCCGAACTGGTGGCAGACGGGACGATCCCGGCCGAAGACGCCGCCGTCGTTCAGCACGAACTCCACGCGACGTCACTCTCCGACCGCCCTCTCCGCTTCGAGAATGAACTGAACTGGGTTGTGCGGACGCTCTACTTCGAAACGACGATTACGCCCGTGCGCAACGCGGCGGGAGAGTGCGACCGGCTTATCGGCTGGAGCCGCGACCTTGGCCGGAGGCGCGAACACGAGCGTGCGCTCGCGGAATCCGAAGCCAACTATCGCGCTGTAGTCGAGGGCACCTCCGACGCGCTCTGGGTGATGGACCGGGGCGATGACGGCCAGTACCGCGTGCGGATCGCCAACGCCCGGACCGCCCAGATCCTCGGCGTCGAAATCGGTGACATGGTCGGCCGCACACTCGGCGAATTCAGAGCCCGGGAAGAGGCCATCGCCGCTGAGGAGCGCTACGCCCAGGCCGAGGCCAGCGGAGGACCGATCGAGTACGAGAACGTGATTGAGCGAGAGGGGCAGCGTATCGAAACGGTGGTGCACCTCACACCGCATTTCGATGAGGAGGGGCGCTGCTACCGGATCATCGCCTCCGCGCGCGATGTGACCGACCGCCGCCGGACCGAGGCCGCGCTCGCCCAGGTGCAAAAGCTCGACAGTCTCGGTGTGCTGGCCGGTGGCATCGCCCACGACTTCAACAACCTGTTGACGACCATCCTCGGCAACCTCTACCTGCTCGACGGTGAACTGCCGGCAGACAGCCCGCTGCGCGATTACATCGCCGATTCGCGGACGGCCGGCGAACGCGGGGCCGACCTTGTGAAGCGCCTCCTCGGCTACAGCAGGCCTGGCGTCCACGTCCGCCTGCCGGTGTCGCTTGACCAACTTGTATCCGAGACGGTCACGCTCGTGCAGCGCACGCTCGGGCCGTCAGTCATCCTCGACATCGGTCCGGCGCAGCCCGGCGCCGGGGTCATCGGCGAGTTCGCGGCGCTCCAGCAGGTGCTCGTGAACCTCTTGCTCAATGCGCGCGACGCTATGCCCGGCGGTGGCACGATCACGATCCGCCACAGCCGCCGCGAACTTCGCGCCGAAGCCCTCTGGGCGCAACGCGGCGTGATCGCCGGCTCGTACCACGAACTCGTGGTCAGCGACACGGGCGCCGGGATGCCGCGCGAGGTCGTGGAGCGCATTTTCGACCCATTCTTCACGACGAAAGGCATCGGCAAGGGCACCGGCCTGGGCCTCTCGACGGCGTTCGGGATCGCAATTGCCCACGGCGGCTGGCTCTCGGCCGAAAGCGTCGTCGGTAAAGGGAGTGTCTTCCGCCTCTTGCTGCCGATGGCCTAGCACCGGCTAGACTGCCGGGCATGACTGTTTCTGATTGGCTGCTCGACTCCGACCCCGCGATTCGCTGGCAGGTTCTCCGCGACCTCGAAGGCGCGCCGCCGGCCGTTGTCGCCGAAGAGCGCGCGCGCATCGTGCGCGAAGGCTGGGGCGCTCGCCTGCTGGCGCTCCAGGGAGGCGACGGACAGTGGGCCGGCGGCGCCTGCTTCCCCGGCGACTTCCAGTGGGAGCAAATGCGCTTTGGCCAGCCCTGGACTTCCACGCTTCCCGTGCTCCAACTGCTTTGCGAGTTCGGCGTCGACCCGGTCGATCCCGCGGTGCGCTCCGCCGTGGAGGCCGTTCGCGACCACTGCCGCTGGGAGCACGACGGACAGCGATTCTTCGACGGTGAAGTCGAACCCTGCATCAACGCCCGGGTCGTCATCTTGGGCGCGTACTTCGGAGTGGACGTGGAGGCGGTGGTGGCGCGACTGCTCCGGGAGAGCATGGAGGATGGCGGCTGGAACTGCGAAGCGGAGAATGGCTCGGTCCGGTCATCGTTTCACACCACTATCAACGTGCTCGAGGCGTTCCTCGCGTTCGAACGCGCGGGTGGTGGCTCGCCCGAAATCACCGCCGCCCGGAAGCGGGGCGAGGCCTACCTCCTCGACCGCTCGCTCTTCCGGCGAAAGAGCACGGGCGAGGTCGCGAATCCGGAGTGGCTGTCATTCTCGTTCCCGGTTCGCTGGTACTACGACGTATTGCGCGCGCTCGACCACTTCCGCGCGGCTGGCCTTCGCGACGAACGGCTCGGCGAGGCGATCGACCTCGTGCGCTCGAAGCGCCAGCCGGACGGGACATGGCTGCTCGAGAACACACACCCCGGACCTACGCCATTCGAACTCGAGGATGGCGACGGCAAACCGAGCCGCTGGAACACGTTGCGCGCGCTCCGGGTGCTCGCCTGGTTCGAGGGGCAGGGGGTGTCGTAACTGCTACCGCAGGGTGATACCGCCGTCGACCGCGATGGCCTGCCCGGTGATGTTCCACCCGGCCGGGCTGCTGAGAAACGCTGCGAGGTGTCCGATGTCCTCGGGCGTCTGCTCGCGGCGCAGCGGCACGCCGTGCTTCACCACCTCGAGGAAGATGTCGCGCGGGTCGCGGTCGGCGTACTGCGGGACCGTCATCTTCATGCCGGTGGCGAGACCCTCCCACGCGCGTGTCCAGAGGAACCCCGGGCAGATGGCGTTCACGCGGATGTTCGCGGGCGCGTACTCGAGCGCCGACGTGCGCGAGAGCGAGATGACACCGGCCTTGGCCGCGGCGTAGGCCGGCAGCGTCGGCGAGGCGCTCAGACCGGCGATGCTCGCGATGTTGACGATCGAACCGCCGCCGCGCGCCTTCATGTAGGGCACGGCTACCTTCGTCCCGAGGAACGTGCTGCGCAGGTTCTGCGCGAGCTGGTCATCCCACATCTCCGAAGCCATGCCTTCGACGCGCGCGCCGCCCGACGCGGGCGTAACCGCCGGGTCGAGTGGCATGCGACCGGCGCCCGCGTTGTTGACCATGATGTCGAGCCCGCCGAACGCGTCGACGATGCGCTTCACCGCGTCCTGCAGCGGCGCTTCGAGGATGACATCGCAGGCGAGGCCCATGCCTGGCGTGGCCAGTTCGGCGGCGGTCTTTGCCGCAGTTTCGCCATCGAGGTCAAGGATGCCGACCTTCGCGCCCTGCTCGGCCATCACCCTCGCAATGCCGGCGCCAATCCCGCGCGCCCCACCGGTGACCACCGCCACCAAACCATCAAGCTGTCCCATGTACTGCCTCCATTAGCCACAAAGGAACGAAGGAACAAAGGCGTGAAGGCCGACCCTGGCCTGTTGAAACCTTCGTGCTCTTCGTGTCCTCGGTGCCCTTTGTGTTACCAACAACGCTTCGTTCCTTCGTAGCCTCGCGTCACTCCCCGATGAACTGAGGTTCGCGCTTCTCCATGAAAGCCTGGACCGCTTCGCGGCTGTCGGCGCTCATGCCACTGATGCGCATGTGGAGCGCTTCCTGGTCGAGCACTTCCTGCAGCGTGCCGGTCTCGCCGAGTTCGAGGTTGCGCTTCATCCGCGCGTAGGTGGCGGTTGGGCCGGCGGCCAGGCGAGCGCAGAACGCCATGCCTTCGGTCATCAGGTCATCATGCGGGACCACCCGGTTGGCGATGCCGAATTCGAGCGCCTTCTGCGCGTCGAGGATCTCGGCAGTGAAGTAGAGTTCGCGTGCCCGGCCGGCGCCGACGATGCGCTGGAGGAAGTACGAACCTCCGAAGTCGCCGCTGAGGCCGACGTTCCGGAACGCGGTGCCGAAGCGCGCACGGTCGCTGCAGACGCGGATATCGCACGCGAGCGCGAGGCTGAACCCCGCGCCGACCGCCACACCGTTGACCAGTGCAATGGTGGGCTTCGCCAATTGGTGAAGGCGAATCGAGGTGATGTTGTGCAGGTGGCGCAGTTCGGCCGTCGTGCGGTCGAGGGTCGCCATGAGTTTCGCAACCGGGTTGCTTTCGACGCCCGAAGCCGAGGCCGCCTGGCTGTCGTTGCGCGATTGCATGCCGCGCACATCGCCGCCCGCGCAGAATCCGCGGCCGACGCCGGTAAGGACGACGGCTCGCACGGCGCGGTCACGTTCGGCTTCGTCGAGGAATTCGGCGAGCATCGGCAGCAGGTGGCCGCCCATCGCGTTAAGCGAATCGGGCCGGTTGAGCGTGATCAGGCCGATGCCATCGGCCCGCTTTTCGAAGAGGACATCGTCGGACATCGGCGTCTCCAAAACGGAATGCGCCGAATCCTACGCGCTTCGAACGCCGCGCGTTGGATACGGACCCGCACCCCGGCAGGGATGCGCAGAGCCCGGCGAGCATTAGCGGTACACCTGTCCCCTTGGAGCAATCGATCTGATAAAGATGAGTCCCGCTGACGAGTCAACCGTGTAGAGGATTCGCCAACCACCGACACGCAGGCTGCGTTCGTTACGCCCGCGCAAGGCTTTGGTGTGGCGACCGAGTGGCTCGTCGGTCAGGGTTCGTATCGCCTCTTCGAAACGCCTCTGTGTGTTCGCGTCCAACCGGGCGAGGTAACGCGCAACGGGTCCCGCGAACTCAACCGAGTAGCTCATACTCCGAGCGACTTGAAGACGTCCTCGGCGTGTACCGTGTCGCCAGCTGCAATCGCATGCTCGGCGGCAAGGAGTTGCGCTTCCTCGTCTTCGGTTAGTGGCTCGTCATCGAACTCCGCGGCATCCCACTCGAGTTGCGCGAGCGCCTCTTCGGCTTCTTCTTCCGTCATCGCCTCGACGAGTTCCATCAGCGCCTGTTTCGCAGTCATGCCCGCAGTGTACCACCGGCCGGGGGCCGTCCCGCGCGAGTTCGTGGCAGCCCGGCGCGTATAGTTCGCGGCCATGGAAATCCGCACGCTACCCGATGCGCTTACCCGCTTCGCGGAGGCCGAAATTGCGCGGCTGCAGACGCCCGGCGCCGCCATCGGTGTCCTCCATGATGGCGTCATCTACGCCGCCGGGGTTGGCGTGACGAACGTCGAACACCCGCTGCCGGTGACCCCCGGGACGCTCTTCCAGGTCGGCTCCACATCGAAGACGTTCACGGCGACGGCGCTCATGGCGCTGATCGAAAGCGGCCGCGTCGACCTCGATGCGACGGTTCGCACCTACATTCCCTGGTTCACTCTCCAGTCCGAAGACGACGCAGCACGTGTGACGGTGCGCGACCTCGTGACGCATCACGCGGGCTACGTTGGCGACTACTTCAAGGACACCGGCCGCGGCGATGACGCGATCGGCGCAATCGTGCGGAAGATGGCGAACTCGCCCCAACTCGTACCCGCAGGCCACACCTTTTCGTACAGCAACGCGGCGTTCTACGTGCTCGGCCACATCGTCGAGACGGTCCACGGCCGTCCGTTCGAACAGGCCGTGCGCGACACGATCTTCGAACCGCTGGGAATGGACCGCTCGTTCTACTTCCCCGAGGAGACCATCACCCACCGTGTCGCGGCCGGCCACATCGTCACGGAGGAGGGCCCGAAGGTCGCGCGCCCATGGAACACACCGCGCAGCATCGCGCCCGGTGGCGGCGTAACGTCGACCGTCATCGACCAGTTGCGCTACGCGGCGCTCCACCTCGGCCTCGCGCGCGAGAGCAGCGTCCTCAGCCGCGCTTCGGTGGCAGCCATGCAGCAGGTTCAGCGCCCGGCCGGAAGCATGTGCGAATCCATCGGCGTCTCGTGGATGCTCGACTGGGCGGGTGAGGGCCATCGCCTCGTGAAGCACGGCGGCGCCACGAACGGCCACCTCTCGTCGTTCGAACTCGTGCCCTCGCTCAGATTCGCGGTGACCGTGCTGACCAACTCCGACACTGGCCGCGAGACGCGCCAGGCCATCGCCGACCGCTGCCAGGAGCACTTCCTCGGCTTCGCCAAGCCCGAACCGGTCGCCCTCGCCAACCAACCGGCGCTCGCAGCGTACGAAGGCGTCTACCAGTCGGTGCTGGCACGCCTCGAAGTGCGCGCCGAGGGTGGCCGGCTGATGGTGGCTGTTGCGACTCCCGAGCGCGGATTCGCCGAACGCCGACACCGGCCGATCCCGTTGCCGCCCGCCGAGTTGGTGTTCACCGCGCCCGATGCGACCGCAGTGCTCAACGGCCCACGCCGTGGCGAACGCGCCGAGTTCCTTCGCCGTGATGACGGCGCGATCGAATGGATGCGCTGGGACGGCCGGATTGCCCGGCGTATCGAAGATTGACTCGCCTCGAAGTCGCAGCCTGCCTCGCGCTGGCGATGATCGGGGTCTACTCGACGTCGTTCGGCCCGGCGCTCCCGGCCATCGCCGACGAGTTCGGCGTCTCGCTCGACCACACGGGCGTGCTGCTCACGCTGCTCTTCCTCGGCTCGATCGTCGCGTCGGCGGTGTTTGCTGGCTGGCTTCACCGGTTCGATTCGAAGCGGTTCGTGGCTCTCGGCGCACTGCTCGTCGGCGCAGGGTGCGCGGGCATCGCGCTGGCGCCTTCGTGGGCCTGGCTCCTGCCCGGAGTCGTGCTCACCGGCCTCGGTGGCGGGCTGATGGACGCCGGTTCGCACACCATCGTCACCCGCGTGAGCGCCGACGTGACACGCGGGATCAACCGCCTGAACGTCTGCTTCGCGGTCGGTGCGGTGGCCGGGCCGCTCTGGGCCGGTGTTGTGCTCGAAGCTGATCCCGGCGCACTCCCGGCGGTCTACCTCGGCATCAGCGCGCTGATGGTCGTGACCGCCGCTTTCACGGCGCTCAGCCCGACGGTCGAACTCCACCCCGAGGCCGCGCATGGCTCGTCGCTGCGGCTCACCCGGCTGGCGATGATCATGGGGCTTGTCCTTTTTCTGTACGTTGGGGCCGAGTTCGGTCTCGGCTCGTGGGTGGCCAGTTACGCCGACCGTGAGTTCGACGCCGATACGCTGACCGGCGGGCTTATCACCTCCGGCTACTGGGGCGCACTGATGGTCGGCCGGCTTATCTCGGGCTGGCTCTTCCGGCATGGCGCGGCGGCCCATCGCGTGCTCATTGGGAGCATCGCCTGCGGGCTGTTCACGAGCGCCGCCATCGCCGCGGCGAACCAGTCTCTCGCGCTCGCCGTGGCGGCCGCCTTCGCCACCGGGCTCGCCTTCGGGCCCATCTGGCCGGCCGCGATGGCGGTAGCGGCGGGAAAACGTGGCGCGAACGTCCCCGCGGCGATGGTGACCATCGGCAATTCAGGTGGCTTCATCTTCCCGTGGCTCCAGGGGCGCATCCTCGTGGAAGCAGGCGCGACGACCGGGATCGCGCTGAGCGCCGTCCTCTGCGCCGCGATGCTCGCCATCGCTCTCGCGGCGCGTGACGAAGACGGGTCTGCCTGAACCGCAGGGGCAAAGGCGCCACGAAGCCCACCGGGTCCGTGACGGTCATCATCAACGGGCGCCCGTTGATGATTGGCAGGGGCGTATTGCAATACGCCCCTACGACGGGACGACGACGCGCCTCTGATGTGGGCGCGGTTCGGATGATGTGGTGGCGCGTGCGGCCTACCAGGTGTCGATCATGGGGCGCTTCTTCGTCGTGCGTGGGGGTGGTGGTGGCGTGGATTTGAGGGCGCGGGAGACCCAGAACCGCGAGTCGAGCGGGTCGATAACGTCATCGATTTCGAAGTGGCTGGCCATGTTCACCGCTTTGCCGTGGCGATACATGCGGTCGACCATCTCGTCGAAGGTGCGCTTGCGCTCGGCAGGGTCTTCGATGGCGGCCAGTTCGTTCCGGTAGCCGAGTTTGACCGCGCCTTCGAGGCCCATGCCGCCGAACTCGCCGGTCGGCCAGCTGACGCAGAAGAGCGGCGCTTTGAAACTCCCGCCGGCCATCGCCTGCGCGCCGAGCCCGTAGCCCTTGCGCAACACGATGGTCATGAACGGCACGGTCAGGCTCGCGCCGGTGACGAACATCCGCGAGGCGTGGCGCACCATCGCCTGCTTCTCCACTTCGGGGCCGACCATGATCCCCGGTGTGTCGCAGAGGAAGAGGATCGGGATATCGAACGCGTCGCAGAGTTGCATGAACCGCGACGCTTTATCGGCGCCGGGCGGGTCGATAGCGCCCGCGAGGTGCGCGGGGTTGTTCGCGATGATGCCGATGGGGCGGCCTTCGATGCGGGCGAACGCCGTGACCATGCCGTGGCCGTACCCCTGGCGCAGTTCGAGCACGGAGCCAGTGTCGGCCATCGTTTCGATGACCTTGCGCACGTCGTACATGCGCAGGCGGTTCTCGGGGATGACGTGGCGGAGCAGGCGCTGGTCGGCGCACTCCCAGTCATCGAGCGCGCCCTGGAAGTACGAGAGGTACTGCTTCGCGACAGTCACCGCCTCGGCTTCGTCTTCGACCGCGATATCGACCACGCCGTTGGCGACCTGGACATCGAGTGGGCCGACTTCCTCGGGCCGGAAGACGCCGAGGCCACCGCCTTCGATCATCGCCGGGCCGCCCATGCCGATGTTCGAACCGCGCGTGGCGATGACCACATCGCAGCAGCCGAGGATGGCGGCGTTGCCGGCGAAGCAGCGCCCGGAGGTGATGCCGACGAGCGGGACGAGGCCGCTGAGCCCGCCCCAGAGCGCGAAGGCCATGCAGTCGAGGCCGGCCACGCCCGAGCCGTCGGTGTCGCCGGGGCGGCCACCCCCACCTTCGGCGAAGAACACGACGGGCAGCCTCCACTTTTCGGCGAGTTCGAACAGCCGGTCCTTCTTGCGGTGGTTCTGGCCGCCCTGGGTGCCGGCGAGCACGGTGTAGTCGTAGGACATCAGCACGGTGCGGGCGCGGTCCTCGGGGAAGTGCGCGCCATTCACGCTGCCGATGCCGCTGATCATCCCGTCGGCGGGGGTGTTTTCGATGAGGTCCTGGAGGTCGCGGCGGCGGCGCTGGGGCGCGATCACCACCGGCCCGTATTCGATGAAGGTGCCCGCGTCGCAGAGGTCGTTGACGTTCTCGCGGGCGGTACGCTGGCCGGTCTTGCGGCGCCGCGCGACGGCGGCCGGCCGGTTCTCGTCGAGCCCGTAGGCGTGGCGCTCGATGACTTCCTGGAGGTCCGGGCGGATGCGCGAAAGGTCCACCTCGGCGGCAGCCGCCAGCGCCGTGCCCTCGACCTCGGCGAGGTCGACGACGAGCAGCGGCGCGCCTTCGAAGACCGCCACGCCGGGTTCGACCGCGATGGTCCGGACCGTCCCACCGCGGGCGGCGCTGATGACGTGCTCCATCTTCATCGCTTCGAGCACGAGCAGTTGCTGGCCCGGCAGGACAAGGTCTCCCGTCGCCACGTCGATACTCACGACCGTGCCCTGCAGCGGCGCGCGAACGGTCAGCGTGCCCTCGGCGTCGGGCGTCTCGGCGGCGGTTGATGGCGGCGGCGACGCACTCTCGGATTTGCCGAGTGCGAGGACGGCGAGCGGGTCGCGGGTGTCGATGGTGGCGCCGGCCCGGGCCGCGTTTGCCGCGGGCGCTGTGGTTTCGAAGTAGCGCCGGGCTGGTTGCGCATCGGCGACCAGCTCGGCCGCGTGATCATCGATGAAGCGCGTATAGAGCTGGTTCGCGGTCACCTTCGGGTGGCGCATGAGGCCCTGGAGGAACCCGATGTTCGCCTGCACGCCTTCGATCCGGAACTCCGTGAGGGCCCGGTAGGCGCGCTCGGCCAGCTGCGCGAAATCGGCCGACGGCGAGGAGACGATGAGCTTCGCGAGCAGCGAATCGAAGTTCGGGCTCGTGGTGTAGCCCGCGTAGCCGAAGGTATCGACGCGGACGCCCGGGCCGGACGGGGCTTCGAAGACCGAGAGCGTACCGCCCTGGGGTCGCGCCATACCGTCGGCGCCCATCGTTTCGAGGTTAACGCGAAGCTGGATGGCCGACCCGCGCGGCGCCGGGACCTGCTCCTGCGTGAGGCCGAGGCTCGCGAGCGACGCGCCCTCGGCCAGCGAAAGCTGCAGGTCGACGAGGTCGAGGCCCGTGACCTCCTCGGTCACGGTGTGTTCGACCTGGAGGCGGGGATTCGCTTCGATGAAGGCGTAGCGGCCGCCGTGGTCGGCGTCGACGAGGAACTCGAAGGTGCCGATGTTGCTGAAGCGGGCTTCGGCGGCCATGCGCGCGGCCGTTTCGAGGAGGCTTCGGCGGGTGTCCGGGTCGAGTCCCGGCGCGGGCGCGACCTCAACGACCTTCTGGTTGCGCCGCTGGAGTGAGCACTCGCGCTCCCAGAGATGAACCGCCGCGCCGCTGCCGTCGCCGGCGACCTGGACTTCAATGTGGCGCGCGTGGCGAATCAGTTCCTCGACGTAGACGTCGCCGTTGCCGAACGCGGAGGCGGCTTCAGACTGGCAGCGGCGGTACAGCTTCTCGAGGTCTACGGCGCGCTCGACAAGACGCATGCCACGGCCGCCACCGCCGGCGATGGCCTTGATCATGACCGCGCCGCCGTCGCCCAGCGAGGCGAGGAAGGCGGCGGCCTCGTCGAGCGAGGTGGGCCCCTCGGTCCCGGAGAGCACGGGCACGCCGAGGCGCCGGGCAAACGCCCGCGCCGCCGCCTTGTCGCCAAAGAGGTCGAGCGCCGCGGGCGAAGGGCCGATGAAGCGGATGTCCGCCTCCTCGCAGCGCCGGGCGAAGGCGGCGTTTTCCGCGAGGAAGCCGTAGCCGGGGTGGATCGCATCGCAACCGGTCCGCGCGGCGAGCCCAACAACCCGCTCGATATCGAGGTAGGCGCGCGCGCCGGCGCCACCGAGCGGGTGCGTCTCATCGGCGCGCCGGGTGTGGAGCGAGTTGGCATCGTCTTCGGAGTAGACGGCGACAGTTTCGATGCCGCGCGCGGCGGCCGAACGCATGATACGGATGGCGATTTCGCCGCGGTTGGCGACGAGCAGGCGGCGGATTGGCATGAGGTGAAACCCCGGGAGGTGTAGCGTTCGAACGGGAACGCGCGTTAACGAGATCCTAACGGGAGCGGGCTCGCGTTGCTTCGGAGACGCGCACCGTCGTGATGATGATTCGCAATCGGCGCGCGATCCGGTACCATGCGGCCGTTGCGGGTTTCGCCCGGTGCATCGGACGGCCCAGATCATCAGTAAGGATAGTCAGTTGGAACTTCAGAATGCCGTCATCGTCGATGGCGCCCGCTCGGCGTTTGCCCGTGGCGGCCGTGGCAAGCTCGTCGCCACCCGCCTCGATGAAGTAGGCGCACAGGTCGTCCGCGCGCTCCTCGAGCGCAACCCGAAGGTCGACCCGGCCACCATCGAAGACATCGCCATGGGCAACGTCGGTGGCGCGGGTGAACTCGCCGGTATCGGCGCCGACACCATTGCGCGCCTCGCCGGCCTCCCGGCCGAAATCTCCGCCGTCGATAGCAACCGCCAGTGCGGTTCGAGCATGGAGACGCTCCATCGCATCGCCCAGTCGATCATGGTCGGCGCCACGGAAGTGGGCATCGCCATCGGCGCCGAGCGCATGGGCCGCGCACTTGGCGGCGGCGCTCGCGGCACGGCCACGCGCATCACCGATTTCAACAAGAAGCGCCTCGAGCAGACTCCTGTTCAGCGCAACATGGCTGCGAACCACTTCGATGACTTCTCCGTCCCGTTCCAGGACGAGATTCTCGACTACTCGCCGGTTCTCTCGATGACCCAGACCGCCCAGAACGTGGCCGAGGTTTACGGCCTCACCCGCGAGGAGATGGACCAGTTCGCCGTCGATAGCCATCGCAAGGCCGTCGCCGCCTACGAAAAGGGCATCTACAAGGACGAGATCATCCCGCTCGAAGTCGAAGAGCCTGTCTTCGACGCCGAAGGCAACTGGGTCGAGGCCGAATACGGCAAGAAGATCATCTTCGACCGGGACGAGTGCATTCGCCCCGGCACGAACATGGAAACCCTCGGCTCGCTGCCGGCTGTCAAGGGCATCGTCAGCCCGACGGGGAGCGAACTGCGCATCACGGCGGGCAACAGCTGCCCGACGAACGACGGGTTCACCGCCGCGCTCATCATGAGCGAGAAGCGCGCCCGCGAACTTGGCCTCGAGCCGCTCGCCCGGATCAAGGGCTTCGGCATCGCGGGTGTGAAGCCGCAGGTGATGGGTCTCGGCCCGATTCCGTCCACGAACAAGGCGCTTCGCCACGCCGGCATCACCGCCGACCAGATCGACCGCGTCGAGTTCAACGAAGCGTTCGCCGCGCAGGTCATCCCGAGCTGCAAGGACCTCGGCATCTCGATCGACCGCGTGAACGTCAACGGTGGCTCGATCGCCATCGGCCACCCGCTCGGCGCAACCGGCGCCCGCCTCGTCCTCACTGTCGCGCACGAACTGCGCCGCAGCGGCGGCAAGTACGGCCTCGCCACGCAGTGCATCGGCGCGGGCATGGGTATCAGCACCATCATCGAGGCGATGTAGTCCACATCGGCCGGTGAACAACCCGAACGGGGGAGGCGCCAGCCTCCCCCGTTTTCGTTGGGTGGGCCGTCGCGCCGCCCCCGCAGAACCCGAAGCCGAAGCCGAAATCTGGGCCGGGGCTGCCCTCACCCCCCGTCCCCCTCTCCCGACTTCGCGGGAGAGGGGGAGCAGGCGCGTGGCCACGCGGTAGTGGCGGTGTACCTTCCGTGACCGTCGGGCGGCGGTGTCATGGTTGGTAGGCGGGTCGTAGGGGCGTATTGCAATACGCGCCTGCTCCCACCGCTTCCCGCCGCCCCCGCAGAACCCGAAGCCGAAGCCGAGATCTGGGCCGGGGCTGCCCTCACCCCCCCGTCCCCCTCTCCCGACTTCGCGGGAGAGGGGGACGGGGGGGTGGCCACGCGGTAGTGCCGTGTGCGGTTTGGATGATGTTTGGGTGCGCGGTTCCGTCGCGGCGGCGGCGGTCAGTCCAGCAGGAGATTGCGGACCTGGTCGATTTCGTGGGTGGTGACGCCCTGGGAGAGGAAGAAGTCGGTGGCGCTGCCGTACTTCGCGCGCATGAGCTGGATGAACCCGGCCATTTTCTCGGGCGGTGTTGCGAGGCGGGCGCGAATATCGGCTTCGCTGCCTTCGAGCTGGCGGCCGCTGCGTACGAGGTAGGCGATGAGCTGGTCGGTGTTGGCGTCGCTCAGGCCGTATTCGTTGGCGATGTCCTCATCCGAGCAGCCGAGGACGTCCATGATCATGCCGAGGAGCACGCCCGTGCGGTCTTTGCCGGCGGTGCAGTGGACGAGGAACGGGTAGTTTTCGTCGACGGCGAAGAGCTGGAAGGCGCTGGCGAGGCGGTCGCCGCCAATGGAGAGGTAGTGGAGGTAGCGCCCGGGCGAGATGCCGGCGCCGTAGAGCCCGTTGAGTTCGGCGATGATCTCTTCCTGGCGTGTTCCAGCGGGGAAGATGGTATGGGGGCGCACGCGGGCTTCGAGGGGGTGCGGGCCCTGGCGCAGCGCCAGTTCGTCGGTGTGGCGAAGGTCGAGGATGGTGTGGATATTGAGGTCGCCGGCGAGCCATGCGCGGTCGTCCTCGGTCATCAGTTCGAGCGCGCCGGAGCGGTAGACGCGGCCGTGGCGGATGGAATGCCCGGCGGCGGCGTAGCCAGCCAGTTCGCGGAAGTTGTGGATACCCTGGGGTTCGTGCGCGGGAGGGGTTGTGCTCATCGTGCCAAGCGTAACAGGCGGCATTGGAGGTTGTGGTAGCCCGGCTGCGCGCGATGGCGTGGTGTGCCGCCCCTATGCGGGATTTCCCCCATAGGCGACTATTTCGGGCAGGGCGACACTTCTAGGTGGTGGCAGCACCGGACGCATATGGAGTTCGCCGCACAGTTTTCACCCGCTCACCGTGATCTGCTGCTGCACGTGTCGCTGCTTGTCGGCGCGCGGCGCACGATCGACGAGATTTTCGCGGACTTTGCGAAGGACGTGGGCAGCGCGGTGCCCTTTGATTTCGCTTCCCTCTTTGTTATCAGAGCGGACCCGAAGTTCGCGCGGACGGTGGGCAACTACCCGGCCATCAACGGGGCATCGTCGCCGGGGACGATCGTTCGATTGCGCGACATCGGCGGGGACCTGATGGCGCTCGAAGGGCATGGCGCGGAGTACCGGCCCGACAAATTCGAACTCCCCGCGACGCGGGCGCTGGTCGCGGAAGGTTTCCAGCGCTGCTGGGCGACGCCGCTCTGGGTCGATGGCATCAATTACGGGTTGCTGACGGTAGCGAAGAAGGCGCCGGGGCGGTTCGAGGAGGCACACCTGGCGTTCCTGCGGGCCGCGGCGGTCCTCCTCGGGACGGCCGTGCGCCAGGACATCGAACTCGATCATGCGCGGCGCACAGCGGCGCGGGCCACCGCGGCGAACGACCTCATCGTCGCGCTGCAGGCGGGTGAACCGGTCGAGGACATCTTCCAACGCTTGCCGGCGATGCTCGCGGATTGCCTGGATGTCGACTACATCGGGCTGTTCCTGGATAACAACGGGGTCTACGAGACGGTGGCCGAGGCGCCGTTCGCAGTGTTCAGCGGACTTCCGCCCGAGCCCACCGCCAATGTGATCGCACGTTCGATGGCCGAAGGAAACAACTTCGTCCAGAGCAAAGTCGGCGAGGGCGACCTGTACCGTGAGTTGCTTGGCGGGCGTGGGATGCGGCGCGCGGGTCTCGCTTTCCTGCGCCGGCATCACGACCCGCATGGCATCGTGGTCCTGGCACGGCGGACCGAGCGGCGGTTCGACCGCGACGAAAGCGCCTTTATCGAAATGCTCCGGGCGCTGCTTTCGCAGGCGCTCGAGAACCAGGATCGGCTGCGCAGCAGCCAGTTGGCGGCGGCGCGCGCGCGGACGCTCAACGAGGTGGCGCTGCTGCTCAATGCCGGCGAAACCGTCGATGCCATTTTCCAGCGATTGACCGGGCTACTCGGCGAGGTGTTCGAAGTCGGCTACCTCGGCCTAACCGCGATGACCGAGCAACCGGGCATGCTCCAGCAAATTGGCGGCGTACCGCCGCTGATGCGACCCACAGGCGAGTTTGTGACCGCACAGGAGGCCGGGCTGACCATCCTCCAGGGATTCAACTTGCGTGCGTTCGAGGGTGACCCGCGCGCGCTGACCGAGACGTCAACCTTCCACGAGACGATGGCTGCCGCGGGTATGGGCCGAACGATCAGCGTGGTGGCGGAGTCGGCCGGGGTGGTTCGCGGCATCCTTTCGCTCGCGCGGAAAGACCCGACGCCCTTCGGCGCCGACGAAGAGGCGTTCCTGAAGACGCTTGCGGCGATGCTCGCGCAGGCTATCGAGGCGCAGAACCGCCTGCGCCGGGTGCAAACGGAAGCGGCGCGTCAATCGCTGCTCAGCGAGTTGGCTGTCCTTCTCAGCAACGGGGAGTCGATCGAGGCGTTCTTCGCGATCCTGGTCAAACAGCTCCAGGCGGCGACTCCGTTCGACGGCATCGTTCTTGCCGTCGCAACCGCGGAGCGAGGCGCGTACCGGGTTGTGGATGGACTGCGGCGGCGAACGTTTGTCCCGGGGCAGATCATTCGGAACGAGGAGTTCGGCGAGAACATCCTGGCGCGGTTGGCGGCCGGCGAACTGGTGGTCGAAGGCTCGATGCCCGAACTTGGCGGGCCGATGGCGCTCGCCGCCTACGACCAGGACGTCATTCGGGGCGCGGTGGCGGTCATCCGCTATGGCGCGGAGGTGGTCGGGTATCTGATCTGCAGCAGGGTGGATGCGCGGCCGTTCGACGAGGACGAGCGGAAGTTCATCGAACTGGTGAGCGCGCTGCTGGGCCAGGCGATCGCGAACCTGCGCAAGGCAGAGGAGAAAGACGCGCAGGCGAGGTTCAACCGGGTGCTCAACGAGCTGGCGCTGGTGGTGAACGATGGCCAGCCAGTGGCGACGCACTTCGAGCGGCTCTGCCAGCTGCTGGCACGCGAGGGGTACGAGTTCTGCTCGCTGATGGCGCGAACGCCGGACCGGCGCGGGTATGGGCTCTACCGTTCGGAGCCGCTCCCGGGCGACGATGGACTGCCACGCCCGGAGCGGTTCGCAGCCATGCAAACCGCCGGTCTGCACAGCGTGCAGTACGGCGTCGATATCGAATCCGACCTCGTGCCGGCCGCATTGTTCGAGACCGGCGTCCGCCGCGCGGCCACCGTTGTGCTGATGGCGGGCGAGGCGGCGCAGGGACTTCTCTCCATCGGTCGACACCGGCCGGAGCCGTTTACACCCGAGGAGATGACGTTCCTCGAGCTTGCGGGCACGCTGCTCGCCTACGCCATCGAAAACGAGGGCCGCATCGAGGCGAGCGAGACGGAGGCGGAGGAACAGACGATCCTCGCGGAGGCGGCGGCCGGTGTCGCCCGTGCGACAACCCCGCTGGAGATTTCGCGGGCGGTGCGCCGTGCCGCGGCGCGGTTCATTCCGGCGGCGTTTGTGACCTTCGGGTTCCTCGAACCGGGCGCGCTGGCGTTTCTCACGAAGGAGGGCCCGCGCGCGCCGCTCACGTTCGGGCCGTACTTCACGCGGGCGTTCAGCGAGGGGCAGGTGGCGGTGCCAGCAACCGCTGACCGCGTGCTCGCGGGCGAAAACCTGCCGGAACTCGAGCAGAGCGGCGTCCAGGCGCACCTGCTGACATCGACCTACTCGCGCGGGTCACTCATCGGCCTGCTGCTTGTTGGTTCGTACAACCGTGACTTCGAACCGGGCGAACGGGAGAAGCGGTTCTGCCGGGTTGTCGCGAACCTTGTCGGGCCGGCGATGGCAAACGCGCGCGACATCGAACGGCAGCGGATGGAGGCGGAGGAGCAACGGGCGCTCGCGGAAGTGGGCGCGGTGGCCGCGCGTGAGAGCACACCGGAACAGATCCTGAAGAGACTGCGCGGTCCACTCTCCCAGCTAATCCCTCAGCCCGTTGCCTTGTTCTCCTTCCGCGAGCCGGATGCGGTCATCTTCCAGCGGCTCGATGGCGGGCTGTTGTCGTCGCCGGTGGGGGATCTCGCACGGCAGATGGATGCTGAGGGCCAGCTTCACGGCGACACCGTGCCCCGGGCTCTCGCTGCCATGGGCATGGGCGAACTCGGAATTCATGCACTCTGCGGCACCGCCGTCCGCTCGGCAGGCGCGGTGGTTGGCTACCTGATCGTGGGTTCACGCGATCCGGACTTCCGGTTCGATGAGCGGACGCTGGCCCATTGCCGCAGCGTGGCGCAGGTGGTTGGGCCGGCGATGGCCAACGCGCGCGCCTCGCTCCAGGCGAGGCTGGACGCCGAGGAGCAGCGCTTCCTCGCCGAGACGGCAGCGGCTGCGGCGAGGGCGACGAACGACCGGGAGTTGATCGAGAGCCTGTGGGGGCCGTTCGGCACGTTCATCCCGCGTGTGCGGGTCATCTTCTATTTCCTCGAGAACGGCGAGATCCGGCTTCCGGGGCGAGGTGGCGCGGCCTTCCCGATCTCGCCAGCAACCGAAGAAGTGTTGGAGCGCGGCCAGGTGCTGCGGTCCACCAGTGAGGTAGACGGCGAGACGGGACCGTTCCCTATCTACAAGGGAATGGGTATCGCGAGCTGGGTGGACACGACGGTGCGTTCGGGCGCCGGAACGGTGGGGTTCCTGAGTGTTGCGAGCAAGGACCCTGACTACGCCTTTGGCGAGCGCGACCAGCGGCTTGCGCGGCAGGTTGCCGACATCATCGGCCCGGCGATGGCGAACCTGCGCGAAGCGCGCCGGCGCGAGGACGAACTCGACGAGCAGCGCATCCTCGCGGAGGCGGCCGCTTCCATCGCGAAGGGCGCGACCGAGAAGGAGATCGTGGACGGACTCATCCGGTCGATCCGCGCCTTTATCCCGCGTGCCCGGGTGACCTTTGCGTACCTCTCGGAAGACGAGCAGTGGCAGTACGACGGACAGCACCGGCGGCCGCTTGGACCGAACCTCGCGCGCCTGCTGGAGACCGGCCAGTTCGTGAATGACCTGGCGACTGCGGACATCAACCCCCGCAGCCGTCTTCTCATCGCCAACGTAGGGGTACATCGCTGGGTCGACACCGTGGCGTATGCGGGCGGCGCGACCGTCGGGTTTCTCTGGGTTGGTTCGCCAGAAGACCACCACTACAGCGAACGCGACCTGCGCATGCTGCGGCTCATCGCCGATGTGGCGGGGCCGGCGATGGTCAACGCGCGCGACGAGGCGCGCCGTGCCGCCGAGGCGGAGGATGAGCGCCTGCTCTCCGAAGTGGCGGCCCTGGCCGCGCGCGCGAACGACGGGGCAGATGTGGTCGAAGCGCTGCCCGGCCTGCTGTCGCCACGCGTGCCCGGCGCCTACGTTTCCTACGGCCTCGTCGAAGGCCAAACGGTCAGCTACCAGCACCGTGGCCCAAAGGGTGTGTGGGAGCCCGGGCAGGCGATGACGGTGCCTTTCACGGCGGCCGGGCTCGCCGCGCGGGAAACAGGCCAGGCGGTGGATTCGCTCGCGAGCCTTCCCGGGGGAACGCCGGGCACGAACATCGGGCTGCACCAGTATGTCCTCACGGCGTACAACTCCGGCGGCGTTGCGATTGGCATGCTCTTCGTGGCCACGCGTGACCCGGAGTACTCCTTCGATGAACGCACGCTGGCGTTGGTTCGTCGCGTCACGCAGATTGTCGGGCCGGCGGTGGAAGCAAGCCGCGCGGAAGCCGAACGGACACGGCTGGCCGAGCTGCAGGCGCTCATGCTCACGTCGCTTTCGGAAGGCGTGATCCTTACGAACATGGATGGGGCCAGCGTGTTCGCGAACCCACCGGGCCAGGCGATCATCGACATGCTCGACCCGGCCGATGAGACGACAGGCTGGCGGGACATGATCGACCGGTTACCGGAGGATCTGCAGCCGGCCTACCGGGCCGTCTTCGAACGCGGCGAGGGCGCCCGCGGACGCACACGCATCGAGGACAACGGCGTCGAGCGGTGGTTCGACTACGAGTTCGTGCCACTCGATGACCCGGCGATGAAGCTGCTCGTTGTGGCGGCGGACGTGACGGCGGATGTGGAGCACGCGCGCCAGGAAGAGCGCCACCGCGAACAGATGGCGCAGTCGCAGCGGCTGGCGGCGCTTGGCGAACTGATCGCCGGCGTCGCCCACGAACTGAACAACCCGCTGACCGCCATCCTGGGCTTCGCTGAAGTGATGTCGATGAGCCGGGACGCCGAACCGCTCGCGGAGGACCTCGGGGTCATCCAGAAAGAGGCAATGCGGGCGCGCAACATCGTGCGCGACCTGCTCTTCATCGTCCGGCCGGGAACTTCGGAGCGGCGGCTCATCCCGGTGACCGAGCTGGTCGGCCACATCGAACGGTTGCGGCGCACGGCGTGGTCGCAGCAGGGTGTGAGCTGGGAGTTGGCGATCCAGGAGCCGTGCCTGGTCTGGGGGAACGAACACCAGCTCACGCAGGTGCTGCTCAACCTCGTGACGAACGCCGAGCATGCGCTGCGCGGCGTTACCGATGGCCGCATCTCTGTTCGCGCGCGCACGGCTGGCGGGCGCACGGAGATCCTCGTAGCCGACACCGGTTCGGGCATGCCGGAATCGGTGCGGAGCCGCATTTTCGAACCGTTCTTCACCACCAAGCAGGGCGCGGGCACCGGTCTCGGGCTCTCGCTCTCGTATTCGATCATCCAGTCGCACGACGGCGAGATCAGCGTCGAATCGAGCCCCGGCCGGGGGACGACCTTCCGCATCGTCCTGCCTGCCTCCGACGCCGCGCCGCCCGTTGCAACGCCCGCGACAGCCACGAATGCGAAGCGCGTCGCTCGCGTGCTCGTCATCGATGATGAGCCGAGCCTGCGGAAGGTTTGCCAGCGGCTTATCGCGAGTATGGGGCACGAGTGCGACGTGGCTGAGAACGCCGCGGCCGCGGTCGAACTCGCGCGGGCGAACACCTTCGATGTCGTGCTCTGCGATTACCGGCTCGCTACGGAGACCGCCAACGACGTGGTCGAAGGCTTGCGCGGAGTTTCGCCGGACCTCATCAACCGCGTGGTCATTGCGACGGGGGCCACGACCGACCCCGGGGTGGTCGACCTGACCGAGCGGTACGGGCTCACGCTCATCGCCAAGCCGTACGGCGCGCAGGACCTGGCGGCGATCATCGAGCGTTCCGGCTGAGTCAGGCCGGGAGTTCGGGCTGGCAGGTGCGGCAGAAACTCGTGATTCGCTGGTTGGCGGTGATTTCGGTGATTGCGGCGCCGCAGCGCGGACACGGTTTGCCGCCCAGGCGGTGGACACGCATGAAGTCGCGCCGCTCTTCGTAGTCGAGCACGCCATCCTTCACCATCGCCCCGGCGACGAGCGGCGTCGCCCAGGCCATGACGGCGATGGCAGCGCGGTAGAGGCCGCGCAGTTCGTCATCGGAGAGTTTCGTGCGCGGGACGTAGGGGTTGATGCGCGCCTCCCAGAGGATCTCGTCGGAGTAGGCGTTGCCGATGCCCTGCACGAACTCGGCGTTGGTCAGGACCGACTTGATCTGGCCGCGGTACTTCTTCGAGCGCGCCACCCACACATCTTCGGTGAGCGCGGGGTCGAGGAGGTCCGGGCCGTTCGCGGTCCAGTTCGGGATGAGCGAAAGCTGGTCGAGCGGGACGAGATAGACCTTGCCCATCACGCGGTCATCGGAGTAGCGCAGCGAGCGGCCCTCTTCGATGCCGAGCACGAGGCAGGTCTTCGCGCGCAGCTTCGTCGCCGGATCGACGTACTGGAAGCGGCCAGTAAGCATCGGGTTGATGGCGAGGATGCGCTCCGAGGCGAGCGGGAAGAGGAGGAACTTCCCGTGCCGCTGGACGGGCCCGAAGGTGTCGCCGGGGAGAGTGTCGCGGATGACCTGGGGCGGTGTGCGGAAGACGTGGGGGATGCGCGCATCGGCGGTGGCGATGCGCTTGCCCGCGAGTTCGACGGTGAAGTAACCCTTGATGGCTTCGAGTTCGGGGATTTCGGGCATGGCGGGCTATTTTGGCAGCTTTTCGGCGTGGAGGCCGAAGAGCGGCGGCGGTTCGAGGCCGAGCAGCCGGAGGTACTCGCAGAGCTGGCTGCGGTGGTGGGTTTCGTGTTCGATGAGCCCGCCGATGACGCGGCGCCAGGCCGGGAAGGCCTCGCCGTTGGTCTGCGGGATGAGCCGTTCGAGGTCGGCGTCGACAAGCCCGGCGATGGTCTTCTTGCTCGAACGGAGGGCAAGCTGGCGCAGGCTCGCGGCGGTGGCGCCGGGTCTGACGGCGTGGCCCTTGTAGTGGATCTCAGTCGTGAGGATGGCGCCGGTGTTCATCAGGCGGGTGTTCGCGATGTGCATGACGAGTTCGCCAGTGGTGAATTCGCCGGGCGCAGGGCGCCAGGCGACATCGGCGTCACGTAGCCGCTCAACGGCCTCGAACGTGCGCGCGTGGACATTGCCGACGTAGTTGATGAGGTCATCCCTGGGAATCATCGGACAATGCTAGCAGGGGGCCCTCACCCCCGGCCCCTCTCCCGACTTCGCGGGCGAGGGGAGTTTTCTGGGCGAGATATTGGCGGGGGCGCCCGGGGCGTCTGCCGACGGAGTCGCCCTCACCCCCCGCCCCTCTCCCGACTTCGCGGGAGAGGGGAGTTTTCTGGGGCGGGAGGGCGGTGCAGTGGGGCGGAGCGAAAGGCGAACGACGAACAACGAAGGACGGTTGGCGGAGAAGTGGTGGTTGGGGTGTGGCTGGTTTGCTGTGCCGGGCGTGGGGGGCCCTCACCCCCGGCCCCTCTCCCGACTTCGCGGGAGAGGGGAGTCTTCTGGCGCGGGCACACCATGCGGGATGGCGGGTGGTAGGGGCGTATTGCAATACGCCCCTGCGATGTGTGGCCGGCCGTGGGTGTTTTGGGCCGACGTTCCGTGTGCATGCCGGGCGCACGTTGGCGGGCGCGGTTCGGATGCGGGGTACTTTCGCCTTTCGCCTTTCGCCTTTCGCCTTTTGCCTTTCACCTCTCCCACCAGCGCACCGCTCCATACCTGTCGCGGCTCTGACCGTGGTGGGAGGGGAGTGGTGATCCCACGGGTGGGCCGAATTGGTCTAGGATGCGGAGTGAACCGGTTTCCGGATGGAGATGGGGTCACCATGCCGTCTTCGCTGCCAGATAGTCCACAGGTGCTCGCTTTACTCGAGGCGGCGGGCGTGTGGATGTGGGATTTCGACCTGGCGGAGGAGACGACGACGTTCCAGCCGGGGTTCTGGGAACAGTACGGGTACGACACGGCGGCGGTCGAAGAGACCTTCGAGTTCGTCCGGCTGGTGGAGCGCGAAGACCTCGCGTGGGTGGTTTCGGCGTGGCGGGCGCACGTTGAGGACGGCACGCCACTGTACGAGTGCGAGTGGCGGCTGCGGCTGCCGGGCGGTGGCCACCGCTGGATTCACGCGCGCGGGAAGGCCTTCGAGCGCGACGGGAACGGCAAGGCCACTCGGGTCATCGGCATGTACCGCGATGTCACGGAGGAGCGGCAGGCGGAGGAGGACCGGCGCACCTACGTGGCAGAACTGGACGCGGTGTTCAACAGTTCGCCGATGGGCAAGGCGCTCATCTGGTCGGACTACACAATCATCCGCATCAACGACCTCGGTAGAGAGTTGCTGCAGGTGTTCTATGACGAGGCGCCAGGCGAAGGGCTCGATATTCGCAACCTGAACCGTGCCTGGCCGGAGACGCCCATTCTCGATGATATCGAGAAGGCGCTCCGCGGTGGCCAGCCCGCCGATCGCATGGTCAGGCTTCCGGATACGCCGACGTGCCTGGAATTCACCTACGGTCCGGTTATCGGGCGAGGTGGCGGCATCGCGGGAGTGGTGGTCACCGTGCGGGACGTGACCGATCGGATTCGCGGAGAGCGAATGCGGGCGCAGGCGTTGCGGCTCGAGAGCATGGGCATGATGGCGGGCGGGATCGCTCACGACTTCAACAACCTGCTCGGCGCGATCATTGGGAACATCGACGTGGCGCGTCTTTCCCCGGGCGACGCGGAGGCGGCTGAAGGCCTCGACGAGGCTCGCGAAGCGGCGACGCGCGCCTCTGAGCTGGTGAAGCAGTTGCTGGCTTTCGCGGGCAACACCGAACCGGCCGAGGTTCTGCTCGGCCTATCGGAATTGGCGCACGAGATTGTGCGCTACTCCCGGCGCATTCCCGGGGTAAGGAGCGCGCCCGCGGAAGAACTGGCCGCGGGCCTGCCGCCGGTGAAGGGCGACCCGACCCAGCTCCGGCAGGCGGTGCTCAACCTCGTTGTGAACGCGCTCGATGCCACACGCGAGAGCGGCGCGCACGTGACGGTTCGAACGCGCACGGCGGACGAGGTCGACCACGCGTACGCTGTGATCGAAGGGAGTGCCGGAGGCCCCTACGTGGTAGTCGAGGTGGAGGATGACGGGCCGGGCATGGACGATTCGACCCAGCGGCGCATCTTCGACCCGTTCTTTACGACGAAGCCGACGGGACACGGGCTCGGGCTTTCGAGCGTGCTCGGGGCGGTGCGCCGGCATGGTGGCACGCTCACGGTTCGCAGCCAGCCGGGCGAGGGCGCGACCTTCGCGGTGTACCTCCCGGTGGCCGGCTGAGGCGGTTCGGACGCGGTCAGAAGAGCGGGTTCCGCCAGAGCGAAGCGGCCCAGAGACAGGCGGCGAAGAGGCCCCAGCCAACCGCGAGGTTCACCGCCACGGGAACGGCCGGCGCGATCTTGCGGTTTTCGAATTCGTGGAAGACCCACGCCGCCGCTGACCCGGCGATGAGCCCGCCGACGTGCCCGCCGAGCGAGATGCCGGGAATCGCCACGCTGATGACGAGGTTGACGACGATGAGGAAGCCGACGGACGTCCGGTAGGCGCCGAAGACGCCCTTCCGTTCGGCGACGAAGAGCGCGCCCATGAGGCCGAAGACAGCGCCGGAAGCGCCAACGGTGAAGGTGTTCGGGGCGAGCAGGAGCGCGCCGAATGCGCCGCCCAGCAGCGAGACGGTGTAGAGCAACCCGAATCGCGCGCGCCCGAGGGCCGGTTCGAGCAGTGCGCCGGTCTGCCAGAGGAGGATCATGTTGAAGAGGATGTGGAGGGGCCCGGCGTGGATGAACGCGCCGGTGAAGACGCGGTACCACTCGCCCTGCGAGACGCCGACGAGGGTGGGCACGCCGTCGCGCAGGATGAGGCCGCCGCCGAGGAGCGCGCCGTCGCGGCCGATCGTGCCGAGTTCGCCGGAGGCCCAGCCCGCCTGCGAGAGCCCTGCCAGCGCGACCAGGGCGTTCGCGGCGATAAGCGCGTAGGTGACGTAGGGCGTGCGCATCGCGATGGCGACGACCTGGCGGGTCTGGCGGCGCGCGCTCTCGACGCATTCGGGGCAGTGGAAACCGACCGGCGAGGGGGCCATGCACTCGGGGCAGATGGAGCGGCCGCAGCGCTGGCAGCGAATGCCCGATTCGCGGTCCGGGTGGCGGTAGCAGCGGGCGGCGAAGGTTCCCGGGGGTACGGCATCGGGGTCGCCCATCGGCACGTCTTCGATCGACACGGGCAGAGGGTACGGCCTCGGCGCTTTACAGACGGCGGGGGTTGCGCAGGGACGTGAAAGAGGGCCCGCGTGCCGCTGCGGGCCCTCTTCCCAGGGGGATGGAAGTCTTGAATGGGCTCAGGCGAGAACGAACTTCGCCGTAGCCGCGCTGAGGTTGGCGGCCATGTCCTTGAGCTGGCTGGCGGTGGCGGCGAGCTCCTCGGACTGGGCGGAAAGCTCTTCGGTGGAGGCGGAAACCTCTTCGGCCGAGGCCGAGGTCTCCTCGCTTGTGGCCGAGACCTGAATGATGGCCTCGGTGACGCGGGCGGTGCCGCTCGCCATTTCGGTGGCGCCGGTGGCGGATTCGCGCGCCATGGCGGCGATCTGCTCCGCGCTGCCGACGATCCGCCCGGCGCCGCTGGCGAGGTCTTCGACTTCGCTGGCGATCTCCTTCATCCGCGCGGCCGACTGCTGGACGCTGACGATGATGCTGTCGAGGGCTTCGCCGGCCTGGGAGGTGATGCTGCGGCCGGCTTCGACGTCGTGGACGCCGACGGCCATTGCTTGGACGGCCTCCTGCGTGCCGTTCTGGACCTTCGCGATGAGGGCCGCGATCTCCTTGGTCGATTCGCTGGAGCGCTCGGCGAGGGAGCGGACGTTTTCGGCGACGACGGCGAAGCCACGGCCCTGTTCGCCGGCGCGGGCCGCTTCGATAGCGGCGTTGAGGGCGAGGAGGTTGGTCTGCGAGGCGATTTCGTCGATCGTCTTCACGATGTCGCCGATCTGCTGGCCGAACTCACCGAGCTGGTCGACGGTGGCTGATGCGCGTTCGACCGTGCCGGCGATGGATTCCATCGAGCGGACGGCTTCGTTGACCGCTTCCTGGCCGCGCTGGGCCGCGGAGCGCGATTCCTCGGCGACGGTGGCGAGTTCCTGCGAGGCGGTCGCGACCATCTGGATGCGCTGGCCGATCTGGGTGGCTTCATCACGCGAGGCCGAGGCCGAATCCGAGGAGGTGGCGGCGCTGGCTGCGAGTTGCTGCGAACCGGCGGCGACGCGCTCGACGTCGCGAGCAGAATCCTGCGAGAGCGAGGAGAGGCTGACGGCGCTGCGGGTCACTTCGTTGATGGCGACGGCGATCTGGCCGGTGGCGGCGGCCATCTGGTCGGAGTTTTCGCGCAGCGAGCTGGAGGCGTCGCTGATGGAGTTGGCCGTCTGCTGAACGTCGCGGATGAGCGCGGAGAGGTTGGAGCGTGATTCGTTGTAACTGGCGATAGTGCTGACCATCTGGGTGATGACAGTGTTTACGGTCGCGGCGGCCGTCCCGATCTCGTCACGAGACGGGTTCTGGATGGGGCTGGTCACGGGCTGCACATCAATGCTGAAGTTGCCGTTCGAGAGGGAGCGAATGCCGTTCTCGAGGTTCGTGACGCAGTGGCGCTGGAGGCTGGTCAGGCGGTCGACGACTTCGCCGGCGGCCCGCTTTATGGTGCGAGAGATATAGACCGCGACCGCGAGGCCGATTGCGAGGGCTGCGAGAGTGATGATGAAGACCAGCTTCTCCGCGGAGGCGGCCGCCGATGCGGTCTGCTCGTGATGGCTTTTCGCAGACTCAAGGTTCGTTGCCCCTTCGGCGGACAGAGCTACGGTGAGAGCCTCAACATCGTCCGCCATTGCGTCGGCAGCCGAGGTTGCACCGGAATCGTTCCCGGCAGCCAAGAGATCCAGTACATGTGCTCGCTCTGCGACAACAGCGGCTAGCTGAGCCTCGACTTTCGCCCATTGCGCCTGCTCCGCGGCGTCAGTGCGTGTTGTCGCCGCCTCGGAGGCGGACTTCGTCGCCTCGTCGAGATGCTTACGTGCTGCATCGATCGCGGGCGCTCGACGCGCAGGGTCTGTGTGGAGAAACGCCTCGTTCTCCTCCTGCCCGCTCATGGTAATGCTGAGGTTCGCCTCCCCGATGTAGTGGACACCAAGCACATCCTCTTCATACATGCGCTGGGCGAGCGAGGCGCCGCTACGCAGGCGCAGGACGCCTGTGATGGCGACCACGGCCGTCAGCACGAGGACCAGCGTGAACCCACTGAGCAGCTTCACCTGGATACTTCGATTATTGAACCACGACATGGACCTTCCCCGGGTCGTTACTCGGCCGGCGCCGCATCACGGCCATGACCATATCGTTAGATTCGAGCCAATGATCAAAGAACTCGATACATTGCATCGCTATGATCGATGATGTGGAAACCCTTATCTTGCTTTCGAATAGTGATGGAGTCGTCACCTTATTGCGTGACGCCGGGGCAAAGCTGCCCCGGCGCCGCAACGAGAGGGGTGCGCGGTCCGTGTGACCGGTTTACCCGCGCCTGCGAATGGCGAACGCGCTGAGCGCGATGGATGCGAGAGAGAACCCCGCCATCACCACCAGGTCACGGCCGAGGTTCGTGCCGGGCAGGTCGGTGAGGGTGGCGCGCACAGCGTCGGCGGCGTAGGTGGGCGGGGCGAACCAGGCGGTCTGCTGGAGGAAGCCGGGGAGTTGGGCGGCAGGGAGCAGCACCGGCGAGAAGAAGAGCACGTAGAAGATGATCATCTGGGTGATGGCGTTCACGAGTTGCTGGTGCGGGCTGAAGATCGCCATGGCGACGCCCACGCCGGCGAGTGAGAGCACGCTCAACACCATCACGGCGGCGAAGGCCGGGTCGAACTCGAACGAGAGCCCGTAGTGCCACGCGCCGAAGGCGAGCGTGAAGGCGACGCCCGGCAGCGCGGTAATGGCCACCACCGTGATCAGCGAGAGGAGGTAGGCCTCGCGGCTGATCGGCATCGTCAGGAAGTACTCGATCCGGCCCTCGGCCTTGGACTGGGCAAGCAGTTGCGGGAGCATCGTCAGGCCCATGGTGACGAACGACTGGGTGGCGGTGCCGGTGACAAGGAAGGCGGCGGACGTGCTGGTGATGTTGGGGATGAGGTAACCCATGCCGGCGACGAGGCCGATGGCGAGGACGATCTGGATGACGGCGATCATCGGCACTTCATCGCGCATGGAGCGGAGCTGGATGCTGGTCAGGTCGCGGTACTGGCGGAGGGCGTTCATGAGACAGCCTCCAGTTCGTGGACGGGGCCCATGACGGCGGCGTAGATGTCGTCGAGCGTGGGCGGGCCGATGCGGAAATCGGCGAGGAAGCCGGCTTCGCGTACGGCCGAGAGCCAGCCGCTGACCGCCGGCAGGTCGCGCTGGTCAAAGAGGTAGCGGCCGGGTTCGTCGCTCTCGCGGCTGAGCGCGGCGTGGGGCGTGACCGGGCCAGTCAGCGTGAGTTCGAGGCGGAGCTTCTCGGTGACGAGCGACCGGAGCGCGCCGGGCGTACCTTCGCGGATGATGCGGCCGCCGTCGATGATCGCGAGGCGGTCGATGAAGCGTTCGGCTTCGGCGAGGTTGTGGGTGACAAGGAGGACGGTGGCGCCATCCTGGCCGAGTTCGCCGATGAGGTTCCAGAGGAGTTGGCGGCGGATGGGGTCGATGTCGTTCGTGGGTTCATCGAGGACGAGGAGGCGTGCCGGCGCGGCGATTGCGGCGGCGAACCCCGCCATCCTCCGCACGCCCCCGGAGGCGGCGTGCATCGAGGTGCTGAGGAACGGCCCGAGGTCGAGCTGGCCGACGAGTTCGTCGCGGCGGACGCGGGCTGCGGTGGCGCTCATGCCGCGCAGGCGGGCGGAGTATTCGATGAGTTCGCCGACGCGCAGGGAGAGCAGGTCGAACTGGCCCTGGGGCAGGAAGCCGATGGCGCGGCGGGCGCGGCCGGGGTTCGCGGCGACGTCCTCGCCGTCGAGGGTGATCGAGCCGGCGGTCGGCTTGAGGACGCCCAGGACCTGGCGGACGAGGGTGGTTTTGCCGGCGCCGTTCGGGCCGAGCAAGCCGAAGATCTCGCCCGGGCGCAGGGTGAGGGAGATGTGGTCGTTGGCGAGCGTGCCGTTGCGGTAGCGCTTCACCAGGTCGCGGACTTCGAGGACGGGGCGTGCGCCGGTATTGAGGACCATCGGACTACTCCTCCATCGCCGGCGCGGTTCGGCGCAGCAGGTCTTAGCGCGTGGAGGGCGGCCTCGGGGCGGTGGATCGCGGGTTCCATCTCGCCGATGGCCTGGAGGCCGACGACGCAGGCCGCGCCAAGGAGGGCCACGGCGTGGAGGTCGAGGTCGCTGGCGACTTCGCGCATGCCCATGGCGACGAGCAGGCCGGCGGCAATCTGTTCGACCGTCTCTGAGGGTGTGTCCAAAGCCGCGTGGGCTGGCCGGGCGCCGGGTTCGACGCGGGCGGCGGCGATTCCGCGGTGGATGAGCATGCTGAGTGGTGAGCAGGCGGTAGCGGTCATGAGGCCCTCCTCGATTGAGGGAGAATAACACGGGACTTAAGAAAATCAAGTGCTAGTTTAACTTTCTTCATTGCAGCCTTGTCCTTCACCAGGGCACAGCGTTCACAGTGGCTCGCTCGCCCTCGTGGAAGCGCGCTCACACCGCCGGGGTGGCGGCGCTCTTTCGTCCGAAAGGAGGAGGCGGTCTGTGAGACCGTCCGCAGAGGCGCGGCCCGTTCCGGGGGACACTCGCGGTGCGCTGGTGGAAGCGCGCCGGGCCCGCCGTCGAACTGATGGCGCCGGCTCACCCGAAAGACCGACGCCCGCGTGGGCGAAGGTTCGCACCATAGGCAGGCGGCCCGCCGGCCGCGCGCGAAAGGAGGCACAACCGATGGCAATCCGCCCGATCCCGTACACCGCGTTTCCCGGCAGCCGCGCCAGCCGCCTCCCGGTCCCGCGCGCGCTCCTCATCCGCGCGGGCCACTTTTCGCGTGATTTCGCCGTCGTCCTTGCGGTCATCGGCGTCTACTTCCTGCTGCGCGGCGCCGCCCCGGACCGGCTCGGCTACTCGGTTGATGTGACGCGCCACCTGGTCAGCTTCGAGAAGGCGTTGCACGTGTTCTGGGAGCCGAAGGTGCAGGAACTCTCGACTCGCAGCTACGCGGTGAAGGAGTTCGCGAATTTCACCTACGCCTACCTCCACTTCCCCGTGCTCGCGGTGGTTGGCGCGTGGCTCTGGTGGCGCGACCGCGCGGCGTTCCGCTTCATGCGCAACGTGATGTTCGCCTCGATGGTCATCGGGCTGGTGTTCTACTGGCTCGTGCCGGCGGCGCCGCCACGGTTGATGGCCGCACACGGGTACGATCTCGGGTTCGTCGACACGGTGTTCGGTGGCAACACCCACGTCGACTATGCGCAGCCGTCGCTCATCCTCAACGAGTACGCGGCCATCCCGAGCTTCCACTTCGGCTGGATCGCGATGGCTTCGGCGGCGGTCTGGGTGAACACCCGCAGCGTCACACTCCGCGCGGCGGCAGTAGCGCTGACCGTGGTGATGACCTGGGCGATCGTGGCGAGCGCGAACCACCTCTTCTTCGACATGGCGCTCGGCGGGCTGGTCATCATCGTGAGCTGGCAGGTGGCGAAGCGTCTTGAACGCCGCAGCGAGCCTGCGACGGTGAGCATCCTGCGCCGGGAACCGGCAGAGGCGGCGGCGTAGGTATTCAAGGTAAGCCAGGTAACCTTGAATATGGGGTGGTGCTATTCAGGGTTGTCTTGCAAGCTTGAATATGCGCTGGAACCTTTTCAAGGTTCCCGGGCTTCGTGCCCGACCAGCGGAACTGACGCGGTCACTTTGCGGCCAGGGTCCCAGCGCAGTGCGACTGGCGTCCCTTCGGCGGGGCCGGGTTCGAATTGGAACGTGAGCCTGAGCGTGGCCGTTTCGCCGGGGGCGAGCCGCTCCGGTCCGTCGACGACGTTCGCCCAGTGCACCGAGCCGGAGGACATGAGGAGCGTCCACTCCCTGTCCAGGTTCTTCGCCTCGCTGTCCCCGGCGGTCACCTCGACGACGTACTCCACCGGGCGGTTTTCGAACGCGGAGTGGCTGACGGCCAGGCCGATGCCGCGCCCTTCCGCGGAGTCGGTGCTGGATATCCATGCTCCGAGCGCCGCCATGACAACGACCATCGCGAGGATCGCGACGATCCAGGCGCCGACCGAGAGTCGCAGGACCCAGGTGAGCCAGCGTGGCACTGCGACGTCGATGACGATGCCGTCAGGCTTCGGGATCGATGGAAAGCGGCTCATGGTGCGGGCGCTCCCGGAAGGCTGTAGGTCCCGCTGCCGTTCTTCCCCGCCAGGTCGATAGCCACCGGGGTTCGCCCTTCGGGAATGAGACGGTCGATAGCGAAGACGTAGCTGCGGCCGTGCCAGGCGCCTTCGCGTACTTCGCGCGCACCCACGGGGAGCCTGCTCAAGTCATCGAGTACGAGGGTGAAACCTGCTGTGCCGGGATCGAAGGTGCTGTTGCCTTCGAGCAAGAGGGTGGCGGAGAAGACCCGGTTCTCGAGGCTCGATTCCAGCACTGTGAGCCGCGCGGGGAAGCGAAGGCTGTCATCGTCGCCGCCAGCCGAGAGCCGCCCGGCGATGAGCCAGCCCGCGGCCACGACGAGGATGCCGACGAGCAGCCAGCCGGGGATTCGAACCTGGAACCGGTCGTACCGGTTGGCGGTCGCCTTCGCGCTCATGGGCAGACCGTACCACAACGGCGACCGCCTGCGGGCTTCGCCGTTACAGCCGTGCCGAGGCGGCGGAACGGACGACGCGGGCGACTTCCTTCGCGAGTGTGATCGCGCCGTCGCCCGCCCCGCGGGAGCGCAGCATCGCTTCGTCGAGGAATCGCGCGATGTAGGCTTCTGGCGTCATCCAGCGGTGAAACGTGTGCTCCTCGTTGATGACGGCTTCGGTCCCGGCCGCACAGACGCCGTTATAGATGATGGTGTGGGCCGTTGCCTCGCCGGTTTCGTAGCTCATCACGTCGACGATGGCGAGCGTGGCCGGGTCGAGTGTGATGCCGGACTCTTCGAACACTTCGCGCGCGGCCGCTTCGGCCGGGCGTTCGCCGGCTTCGAGGTGACCGCCGGGGATGAACCAGCCACCCGCGGAAAAGCCACCGGAGCGTTTCATGACGAGGATCTCGTCGCCCCGCCAGAGGACGACCGAGGCGGACAGTTCGAATCGCATCGGCGCAGTGTACGCGACGGGGTTAGTGGCGGCGCTTTGCGCAGCCTGCCACGATGAGCGCATGGGAACTCACGCCGGAACCGTCGTCGCCGTCCACCTCAGCGCCACGCACACGTTTTCGAAGCCTTCGCGGCCGTCCATCCAGCTCATCGAGGGGCTCGGCGTCGAAGGCGACGCGCACCTGGGCGAGACCGTGAAGCACCGTTCGCGCGTGAAGGCCGACCCGACGCAGCCGAACCTTCGCCAGGTGCACCTCATCCACGCTGAACTGCATGAGGAACTGCGCGAGAAGGGCTTCGACGTCGCGCCCGGGGCGATGGGCGAGAACGTCACCACGCGAGGGCTCGACCTGCTGGCCCTGCCGGTTGGCACGCTGCTCCGTTTCGGCGACGAAGCGGTGGTGCGAGTGACCGGGCTGCGCAACCCGTGCGCCCAACTCGACACCTTCCAGGCGGGTCTCATGCAGGCGGTCCTCGACCGCGACGCGGACGGCAACCTCGTACGCAAAGCGGGCATCATGGGCGTCGTCGAACACGGCGGCGCCATCCGCCCGGGCGATGCGATCGCGGTGGAGTTGCCGGACGGCGAGTGGCGAGCGCTGGCGGTGGTGTAGCTACAACCCCGCGACTTCGGCGTAGTGCTTGAGCGCCGGGATGGCTTTGTCGGCCGGTTCGGAGCGGAGGCCGAAAATGCAGCGTTCGACGCCCATGCCCGCGTAGTTCTCGATGGCCTCCCGGGAGGGCGGGACGCCGAAGACCGAGACGGGGATGTCGCCGCGGCCGGCGGCTTTCGCCTTCTCTCGCAGTTCGCCAATCATCTTGCCGAGGACGGCGCCGGAGCGGCCTCCGATTGGCATCCAGCCATCGCCGTATTCGACGACGCGGTCGATGGTTCGCGGCCCGGCGCCGCCCACGAGCACCGGCGGGTGTGGCTTCTGGACGGGTTTCGGCCACGACCAGATGGGGTCGAAGTTCACGAACTTGCCGTGGTACTCGGCCTCGTCCTTGGTCCAGATCTCCTTCATCGCCAGCACGCGTTCGCGGAGGATGCGCCAGCGCTGGCGCGGTACGGTGCCGTGGTTCTCCATCTCCTCTTCGTTCCAGCCGCCGCCGATGCCGAACAGGAAGCGGCCGCCGGAGAGGAAGTCCACGCTCGCCACTTCCTTCGCGAGCGTGATCGGGTCGCGTTCGATCACCAGGCAGATACCGGTGCCGACCTTGAGGTTCTTCGTGACGGTGAAGGCGGCGGCGCTGGCGACGAAGGGGTCGTGGGTGTGCGAATACTCCATCGGCAGGGGCGCGCCACCCGGCCACGGGGTGCGGCGGCTGGTGGGGATGTGCGTGTGCTCGGGGAAGAAGAGCGATTCGAAGCCGAGGTCTTCGCAGACCTTCGCCAGTTCGGCGGGCTGGATGGCGTAGTCGGTTGGGAACATCTGGACGCCGAACTTCATGTGCTCTCCTCGGGTGGCGAATGCGCGATGCTGGCGATTCTACCGGAGCGTCGCGGGCCGTGCGCCGAGCAGCGCCGGCGCCTCTGCCAGCGAAGGCAGGTGGTAGGTCGCAGCGCAGGCGCATGGTTCGGGCCTGACGTGGACAGCCGACGCGCCCGTGGCCATCGCCCACTCGCAGCAGCGCACCGAGTCATCCACGACGAGTGCGGTGGCGGCAGTGGCTCCGGCGTGTTCGAACACCGCGGTGTAGTAGTCCGGGCCCAGTTTCGAAACGCCGACGACGTCGGGGCCGGCGAGCAGCCCGGCATGCTCGCGGACACCGAGCGTGGTCAGCAAGGCGTCGACCCGCCAGGAGGGGTTGCCGGTTGCGGTGTGGAGTTCGGCGAGGTTCGAGAGCGCGGCGATTGCCTGAGCGGCGAACGGGAATGCGGCTTCGCCCGTCCCCGCGATGTGGACGTCGACCCGGCGCATGAGTTCGATGCAGTGCGCGGGAGCGGGGGCTTCGAGGCCGAGCGACCCGGCCATCGCGACCAGGCATACGACGGCTTCGCGTTCGATGCGCTCGATGGGGTTCGTGCCCCACTCCTCGTTCCGCGCCCAGATGCGCGGGAAGACCTCGCGGTTCACGCGTCCCCAGTCGGCGATGTTGCCACCGAGTTCTGGCGCGAGAATCTCGCCGATGTGTGCATCCCACACGCGCGGGTTCAGGGCGTGGTCGATGATGACGCCATCGACATCGAGGAAGACGGTAGAGAACGGCATGGAGGGGGCATTGTACGCGGGGCGACGGGCAGCAGGGCCGTTGGTTTCGCCGGGCGCGATGGAGGTGTGTTGAGCGCGGCGATGGTGGTGTGCCCTGGCTACACCGGTTTCTGGAATACCTGGTCGAGTGCGGCGCGGCGTTTGGCGCGGGCTTCGGCTTCGCGGCGGAGGCGGCGGTCGACGCGTTCCTGGTTGCGCTTCTCGTAGTTGACCCAGCCGGCGATGAGGAACATCAGCGAGCTCAAGAAGATGAGGTTGCCGCCGATCCAGAGGATGAGGATGGCGAGGCGCTGGTCGAACAACGGGTTCGGCGCCCAGGCCGGCGCGCGCCGGGCAAGGTCGTCGTGGAACACGCTGGTCATACTCAGGAACATGCCGCCGAAGAGGCCCTTGTGGGTCATTTCGACGAAGACGTAGAGAGACCGGAGCGGGTATGGCAGCCGCCAGCGCAGCGGGTCGGCGGCGACGGCCGGGTTCCAGAAGAGCAGCCCGACGAGCAGCATCGACGACTGTTCGAGGTAGCGGAGGGGTTGGTGGCGCATGGCGAGGTCGGTCAGGTCGGTCAGTTGCCAGGCGTAGGTGGCCACCGCGAAGAGCAGCCACGTGGCCACGGGAAAGCTGATGATGGTGACGAGCCGGCAGCGATAGAGCTTTCGCAAACGTGCCCGCCCGGGTTTGCCCGAGGCGCGGAAGGCGAGCGTCAGCGGCGCGCCGAAGAGCATCAGCGGAGGCGCGATCATGGTCAGGAGCAGGAAGCCGATGAAGTCGACGAAGAGGACATCGCGGCCGTAGTGGTCGACCGGGGAGCACACCGCGATGAAGACGAGGACGAGCGAGGCGAAGAAGCAGGCCAGCCGCCAGCGGGGGTGTTCGAACCCGGCCCGGGCGGCCTTTCGAAACGCGAGCAGGTAGAGCGCCGCCATCGCAAGGAGTGCCAGCATCCAGAGCGGGTGGAAGCTCCATTGGCCCAGGATCGTCGGCAGGTCGGGGCGGGTTTCCATGGGGGCAGGGCCAGTCAGCGGACGCCGAACGCCTCGAACGTCAGGATCGTGAAGGTGTCGCGGACGTTCGGGATGGAGTGGATGTCACGCTCGATCAGGCGGCCGAGGCCATCGACATCGGCGACGTAGAGCTTGGCCAGGAGGTCGTACTGCCCGGTGATGCTGTAGCACTCGGAGAACGATTCGACCTCGGCGATGCGGTTGGCCACCTCGGTGGTGTGGCCCGGTTCGGTTTTGATCATGACGAAGACAGCGCGCACGCCGGAATAGTACGTGATCGACGCGCTCGTGCAGCCGAAGGTTCAGAAATCAGTAATCCTTCGGGCCACCGCCGCCGGTCAGGGCGTCGCGGAGGCTGGCCAACCGGGACCGTTCGCTCAGCAACTGGAGGATTTCGAGGGCCTGCGCCGGTGTTGGCGTTTCGCCCGCCGCCTCGATGAGCCTGTCGACGCGCTGGTCGATATCGCGAATCTGGCGGTCGAGTTCGGCTTTCGACTGGCCGCCGGGCGAGTTCCCCGGTGTGGTGGGTGTGGCGCCCGCGGAGGGGCTGCCGCCGGGCGTCGGCGTGCCGCTCCCGGGGGTCGAACCGCCGGATTGTGGTGTTCCGCCGCCGGGCTGTGGGGTTCCATCTGCCGGTTGGGCCGTGCCCGCGGGCGTGGGTGAACCGCCGGGCTGGGCCGGGTCGTCGCCGGGGGTTGGCACGAGGAGGCGCAGGACGACTTCGTAGTCGTGGCGGGCGTTGTCGTCGTCGCCATCTTCGAGCAATGCGCGGCGGAACGCGTCGAGTGACTCGGGCAGGTGGCCGGCCGCGAACTGGTGGTGGCCGATGGAGGAGTAAGCACGGGCGCGGATATCCGGGCGATTGGAATCGAGTGCGCGCCGGGCCGCGAGAATCGCCTCGTCGTTGCGGCCGGCAGCGGCGTACGCGGCGGCCAGGTTGAGGGCGACGTTCGGGTCGTCGGGGCGGGAGACCTGCACCTCGAGGAACTTCTCGATGGCGGTGGCGCTGTCTCCTTCCGTGAGCGCGCGCCGCCCGGCTTCGTTCGCGCTGTAGTCGGCCGTGGCGCAGCCACCAAGGAGCAGCGCGAGGACGGCCGTCGCCACGGCGCCGCGCCAGGGCAGACGGAGCAGGCGCTCGGCGACCGAGGCGAGGCAAAGCAACACGATCGCGGCGATCGCGAAGTACTGGTAGCGCTCGACGGGCAGGAGCGCCGGCCGGGCATCGATGCGGGCGCGCTGGAGTGCGCGAAGGCGGCCATCGACAGCGCCCGGAACCAGCGTGAGGTCGGCGCCGAGGTAGCGGCCACCCGACGCCGCGGCGAGCGTGCGCAGGAACGGTTCGTTGAGTTTCGTGACGATTGGCGCGCCGTCGGCGTCGAGTTTGGGTGTCTCGCGGCCGTTGCGCGGGTCGACGATGGGGATGGTGGCGCCATCGGCTGTTCCGACACCGGCCACGAGCAGGCTGGCGCCGGACCGGGCGACGAGCTGGGCGCCGCGGGCGAAGTCACCGCCAAGGTCGTCGCCGTCGGTGAGGAGGAGGATGACCTTGCCGTTGTCCGTGTCGTCGCTGAGCAGCGTGACGGCTTCCTGGAGGCCGAGGCCGGCGTCGGTGCCCCCGTCGACGAAGATGAGGCCGGTTTCGAGGGTGTCGACCACCTGCCGGGCGGCCGCGAAGTCGGTCGTCAGCGGGAAGCGGACGCGAGCGTCACCGGCAAAGACGACCAGGCCGACACGGTCGCCACCGAGCCGGTCGAGAATCGAATCGAGCGTGGTCTTCGCGGCCATGAGGCGGTCGGGGGTGACGTCGCGCGCGGCCATCGAGCGGGAGATGTCGAGGACGACGACGAGGTCGGCCCCGGTGCGTTCGACCTTGCTTTCGCGCGTGCCCCAGCGCGGTTGCGCGGCCGCGACGATGGCGGCAAGCGCGGCCAGGGTGAAGAGCACGGCGGCGGCGTACGGGGGCGGCGCGCTGGGCGTGCGCGAAAGCGACTTCGCCC
>CAYYDX010000017.1:0-43721 GCA_964470735.1 uncultured Anaerolineaceae bacterium
CCACTGCCGAGTGGTGTAACGGTAGCACACGGGTCTTTGGAGCCTTTGGTCGGGGTTCGAATCCCTGCTCGGCAACCAGCGAATCTAGAGTCGCCATAACGGGTGGCCGAGGCCGACCATGGGCCTGGGCCGTGCCCATGGGACTCGTCAGCGACGCATCAGCCTTCGCACTGGATGTTCCGACGGGCCCTCATGTGTGGCGTGAGTTCGCCAGAATTCGTCGTCTGGCCCCCGCGCCAATAGCCGACGCCAAGCCTCATCCCACGGCCAGAGTAGTCCGCGTTCGACGGCCAAGAACTGCTCCCCAGTGATGCGGCCGGTTCCGCATGGCGGACCCCGGAACGCGACCATCACGCCAAGTGTGTCTTCCCATCTGACGAACGCTTGAAACGGTCGGTGAGGAGGTAGCCCAGGCGGAAGGTACGCGGTGACATCGGCTGGTCCGTCGCATTCAGCGCACGCCGCGAACAATCGGTAGTGGTTGTTGGGCAGCCCTGGGCGGCGAACTTGGCCCGTGGGTGTTCGCAGCCAGATTTCACGGTCGGTGGTGTAGTTTCCTAGGGGCAGCACTCCGCGCACATCCGTCCTATGTTCGAGCCATTTTGCCAGACAGTAAGCCAGTTCGCTACGCGCGGAATGGTGGCACGGTGTCGCCCCAAGGCATGTCCGGGCCGTCTGACGCGGGTATCTCGCACCACCTTTGACTGTATCGCGGGTCCCCGAAGATTAGCCTCACTGGTCTTTCTTCGGTCTTGAATAGGATCACAAATGTCTCTCCTCCGTACGAATCCAGTTGTTGGTCCATTGGCCACGTAGGGAATGGAGGCTTCGGGAAGACCCACATCTGCGGCCAGTGGGTAGCGCCCACTGCATCAGCCATCATTATCGCCACTCGGTTAGGGTCTTCCTTGAACGGGCCGCGATTTCGAAGTCGTACCACTGCTGCCCAAACCCATCCGAGATTCTGACGCTTCCAAAGCTCTCGCCGAGCGCCAAGAACTGTGAACAATAAGTGCCCGATTTCCGCCTGTGTTGGTCCGAGTTTGCTACGTGTCAGGGCGAAGTGCCTCAAGAGTCGGTATCTGCTTTCATCGTTCACTTCGTCGTCGAGTAGTTGAGCTCGGAACCTCTCCAGTTCGGTAGGAGTTACTAAGTACCTCCAGCCACCGTTCTGAAAGCTTCTGACCATCCGGCTGGCAAGCTTGCCTTCGAGGCCCATTGCCGAAACCTGGGCGCGGTAGAATTCGACGTCGCCTCTCGTTCGCTTCAATCGGAAAGGCGGGTCGAATAGACGAACAAGACCGGCGAAGAAGGCCCACGTCAGGAGGAGCGCCGCGGAGCATGCCAGACCGGTTCGCACCGAAGGAACGATTCTCGTGGGAGAGACAAGACCAACGGCAGCACCGATCAATGTGCCCGCAACGAGGACGGATGCCGAAGTGAGCCACCAAGGAGGTTCTCCAAGAGCTTCGGAGAGTTCTAGACGAAACTCAGGTTCGGGTCTTGAGTTGGCCATCTGTACGCAGATTACCCCTCTTCGCGACTTCGCCGAATACCGCGTTCCGCCTCTCCCCACCTCTGATATAGTCCCATGGTTGCCCCAAAATGAGGCGACAAAAGGACTCGTCCGCGCCGTCGCAATCGCGCCTTGCCGGGCCGAATTGTCCGGGGCAACCAGGGTTTCCGAACACGGAACGCCGCCTTTGGAGCCTTTGGTCGGGGTTCGAATCCCTGCTCGGCAACCAGCGAATCTGAACATTCCATAACGACTGGCCGAGGCCAGCTGGGGGCCCGGGTCGCGCATGGGAGTCGTCAGGGACGCAACAGCCGTCTGAACGGGCCTTCGGTCGGCGGGGCCTGGTGCGACGCGTGCGTTCGCCAGAAGGCGTGGTCGGGGCCGAGTTCCTGGAGCCGCCGGTTCGCTTCGGCCCAGGGGGTGAGTGCACCCTTGGCCCCCGCTGCTGCGAACTGCTCCATCGTGCGCGTCCCGTAGCCGCACACCACACCCCCGAACGAGACCATGAGGCCTCGAGAATCCTCCCAACTCACGAACGCTTGGAACGGTCTGGTAGAGGATAGACCAGGAGGAAGGGGAATCCTGACCTCGGCCGGACCGTCGCACTCCCCGCATGCCGCGAACAAGCGGTACTCGTTGCTCGGATGGCCTGGACGGCGAACGTAACCCGCGCGTGTTCGCACCAGGATTTCGAGGTCGGTGGTGTAGTTGCCCAGGGGTAACAAGTGGGTCTCCTCCTCAGGGGTCGCCAGGGATTGTCTCTCGGGCCGACTCGTCAAACGGCCGGTTCATCGGAGTCATTTGAGTCGCTCGATGTACTCACGCAGCCACAATGCGTGCGAGTGAACCTCGGTGTGGTCGCTTCCCTCCAGATTCGCGATGTACTCCTGGATGTCGGGATCGTGCATCGTGAGGAGGGCCACAGCCAGGGCGATCGTCTCGTGGGTAACCCGGTCGGCCTCCCGCCGGACATCGCCGACGTGAGAACCAGTTGGGGCAGACCCAACGACGTTCCGCCACACATCGTTGAACAGCTCGGACACCGCCACCCCGAGCGCCCAGGCAGTCGAGGACTCGCCGGGGATGAGGTCCCCGGCGGCCTCAAGGACTGCTTCGATGTCCTCGCGAACCCTGGGATGAAGATCCTCGGGCTGGCCGGATTCGTTCTCTGTCTCGTTCACAACGTCACCCCCCTGGTGATCACGGTGGCTGGCGTGAGCCGCACAATGCGCCGGCAGAAGGCCCGAGACCGGCGGCGCCAGCGCCGGTGTCGAAGGGTCTTGCGGCTGACCCGAGCCGGCTTTCGGTTGTGGCCGTCGTAGCCCCCGGGAGCGAGCTTCGTCCCGCAGTCGATTCCAGTTGACTTCCGATTTCATCGCTGCTTCTCCCTCTTTCATCGTCCTTTCTCCCTCTCTCATCGTGCCTTCTCCCTGATTTCTTGGGTCCAAGGATCGCCCATCGGAGGGGCCGCCGGAAGCCCCCAAATACTTGAAAGTGCTATTATCCTTGATATAGGCTTGGGACAACCTTACGTACTTTAGAAAATGAAAGAAAGACGTCCATGAGAACGGTGTTCCGGGTCCACATTTTGGACGATGACGGGCTTGCAACCGCAAAGCACTTGAGCCACGCAGCCGGGCTGGCGCTCAGGTTGCTGCTCGGCTTCCAGGCCGGCAAGTTGGGCTCCCGATATGGCCCCGTTTCAACCACGTACCGTGACCTGTGCATCTGGTTGGACCCCGCGTTCGCTGAGGACGACACGGACCTCCTCCAGGGTCGGCGCGAAGTCGCCGCTGCGCTGAAGAAGCTCGAGCGCAGCGGGCTCGTGGAACGCATCGGCGGAAAACGAGAGCTGACCCTGCAGCCTGCACAGGTCGGGGATGACAGAGACCTGCTGCCGGCCGGTCTCGTGAGGTGGCTCTCGGGTCCGAAACGGTGGATGTTCACCGGGAGCAAGACCAGCCCCTACCTCACCGGCGCCGAGTTGTTAGTGCTGATTCGGTGCCTCGCCGTCGCTCGACGGCACCGTCTCGTCCCGCCTGCGCGGGGTATCCGCCGACCGAACGTTTCACGCTACTTTCGAGTCGCGGAGGTCGAGACTGGCCTTTCCGCCCCGGTCCAGAGACGGGCCCTGATTCGACTCGAGCGTCTCGGCCTGGTGCATGTTCGCCGTGCGCAGGGGGCGAGATGGATCTGTGTGCTCGACCCTGACATGGAATCTCGTCCGCCCGTTCTGGAGACCACCTGATCCAGTCCCATGCTTGCCCCAAAGTTTCGGCTATGTGCTCCATCGAACACGGCATCAACAGCGAGGGGCGCATGGTCAGCCAGGACGAAATCCTGACGATGGACTCTTCCAGGTTCTGGCTGGCGGAGGACTACGACGCCCAGGCTGAAAAGCTGAGTTGTGGCGAACTCGATGAACTTGACCCGAAGTCGCTCTCGAAGGAGTTCGCCCGCGGGTTCTCCGAAGGAGAGAAGGGATACACCGACGAGCAGCGAATTCTCATCGCGGTTCGCTACGTCACCGGGATCCAGGAACTGCTCGGCAGGAGCTTCGAGCCGGACATGCGCCCTCGCGACGAGCGCGTCGTGAGTGGCTTGCGGGCGGTTGTGGAGACCCTTGCCCGCCGGTAACGCCTCGTCACTCCCTGGCCAATGCGAAGTCGCACCGGACCCAGCGGTCGGCCGGGACAGGTTGCCAGTTCAGGCTGTTGTACTTCAGGTGTCCGTATCCGCCGGAGAACGCGAGCCACTTCACCATGCCGGGCTCGATTTCGTTCGCGCCGGACCAGCCCCGGTACTGCAGCGGCTCCCACCCGTTGTACGAGATAATCTGGCCGGGCTTCACGTGAGGAGCGACTTTCACGCGGCCCTGGAACTCGCCGACATCGTTGAAGACGCGCACCAGGTCATCGTCCCTCACACCGCGCGCGGCAGCGTCGTGCTCATTCACCATCAAGCTCGGCGCGCCGCGGTGCGTGCCAAGCACCGTCTCGTTGAAATGGTTCATCGAATGTACTGACCACCGGTTGTGCCCCGACGTCATCCCAAGGGGGTAGTCGCCGCCCATCGCGGGACTCGGCTTGTACGTCGGCAGTTCTTCGCCCGCTTCGAGGAACCAGTCGTGGTCAATGTAGAACTGCGCCCGGCGACAGTAGGTCGGGAACGGGTCGCCGCGTTCGATGTGGTTGAGGAACGGCGTGATGACGTCGTTCGGGTCAAGACGAGTGGTTTGGCCGAGCATGGCCGGCGCCATACCCATATCGGTGAATCGCTTGAACCCGGTTTCGCGGAGCGCTTCGAGGTTCGTGCCCTCAGGGAGTGTCCCGGCCAGCACGGAATCGCGGATTTGCTCGTCGGCTACCACCTCTTCGTCGCGGTAGTAGCCGCCGATGGTGTAGCCGGCAACGAGTTGGTCGTAACGCACGTCCGTCCCATCGGGAAGCATGAACGATTCGAGGCCGCGCTCGCGAGCGCGCCGCGCGGTGGCTTCGAGCAATGCAAGGAAAATGTCCCATTCGTTCCGAGATTCACCCGCCGGCGCCACCACCTGGTCCGAGAGTGTGAGATTCGCGACGAACGGGCCGGGGATCGAGAACGCGATCTTCTCGTAATGCTGTGCGGCAGGCAGGAAGTAGTCGGCCTGCTGCACTGTCGCGGTCATCTTGAAGTCGATGGCGACGATGGTCTTGAGGCGTTTGAGGAGGCTGGACCACGACTGCTTGCCGCCGCGAGTTCGCCGCAGCGTATTGCCTCCGCACTCGATGAATACCTGCGGCGAGGCGTCCTTACGAGGGTGGTCGAGTCCATCCCACCAGCCCTCGGCGATAGCCGCCGACACATACTCATCGAACGTCCTGGCCATTGAACCATCGCTCCATTCCGGCCGGTTCCAGCGCTCGCCGAAGTCCATCTGGTTGTACCACCAGAACACCGGTGGTGTGTGGGCTTCGGCGGGAACATCGTCACCGGTGCGTTCGTCGCGTGTGCCAAGGAGCCCGCGCCGGCCCTTCGTGAGTTCCGACATGGCCAACTCGTCGTTCACGAGCGAAGGGTCAACCTGTTTGAGCGCTGCGAGCGCGCCATCGCGGCCGGCCATCACGGCTTCGGCAGCCTGGGCGCCCGGGCGGCGCTTGTTCATCGCGACTTGCGCGCCGTCGTGGAGGCCCGCCGCCCAGGTGCGAAGCCCCGTGCCGCGCTTGCCCCAATTGCCGCTGGCCGCCAGAACAAGGCACATGGTTCGTTCGATGAGGTCGCCGTGGTACATCTTGCAGGCGTTCATGCCGAGGAAGATGTTCGTGCGCTTCTGCGCGATCTTCCGCGCCACCATGCGGATGGTTTCCGGGTGGACGCCGGTGATCGCCTGCTGCTTCTCTGGCGTGTAGTGCTCATCGAGCTTCCTGCGAAGGATCGCGCAGACCGGCTCGACGCTGACGGTGCGGCCATCATGCAGCGCTACCTCGAAGCGCCCGTCAAGAGCCACGCGAGCGTCACCAAGTTTGAGCGTTTCGCGATCCGAAGCCGTCAGCCCCCGGTCGAGATCCCAGTAGTAGAGTTGGTCCTCCCGGCCGCTGCCCTCGACGTCGGTCTGGCGAAGATATCGGCGGTTGTCGGTTCGGACGAGCAGCGCCATGTCGGTTTGCTCACGGAGGAAGTCCCAGTCGGCGATGTTCTCAGCGAACATAACCTGTACCAGGGACAGACCGAATGCCGCATCCGTGGCGCCTTCGATGTTCACCTGGTAGTCAGCGTGGGTGTGGGACGCGTTCACGTCCGGCGAGATATTGATGATCTCGGTTCCCTTGTACCGCGCCTCGCTGAAGAAGTGGTAGAACGGCACGCGCGTGTACACCGGGTTGCTGTTCCAGATGACGAGCAGTTCGGAGCAAAACCAGTCGTCGGCCGACCCTTCGACGTGGCTCTTCCCGAAGGTCGCATAAACACCGCTATTGAAGTCGCTGATGACGGCGTTCAGGTCCATCGTCTGGCCGCCAATGAGCCCGAAGAAGCGCGAGACCGGGCCCCCAACGACCGCCTCGGGCGTGCCTTCGCGAATGATCGAACGCGGTCCCTCTGACTGGATGGCGTCGAGCATCGAGTCGGCGATTTCGGTGAGCGCCTGGCCCCAGGTGATGCGCTCCCACTTGCCCTCGCCGCGCTTGCCCGCACGTTTCAGGGGGTACTGGACGCGATCCGGACCCTGGAGTGATTGACTCCAACAGGAGCCCTGCATACAGCCCATCGGGTTGTAGTCGGGCACCTCGGGATTGATCACAGGCAGGGTTCCCGAAGGCTCTTCTCTCACGATGACGCCGTCCTTGACGAAGACCCGCATCGGGCACCCGCCGGGATAGCAGTCTACGCAGTGTGTTCCCCACCCCACGGTGTCCCAGCTGTAACGGCTCCGGTACTCCTGCATTCTTGCCTTCCTCTTCGTCCGACGACGGCGATGGTGTGAACAGGCCAAGCGTTTGGTGGAGAGCCAGCCCGCGCAATGATCGCGGTCATACGCCGTGCGCCGTGTCGCGGCCTCCCGCGAGGCGATACTATTGCGGTGAAGTCCCGCGGCCGCGGCGTGGCTCAATCCCGGAAACGCCGGTTACCAGTACACACTCGCAAGGGTTTGAGGAGTTCACAGTGAACAAGAAGGATCGCGTCCGCGCCGCGCTGCGCGGCGAAGCCGTCGACCATGTGCCGGTCAGCATGTGGGGTCATGACTTCCTCCGTGAGTGGTCGGCGGAAGACCTCGCGGCCCAAACCCTCGAGAGCTATCGCGCCAGCGACTGGGACTTTATCAAGCTCAATCCGCGATGGACGTTCTTCGCTGAAGCGTGGGGTAACACCTATGAACGTCCCACGGAGCAACGTTTCCCGCGGCTAAAGACTCGCGTTGTCCAGGCAACGGCTGATCTGCGCGCCATCCAGCCTGTCGACCCTGCCGTTGGCGCGTTCGGCGAACAGTTGGAGGCGCTATGGCTGGTGTTGGCTGGCGCGCCGGAAGCGTTCGTGGTCTACACCTTGTTCTCGCCCCTGGCGGTTCTCGGATTGCTCTGCGGCGGTGTGGGCGAACCGCTCACCTCGTTCGCGCGCGAAGACCCCGCCGCTGTCCACACGGCCCTTCGGAACATAACTGCGACCCTCACCCGGCACGGGGAGGCTGCCCTGCAGGCTGGCGCTGCGGGCCTGTTCTTCGCACCGCTCCAGTGGTCGAGCCGCCGGAACAGCACCGAGGAGTTCTACCGCGAGTTCGGGCGGCCGTACGACCTCCAGACGCTCGATGCGCTCCGCGGCGCGGAGTTCAACATTCTCCACGTCTGTGGCGACGACAATCTAATCCGGCTGCTGCTCGACTACCCGGTTTCGGCACTGAACTGGGCCGACCACGGTCCGGGGAACCCGAGCCTGGCGGAAGTTCGCGAACTGACCAGCCTCGCTGTCATCGGTGGCATCGACCAGGCGTCGATCCATCGCATCGACGCTGCCGAGGCCGCCGCGGAAGCCGCGAACGTGCTCGCGACCGCGCCTTCGAAGTTCATGATGGCCGCTGGCTGCGGGATCTCGCCCTTAACCAGCAACGAGGTGAAGGCGGCCGTGGTGCAGGCCGCGCGGGGATAGCCGCCGGCCGCTGAGCGTTGCCGCAGCGGCATCTCGATGGTACACATCCGGTGCGGCCCGGTTCGCCATGCCGCAGTTTTCGCCGCGGGGGCCAACGATGGTTGATATCAACGAGGACGCGAAACTCGATACGTCACAAATCGACGACCGCCGAGGAATGCGTGGTGGCGGAAAAATGGCCATCGGTGGTGGCGCCGGGATCGTCGGTATCATCGTTACCCTGATCGTTGCCTTCCTCGGCTCCCAGGGCGGTGGCGATTCGTCGGGACTCACTCAGGTACTGCAGGGTCTTCAGAACCAGACCACGGGCGGCGAAGTACCTTCCAACAGCACGCTTTCGACAGACTGCCAGACTGGCGCAGATGCCACGCAGCGCGACGATTGCCGCATCGTTGCCTACGTGAACAGCATCCAGCAGTACTGGACGGAGGAGTACCAGCGCCGTGGCGAGACCTACTCGCCGTCGAAGACGACCTTCTTTTCGGGCGCCGTCAGCACCGCTTGCGGAAACGCATCGAAAGAGGTTGGCCCCTTCTATTGCCCCGGCGACAAGAAGGTCTACATCGACCTCGGCTTCTACGAAGATCTGAAGACGAAGCTGGGCGCCCAGGGCGGACCGTTTGCGCAGGCGTACGTGCTCGCTCACGAGTACGGGCACCACGTCCAGGACCTGGAAGGCATCCTCGCGCAGATCGGCAACGACCGCGAAGGCCCAACCAGCCGTGCGGTACGCAGCGAGCTCCAGGCAGATTGCCTCGCGGGTGTCTGGGCGGCCCATGCGACTCAGACGGGCATCATCACGAAGCTAACCGACGCGGATATCGCCGACGGTCTGGACGCCGCGGCGGCAGTTGGCGACGACCGGATTCAGAAGGAGTTCCAGGGCAAGGTGACGCCCGAGTCGTGGACGCATGGCAGCTCAGCCCAGCGTCAGAAGTGGTTCACGACCGGCTACGAGACCGGTGACATGGACCGCTGCGATACGTTCAGCGGCGGGATCTGACCCGCGGGCTGCTCAATTTCGAACCCGCCAGCGCGGCTATACTCGTGGGCATGTTTGCTTTCGCCCGGCGGTTTTCCCGCCTGTCACTTGTTCTGCCGTTCATTGCCGTCACGGCGTTCGCCGGAACCTCGTCCGGTACACCGGTTCGTGCCGGCGCGCCGGGAGATAGCCCGGTCGACTTCGTCGTTGAGAATCTCGATGGCAGCCAGTTCATCTACGTGGTTTTCCACGCGGTCGACCGTGATGGTTTCTGCCAGCCGCCTGGCGGCGCTGTAAGTCTCCACCCCGTGATCAATCAGCCGACCGACTTCATCATCGAGGCGGGAGATGGCGTGATCGTCGCGACGAGCGACGGTGCGGGAGGCTTCTCCCGGTCGGCGAACGATGTGAAGACATTCTCCACGGCTGTGAACGCCGCTTCCGGATCGCCTGTTCGCGCATTCCCACCGCTTGTAGACGGCGTGACCGACGAATGCCAGGCGTGGATCAAGGTGTCGCAGAGCATCCCTGGCCCACTGCGCGTGCTGGTTACTGTCCCAGGAGACGATGGCAATCCGATCGCGTTCCTGGCTGACCTCACTCGCCCGACCGAAACCACGCTGTCCCTCAATTTCCGGTGGAGCCTGGTCACGTGGACTGGCGCCGATGGAGTGACGCCCGGCGCCGCACTGCGGGGTCCGTCGGGTGCGACGGACGTTACCGGTCAGGTGTCCGCGATCTATGGCTGGGACGCAGCGGCGCAGCGCTGGCTCGGTTACTTCCCGGCCGGCGCCGGCGTTCCGGGCGCGAACGATCTCACCTCGCTCTCGGCCGGTTCGGCGTATTGGATTGCCATAACAAACCCGGCCGGTTTGGCCTGGCAGGTTCGCTAAACAGCACACTGTGGCTCTTTTGACCGGAATGGTTCGCACGTGGGAGAAATTTCGCGAAAATCGCTCCGGTCGTGTCGATCCGGGCACAGTTCGTTCGACGCATTGGTAGACGCTGGTACAGGCCAGCGCCTGAAACCACCAGGGAGAACCACAATGCGAGTCATGGTCATGATTAAGGCGGACGCTCTGTCGGAAGCAGGCGAAATGCCCACTGATGACATCTTCGAGCGGATGGGCAACTACAACGAAGAACTCGTGAACGCAGGGATCATGCTCGGCGGCGAGGGCCTCAAGGAGTCGGCCAAGGGGAAACGGTTGCAACTTGACGGCGGAAAGTCCACGGTCGTGGACGGTCCGTTTGCCGAGACCAAGGAGCTCATTGCCGGGTTCTGGCTCTGGCAGGTTGGCTCGATGGACGAGGCAGTGGAGTGGGCGAAGCGTTGTCCAACCTCAGCGGGCCTCGTAACGAATCTGGAGATTCGCGAACTGTTCGAGATGGATGACTTTGGCGATGCGCTCGCACCGGAGGTTCGGGAGCAAGAGGAACGCCTGCGCAAGCAGATCGAGTCTCGGACGCAGTGAGGGTGACTTCGTGCGATTCATGCTTTTGATGATCCCTTCAGGCTACGAATCAGCGACGCCGGGCACGATGCCGGAAGCGGAGGCCGTCGCCGCGATGATGAAGTACAACGAGAGCCTCCAGAAGGCCGGCATTCTCCTCGCCCTCGATGGTCTCCATCCCCCGTCGATGGGGGCACGAGTGACCTTCGCGCGTGGTCAGCCAACCGTCGTTGATGGACCGTTTGCCGAGGCCAAAGAGGTGCTTGGTGGCTACTGGATGATCGATGTTCGCTCGCGGGAAGAGGCCATCGAGTGGGCGAAACGTTGTCCCGGCTCCCCAAACGAAACGATTGAAGTGCGCCAGGTGCAGGAGTTCTCGGACTTCCCTTCCGACGTGCAGCAAATCGTCGACGGCTTCGAGGTTGGCGGCCAGCGCCCGCCCAACTAAGGCTCACCCATGGACGATGCGCGCAGCCGGACACACGCGGCAATCGAAGCTATCTGGCGAATCGAATCCGCGCGGCTCATAGCTCGGCTGGCGCGCATCGTTAATGACGTCGGCCTGGCGGAGGACCTCGCACAGGACGCGCTTGTTGCCGCGCTGGAGCAATGGCCACAGGATGGCATCCCCCGGAATCCAGGCGCGTGGCTGATGGCCATCGGCAAGAACCGGGCGATCGACCGCATCCGCCGAGAGCAGCGCCTCCGTACGAAGCAGGAGGAACTCGGGCGCGAGTTCGATGCCCACCAGGCGGCATCGGGTGACGAAATGGACGAAGCACTCGAAGACGACTTCGGCGATGACCTGTTGCGACTGATGTTCGTGAGTTGTCACCCGGTGCTTTCGACCGAAGCCCGGGTGGCACTGACGCTACGGTTACTCGGTGGGCTGACGACGGAAGAGATCGGACGTGCGTTTCTCGTCTCCGAATCGACGCTGGCCCAGCGGATTGTGCGCGCAAAACGGACGTTGGCCGAAGCGCATGTTCCGTTCGAAGTACCGAACCGTGACGCCCTCCCCGCCCGGTTGGGGTCGGTGCTCGAAGTCCTCTACCTCATCTTCAACGAAGGCTACTCGGCGACGGCCGGCGACGACTGGATGCGTCCGGAGCTTTGCCGGGAGGCGCTTCGGCTGGGGCGCGTGCTCGCAGCGCTGCTACCGAATGAGCCGGAGGTCCACGGACTCGTCGCCCTGATGGCGATCCAGGCGTCCCGGGTGGGCGCGCGGACGGGACCCTCAGGTGAGCCCATACTCCTGCTCGACCAGGACCGCTCCCGATGGGACCACACGCTGATCCGCCACGGTCTTGCCGCCCTCTCTCGCGCCGAAGAGTCAGGGCGCGCGCCTGGGCCGTACACCATGCAGGCTGCCATTGCCGCGTGTCACGCCCGGGCCCGCACCGGCGGGGAAACGGACTGGGAGCGAATTGCCGCGCTCTACGACGTACTCGCCCAATTGCAGCCGTCGCCAATTGTGGAACTGAACCGGGCCATTGCGGTCTCGATGGCGTTTGGCCCGGCGGTGGGCCTGGAGCTGGTCGATGCCCTGCAGGCAGAGCCGGCGCTGAAGGGGTATCACCTCTTGCCGAGTGTGCGGGGCGATCTCCTGATGAAGCTCGGCCGCCCGCAGGAGGCGCGAGAGGAGTTCCTGCGTGCCGCCGCTCTTACCAGGAATGCCCGTGAACGGGCACTCCTGGCAGCACGTGCGGCGGAAGCGAGCGCCTGAAACTCAGGACAGCGAGCTCAGCAACTCATCCAACCTCGAATGTCCGTCGAGTACGCCGGACGACATTCCGGAGGCGACCATCCCATCACGGTCCTCAACCGACTGGAAGACGGACTGAGAAACCACGCGGCTGCGGTTCCCTGGCAGGGATTCGAAGCGCGCCGTCTCGAGGATCACGTGGCCTGATTCGGGCAGACCGTCGAACTCGAACGTCTGGATAATCCGCTCATTCGGTGTCACATCATGGAAGACGCCGTGGAAGGGGTACCGGCCGCCGGCCGGGTCGATGGAAACGTAGCGCCAGCTTCCGCCTGGACGTGCATCGTAGACGTCGACTTCGGAGGTGAGATCTCGCGGCCCCAGCCACTTAAAGACGAGGTCGGGGTCGGAGAAGGCACGGAAAAGCAGTTCGACGGGCGCTTCGAACTCTCGTGTGATGAACAACTCCTGCTTGCCCGGTTCGATGGTGAAGAGGGTCTCGTTCGTGGTGGTCGGCGGCATGGCTGTTTCTCCTTGGGCTGGTGGTGAACCTCGGTGTTCACCGGATTCTGGGCGGTCGTCTCCGCTCAGGCGGCGCCAAAGACGTTCTTGGGGAACGCGACCGGAATGGGTGCGTCCCAGTCGGAAAATGGTTCACGCCGGCCGGCGGGATGCGTCCATCGCCAGTGGGCCAGCATGCCGGCCGCAAGCGGCGCGACCGGCGCATCGGCGAAGGGCGTGCTTCTTGAGGGGCGGATCGCGCAGGCAGGCGCAGATGGGACCGGGCAATCTGGTGTCATTTGACCCCTGCCAGGAGTTCTTCAAGGTACTCATCGAGACAATCCATGGTTTGTCCGATCCCATCGACCACTCCCATGCCCATTACCGCCTGGAGGTCTTCCTCGGTCGCAAATGTGCTGACGCTGTGCAGTACTGTCTGGCGGCCATCCGGGATGAAGGTGATGCTGATATGCATCTCTGGCGGAAAGGAGTTCGCATCGGCATCCGAGAAGCAGTCGATGTAGTCCAGCCGCTCGGGAGCCACGATCTCTTCGTAGATCGCCTTGCCCCATGACTCCATGCCGTCCCCTTTCATGCAGTAGTGCCAGATGCCACCGGGGCGGAAGTCGACCGTGCACGGGTCGGTGGTCCAGCCTTTGGGGCCCCACCAGCGCTTGAGATGCTCTGCACGGGAATACGCCGTCCAGACCAGGTCCCTTGGGGCCCGAAACCTGCGGGTGAACTCGAGGGTCTTGCCCTCGGCCTTAACTATCTGAATCTGCTCCGGCATTTCGTGCATTCTCCTTGGCTTGCAGTTCAACCAGGTAATCGTCCAGCCGCTCAAAGCTTTCTTCCCAGAACCGGCGATAGTTCCCCATCCAATCCGAAGCGGCCTTCAGCGGGCCCGCTTCGATCCGGCATGGCCGCCACTGGCCATCCCGGCTCTTGCCGATGAGCCCGGCGTTCTGGAGCACCTTGAGGTGCTTCGAGACGGCAGGAAGGCTCATCGCGAAGGGCTCCGCGAGTTCGCTGACCGTGGCTTCGCCATCCGCCAGCCTCGCAAGGATCGCTCTCCGGGTTGGGTCGGCAAGGGCCGCGAAGGTGACGCTGAGTGCATCGCCAGTGACCGGGAGAAGGCTCGTACTTAACTCCTTGGTTAACTGATACACATGAAAGTATAGCTAGACGCAAACCCTGTCAACGGGCAGGCCGAATCTTTAACAAATCCATGAGCTGGATGGGGAAACAGAATGAGAATCTGAGTGGCGTGGGGGAGTGAGCGGACAAACAGAAAGCCCGCCAGGGAGGCGGGCTTCGTTTGAATCTGGAGCGGAAGACGAGGGTCGAACTCGCGACCTCCTCCTTGGCAAGGAGGCGCTCTGCCACTGAGCTACTTCCGCGTACCGGTCAGTATACCATCGGCCCCGGTTCGAGAAAGCACATTCGCTCTCAATCTCCGAGCAGGGTGGTGTAACCCAGGCCGATGACCTCTTCGACGTAGTTCGAACGCCAGCCAGGATCCGGGATCGATGCGCCGTGCTCCCGGAACCAACGATGGAGTTGGAGGTACTCCTCCTCGAGGCGTAATCGCCACGAGTCCTCTTCCTTGAACAGTTCCGGGTCAACCTCGTCGAGGCCCTTCACCATGTCGTCGTAGTCGACCTCGATCTCCTCTTTCCAGTAGGTCGCGAGGTAATCGACGCTGTCCTCGAGATTGTGGCGGCACTCGTCGAGAAGGACGCCCATCATGGCTACTTCGTCCATCATCTCGCCGTTCACACGATGCAGCCGGGCGCACGGTTCGCAGACCACCACGAGTTTCCGCGCATCGCAGTCGGACTTATCGGCACACTCCTTGCAGCGCGTGGCGAACTCGGCCGCGGACACTTCGCGGGTGAAGCCCACGATCATTTCGTCGCCCATGGCGCCGCAGGCCTGGCAGGTCATCTTCTCCGCCAGGATCTCGTTGATGGCTTTGTCCCAGTCGAGTTGCATGGGTCCCTCCACTGCCAGCGAAACCGCCCCCAGGGCGGAGCGGCTTCACATCTCCACAGTATACCAGCCCGTCTGCCCGGGCATTTCCTCAATGCCGACGGAAAGCTTCGAAAGGTGCGTGGCCCCTTGTCCTCGCAGCGACTCCAAGAGTCGGCCGGCGAACCACTCCGAGATGCATTCGGCCGTCGTGTTTTCGATCGGGAGCGCGAAAACATCTCCCTTCGGAAACACGTATCGCCGGTCGCGGAACGCAACCTCCCATTCGTCGCCGATCTCCGCGATATGCAGGTGTTTGCTGTTCCGCTGCAGGAGAAAGTGGTGGTCGAGCGCTTCGCAGAGTTCGCGCGCGGCGCGCTTCACCCGCCCGAAGTCCCAAACCCACGCGTCGTCGGTCAGGTCGCCTTCGAGTTCAACAATGACGTCGTAGTTGTGCCCGTGGAGCGGTTCGCAAGCTCCCGCGAACGTGGCCATGTGGGCGGCCGCGAACCGCAGGCGGTTGCGCTCGACCGTGACTTTGCGCGTGATGCTCATGGGGGGATCGTAGCGACCGGCCGCAATAGACAGTAGCGTTGTCCGAACCCGTGCGTTTCGTCACAATTGGCCGAGGCGCCCCGGCGCCCGGGATGGTTGGATGGCGATGATTTACGTAGGTTCGGCACAACCCGGCGAAGGGAAGACAGGGGTCGCCGCGGCGATCGCGCGCCATCTCGCGTACTCCGGCACTCCCGTTCGCCTCGTCCGCCTCGCCGAAGAAGGCGCCTCCGCCGATGCTGACGCAACCTGGTATGCATCGCTCGACTTTGCTCCCGGCTCGCCGGCCACCGCCGTAACGGCGACCCCCGATGCGGCCGCGGATGAAACGCTGGTCGTCGAAGGTCCGCTCTCGGCGTACCCGGGTGGCGATGCGAAGCTTGTAGTGGTGGCTCGTTCGAAGAAGCCGGCGACGACTTCCGAGGGCGCAGCTGCGGTCATCGTGACTGCCGTCGATGGCGTGACTGGCGCTTCCGCCGCCGATGGAACGCCAGCGCTGGTGTCAGTCGGTGAAGACCGCACGCTCGCGGGTTTCAGCGTCTCCGAGGCCCAGGCTGCCTTGAACGCTGAGACGCTGGTGCCGGGCGAAGGCGATCCCACCAGCGACCACCTCGTTATCTCGCCGATCAGTTCGGACGCGGGCCAGCCGTCGCTGAGGAGGTTCCCTTCGAAGGCCGTGGTTGTGCGATTCGACAAGACGGACCAGCACCTCGCCGCCATGAAGGCACAGCCGAACGTACTGATCCTCACAGGCGGCCGCCGCCCATCGGAATACCTCTTCGACGCTGCCAGCGCGAATGGCATTCCTGTGCTGCTTAGCCGCACCGATACCGAGAACACGGTTATCGCGCTCGAGGGCATCTTCGACAAGACGCGCTTCCACGGTGAGCGCAAGCTGGATCGGATGAGCGCACTGCTCGAAGGCACGGGCCTCTTCGAAGCGCTGGTCTAATCGTCCGCGGATGAAACTGCTCGTTCTCGGGCATAGCGATAGCGATGGGTCGCACCTTGCGAGTAAGGACGACGGACTGACCTGGGTGCTGCAGCGTCTCGTCCAGGAGTCCATGGGCACGCCATTAGAAACAGTCCATCGCCGGCTGAGCGCCGGGCCAACCGCCGTCGCCTACATGGAGCGCCAGTTGGACGCCGAACGTCCCGATATCGTGATCCTGGCAATATCGGCATATGGGGCCGTGGTCGAACTCGCTTCGACTCGGGTGCGTGAGCGGTACGGCACTCGCGCCGCGGATTTCGTGAATCGCCAGGAGGTGCGAGTCGCCCGCCTCGCGGAACGCCTTGGGCCACGAGGGCGACGCGTGCTGCGCGTTCCACGTCGCGCGGCACGTAGCATCCTGGGCACGCGGCCGGCGGTGTCGTTCGATAACCTGTTTGAGTGCTACGAGACGCTGTTCCAACGGCTTGCGCGGCGTGAACAAGTCCACACCATCATCCTTGGCGGCCTCGGCTACTCCACCGAGATCGAACGACTCAACCCGCGCTTCGAACACCTCCGGACAACGCTGTATCCGGGGCTGCGGGCACTCGCGGAGCGCCTGCATTTCGACTGGACTATGCACGAAGACATTGCAGGCGGACCAGAGGGGAAGCAGGCGTATCTGCAGCCCGACGGAATTCACTCGAACGAGGAATGTCAACGATTGGCAGCCGAGACATTGCTACCGCTGGTTCTTTTGCGGGTTCAGTAGAGCGTCAGCCGCCGATGACAGGTCCCTCATCGCCACCCTGCGGGGCAGCAGGCTGGCCACGGCGGACTCCGAAAGGATCCCTTGGCGCTGAAGGAGGGTTCGGAGCGGTCCGCGGCAGAGGCCGGGCCGGCTGCGCGCGGGGTTCGGCAGCCACGGGCGCCGGCCGTTGCGGCGCCGCCGCTCGAACGCTGCCCGGGCGAACGGGGCGAGGCCCATAGCCCTCGCGTGGTGGTTTTTCCGTTCCGCAGTAGGGACACGCAACCCACGCGTAGCTGAGTGGCTTCTGGCACTGCCTGCAGGCTTCTTTCAACTGCGTTCGGCACGACGGGCAAACGAGGTACTCGTCCCTGACACGCCGCTTACAGGTTGGGCATGCCTTCTGGTCCTCGAGTTCCTGGAGGAGCGCTTCTTCTTCGAGTGAGCGCTCGTACAGTTCGGTCAGAGTCTGGCGGGGGCGCACGATCAGGTAGATCCAGTGTCCCGGGAAGTTGAACACCAGGACGAGCAGCACTGCCGCCGTTTGAAGAATCGGATCGCGGGTCCGCTGGCGAATATCGCGATAGGTCCAAAACACGGTGGCGATCCAGAAGGCAGCGAGGAAGATCACCATAAAGGTGACGAGGTACTTCACGCTCGCTTCCCAGGAGCCGCCCGGCCAGGAGATCAGAAAGAGGTTCAACCATTCCCTCCGGATGCCTTGACATCCAGCAGCCCTACTGTACCCCACGTCTCTTGTGAGGGCGAAACCGAAATGGATAGGCCGGGTGAGCGAATGCTAAACTGGCTCTGGTGGAGACCGTCGCAAGCCAGGCCGAACTGCTCGAAGGACTGAACGAACCGCAGCGGCAGGCAGTGATGCACGGCGATGGCGCTGTGCTCATCCTCGCCGGACCGGGAAGCGGGAAGACGCGCGTCATCACCCACCGCATCGCCCACCTCGTTATTGAACACCGTGTTCCCCCCTGGCGCGTGTTGGCCGTTACGTTCACGAACAAGGCAGCGCGAGAGATGCGCGAACGCGCTGCCCGCCTGCTCGGTGAGGACGCCGCCAGCCTGCACATGGGCACCTTCCACTCGATGTGCGCCCGCTGGCTGCGCATTGATGGCGAAGCGATTGGCCTGTCGCGCGACTTCGTGATTTACGACGACGCGGACCAGGTCGCGCTGGTGAAACGGATCCTGGAAGAGTTGCACATCGATCCCCGGCGCTTCCCTCCGCGCTCCATCCTCTCTGCTATCTCGAACGCCAAGAGCGAGTTGATTGTTCCCGAAGCGTACGCGGCAACCGTCCGGAGTTACGCCGACGAAGTCGTTGCTCGCGTTTACGCGGCGTATGAGCGCTCGCTCAAGAAAGCTTCCGCGGTCGACTTTGATGACCTGTTGCTCTACGCGGTCCGGCTGTTCGAGGTTCCTGAGATGCTGGAAAAGTACGCTGGCCGCTACCTCCACATCCTCGTCGACGAGTTCCAGGACACGAACCCCGTGCAGTACGAGTTGGCGCGGAAGCTCGCTTCGCGCCACGGCAACATCACCGTCGTTGGCGACCCGGACCAGAGTATCTACTCGTGGCGCTCGGCGGATGCCCGCAACGTTCAGCATTTCGAGCGAGACTTTCCCGGTTGCGCGGTCTACTTGCTCGAACAGAACTACCGCTCGACTCCTGCGATTCTCGAAGCAGCGGACGCGGTCATCGCGAAGAACCCTGGCCGCCATCCACGCAAACTCTGGACCGAGCGGGCTGGAGGGGATCTGATAGCCACCTACGATGCTCACAGCGACGAGGAAGAAGGCGAGTTCGTCGCCCGTGAGGTCGCCCGGTTGGCCGATGAAGGGCGCGACTACGGTGACGTCGCGGTGATGTACCGCACGAACGCGCAGTCCCGGGCGGTGGAAGAGGCGCTGGTGCGTCGCCGCATTCCGCACCGCCTCATTGGTGGGGTGCGGTTCTACCAGCGCCGCGAGATAAAGGACCTTATCGCCTACCTGCGGCTTGCCCAGAACCCGCATGACGAGGCGAGCCTGTTGCGGGTGATCAATGTTCCCGGCCGTGGCATCGGTGGTAAGACCATCGAGCGATTGGAGGACTTCGCCCGGGAGAACGGTGTTGCGCTGTGGGATGCCTGCGAAGGCGTCGCGGGTGGCCTTGGTGGGCACATCGTCCCGGGGCGGGCGGCCTCGGCCGTGGGGGATTTCGTCCACATCGTGAACCGGCTGCGCGCCGAGTCATCGCAATCGTTGCCACAGCTCTTCGACCTGGTCCTCTCGCTCACGAGCTACGGCGAGTACCTGCGAGACTCCGGTGACGATGGCGTCGAACGCCTCGAGAACGTGCAGGAGTTGCGTTCGCTGATGGCGGAGTACGAGGACGTTGGTGGCGAACAGGGCCACCTCGCGACGTTCCTGCAGGACGTGGCCCTCATCGCCGACGTTGACGACCTTCGCGAGGGCGCGTCCGCCGTGACGCTCATCACGCTCCATGCGGCGAAGGGCCTGGAGTACCCGGTCGTGTTTCTCATCGGGCTCGAGGAAGGCGTTTTGCCGCACATCCGCTCATTCGATGACCCACGGCAAATGGAAGAGGAGCGACGACTCTGCTACGTGGGCATCACGCGTGCGATGGATCTGCTTTACCTGACGCGCTCGTTCCGGCGGTTCTCGTTCGGGCAGCAAGCGGCGAACCCTCCCTCGCGGTTCCTTGCCGATATTCCGCCGCACACGAAACGTCCCTATGGCGCTACCTCGCGTTCGTACGCTGAGGCGGTTGCGGCGCCGCCACTGTTCGAGGACATCGAAATCGCCGACGAGTCGCTCTGGGAGGCAGGCGACCGGGTCATCCACCCGAAGTTTGGGGCCGGTGTGATCGTCAGCGCCCAGAAGAACGGCGGCGACGTCGAGTACGTGGTCAACTTTGATACGGCAGGCATACGCCGGCTCCTGCAGACGTACGCGAAATTGGTGCGCGCGTGAGTCTGCTCGCCATAACGACCGGAGTCGGTGACTGGGGCATCTGGGATGAGGGCCACGCTGTGCGCCTCGCATTCGCTCTTGGATTTCTTGTCCTGGCCGCCGTCGTCTTCAAGGTCTTTGTATCGAAGGTGCTCAGCCGGGCGATTGCCCGAGCCGTGGGTTCCCGCTTCGAAGACCGTCCCGCGCTGGAACGGCGCGTCACGACACTCTCGAACACCCTGAACTGGGGATTCCGCACCATCCTCGTGTTCGTCGCAGCGGGTCTCACCCTGAGCGAGTTTGGCCTGAACGTCTCAGCGCTGATCGCAAGCGTAGGGGTCGTCGGCGTGGCGCTCGGACTGGGAGCACAGCTGCTCGTCCGTGACGTGATCAACGGGATGTTCATCCTGGTCGAGGACCAGTACGCGGTTGGTGATACGGTCACGGTGGCGGGGGTCACTGGCGAGGTCATTGAAATCAACCCGAGGCGTACCGTCGTGCGCGACGCCGACGGAAATGTCCACTCGATTCCGAACAGCGCCATCACCGTGGCGACGAATCGAACCGCCGGGCTGAATCGGTTTGCGATAACGCTCGAGGTGCCGTTCCGGGAGAGCGAGCGTGCTGCTGAGATTGTCGAGCGGGTTTGCAGCGACCTGTCTTCAGAGCGTGCCGCCTCGTTGACGACCCCTGTGCGCCTTGCCGAGCAGCGACCGGGGACGGAGGCGCTCGTCGAAATTGTCGTGGTGGGCGATGCCGCTCCGAAAGCGAAATGGTCGGTGGAGTCGGACCTCCGCCGCCGCCTTAAGCGTGCATTCGAAGCCGAACGTGTGGAGATGGACTTCGCCGGCGACCGGCCCGTGTAGCAGCGCTCGACCGGGAGAGTTGCTAGAACCGCAACTCGATCTGATCAATACAGACCTTGTCGCCGGCGCCGCCGTCAATACGCCCCGCCGCTGGCACAACCAGCCTGCCGAGCACGCGTTCGCCCTCGTTCCAAAAGTGCGTCTCAGTCGGTTCGGGAGGGTAGTGTGGGGCGGGCAGGCTGCCGATGGTGACCTCTTTCAGCTTTGAAAGGTCGCCGTTGGCGAAGGTCCGTGACGCGTCTTGCAGGACGAGTCCCATGTTCCTGGGACCGTGGGTGAGCGGTGCAGGATTGCCTTCCTGCTGGATAAAGTGGGTCGTGTTCCAGTCGCCCGATGGGACGGCCCAATCGAAGGTGACGTTGACCATGGTGTCGTGCGCCACGACCTCATCAGCAGGCCGTTCGGGGATCGCGATCCGTGGCGCCGCCAGCGCTCCGGCGCCGTCCGGCGCACAACCAAGCAGGAAGAGCAGCATCCATCCTTCAAGCAGTTGTGCCCCGGTTGCCGCGTCGGCAACTTCAAAGTTGAACCGGACGAGCGCGTGGCCCTTCGACGTGCCGCCCACCTCGGTAATCCGGGATGAGACGCGGCCTCGGCCGGACTGCGGGACCGGGCCGAAGTATTTGGCCCCACCCGACCCCCAGCGCCCGACCTTTTGCCAGGTCGCGTACCCGCCAATGAGCTGATCCATCACCTCGTCGCGGTTGCGGGCGAGCAGCGCTCCGTTGAACGGGACCATCGGATGGCCGGCGCCATCGGAGACGTTCATGAGCGAACGCAGGTCTCGCTGTTCACGCACCGAAGCTCCGCAGGCCCGTGAGAGGAGCTGTGTCGTCTGCCAGGTCCACTCGAACTCGAAGTCGGAGAACGACCTTCCAACGATGTCGAGGGATACCTTCGGGTCGGCCATCTAGATGCTCCTTTGGCGCCGTGGATGGGACATAACGGACAAGAACACTCGTCGGATCGCGAGACTGAGCTAGATCGGGTATTCCTTGACGATGCTGCGGGCGATGACCGTCTTCTGGATATCGCTCGTGCCCTCGGCGACGATCATCAACGGGGCATCGCGGTAGTAGCGCTCGAGCGGCAGCTCCTTGCTATAGCCCACGCCGCCGTGGATGCGCATCGCGTCGAGGGCGCACTCATTGGCAATCTCGGTCGAATACAGCTTCGCAATGCCAGCATCGAGGTCGCTCCGTGCGCCAGAGTCCTTCTTTCGCGCGGCATCGAGTGTGAGCAGGCGGGCGGCCCGAATCTTCACGAGCATCTCCGCGAGACGCAGTTGCTGGGCCTGGTGTTCGAAGATTGGCTTGCCAAAGGCTTCCCGGCGCTGTGCATAGCGGATCGAGTCGTCGAACGCGGCCTGCGCGACGCCGACGCCGCGAGCGGCCACGTTGATCCGGCCGACTTCGAGCGCACTCATGATGTGCTGGAACCCGCTGCCCTCTTTGCCGCCGAGCAGTTGCGTCGCCGGAACCCGGCAGTCATCAAACGTGAGCTCGGTCGTTTCCACACCCTTGTAGCCGAGCTTTTCGAGTCTCCGCCCGGGGGTGAACCCGGCCGTCCCCGCGTCCACCAGGAACGCGGAGATGCCCTTGTGGCGGGGGTTCGCAGTCGGGTCGGTCTTTGTCATGGCGAGGTAGACGCCTGCGCGATGGCCGTTCGTGACCCACATCTTCTGGCCGTTGATGACGTAGTCGTCACCGTCGCGCTTCGCCGTGGTCTTGATCGCCTGCGCATCGGAACCAGCGTCCGGTTCGGTGATCGTCAACGCGCAGCGAATCTCCGGCGCGACGAGCTTTGGCAGGTACTTCTGTTTCTGTTCGGCAGTGCCATATTCGCTGATCGCGTAACCAACGAGGACGTGGGTGTTGATGATCCCGGCCAGGCTCATCCATCCGCGCGCGAGTTCCATGCAGACGCCGGCATAACACTCGAAGGTGAGGTCGAGGCCGCCGTATGCCTCGGGGATTTTGATCCCGAAGAGTCCCATTTCGGACATGCCTTTGAGCAGCGGCTCCGGAAACTCGTCGGCGTGCTCGAACTCGCTTGCGACGGGCTTCACCTCGCGGTCTACCCACTTGCCCACGTTGCTCACGATCTCCTGGGCGAGCGGGTCTGCGATATCGGCGGCGTAGTCACGAGCCATGTGGATGCGTCCTGTGATTCGAAGTTTTGCGCGGCCAGTATCGCCCAGCCGCGACCAAGGCGCGCCGGGGAAGGACCCGGCCCCGCGCGTTTAGAGCGTGGCCAACCCTGTTCGCGGGGCGCCAACGAGAATCGCCATATTTCCGTCGGGGTGGCGGTTCTCATACATCAACTGATGACAGAGGGCCGTCTCACTGAAGGCGAAGGTCCGAGAAAGGCAGGGGTCAATCTTCCCGGCCAGCACAAGGTCGTTGAAGGCATTCGACTGCACGTCGTTCGCGAAGTGCGAACCCTGGAGACGCTTCTGGCGCATCCAGAGATAGCGCAGGTCGACGTCGGCGTTGTAGCCGGTTGTGCCCGCGCAGATCACCACCATGCCACCCGTGTCGCAGACGAACTGCGAAGTGGGCACGGTGTCCTGCCCCGGGTGTTCGAAGATGATCCGGGGGTTCTTGCGCTCGCCAAGAATGTCCCAAATGGCCTTTCCGAACGCTCGCGCGCCGGCGGTAAATGTGGCGGTAGCCTGGGCGTCATCCCAGTTGGGGAGACGGCCCCAGTGGTCGAAGTTCTTGCGGTTGATACAGCCAACGGCGCCGAGCCGCTTGCAGAAGTCGACTTTGCTTTCGCTGCCGATGACGGCGATGGGCCTTGCACCGGCGTTCGCTGCCAGCTGGATTGCCATCGAGCCGAGGCCACCCGCGCCGCCCCAGATCAGCACGACATCTCCTTCCCGAACGTTGTGCGGCGGCCAGCCGAACAACATGCGATAGGCCGTCGAACCGACGAGCGTCGGCGCGGCGGCGGCCTCCCAGCTCAGGTGTTTCGCTTTGGGCATGCACTGGTGCGCTTCGACTTTCGTGAACTGGGCAAACGAACCCCAGGTGGTCTCGTAGCCCCAGATCTTGAAGCTCGGGCTGTACATCGGGTCTTCGCCCGCGAGCACTTCCGGAGCGTTGATGTCCCACGTGCCGCAGTGGACCACAACCTCGTCACCCACCTTCACATTGGTGACGTTCGCACCAACTTTCCAGACGATGCCCGAAGCATCAGACCCGCCGATATGGTGATCCCATGGGTCGCCGGCCTTCTGGCGGGCCCCGATAACATCCACCGGCGAACCGAGTCCGGCCCAGACATTGTTGTAGTTCACACCGGCCGCCATCACGTAGACGAGTGCTTCGTCCGGGCCGACTTCTGGCGTCTCAATAATCTCTTGCTGAAAGGCCTGGTTTGGTTCGCCGAAACGGCTCTGGCGGATGACCTGCGCATACATCCGGGGTGGCACGTGACCGAGGGGCGGCGCTTCGCCGACGTTGTAAAGGTCCTTCAGGGTTTCCGTGGTCAAATCCGGGCTCCTCGGGCGCGTGCAGCGTCCCTTCGCTTGGCGTTTCGAATCGCTCGTTTCACCGATGGTAACGCAGTGTTATCGACCCGGAAAGCATTTGGCCGTTGAGTCATAGTTCGAGCCTATGGCTTTCGCACGAACTCTTCCGAAGCTCCCGACGCACTCCTATAGCACGCGTCGACAACCTCGTGTGCCCGCAGTGCAGTCCGGAAGTCCGGGAACGCCGGGCGGCCCTCGTGGACACATCGGAGGAAGCTCAGATCCTCGTACATCCCCAGCCGCGCGAGATTCGCTTCTTCGCCTGCGATCCCGGCGATCTGGCAGTAACGCTCAAACACCTCTTCCTCGCCCATCTCGACCTGCTGGCCTGTGCGGCCCTGAATCCTGATTGGGCCGAGGAAATCGTGGTCAGTAGCGAAGTAGCCGCCTTCGAAAAAGACTTCCAGGTGACGCGTCGATGGTCGGTCGTCGAGCGAGTGCCAGATGGAGCTGAGTGACGTCTGGTGCCCGCCAGCATGCTGGAAGGTCGCGAGTGCGACATCCTCGATGCCCGCGTGATTGGTCGTGATTCGTGTGTGACAGCGAACCGCCTCGATGTCGCCGAACAGCCAATGGAAGAGGTCGATGTCGTGAATGGAGTGCTCGATGAGCGTGCCACCGCCGGCCTGCTCAAAGTTCCCGCGCCACTTGCTCCCGTAGTGGCCGCGAATCGGGAAGAACTGGTCATCGCGTAGATGCGCGGTGAGTAAGGGGCCGAGCCCGGGCGCCGACATCAGGTCCTTCAGTACGGTGAACACGGGCGAGTAGCGCAGCACCAGCCCCACCTGGTTCACCACCCCGGCCCGCTCGACAGCGTCCACCATGCGCTCGACTTCGCCGAGCGTCTTCGCGAGAGGCTTCTCGCAAAACACATTCAATCCACGCCCGGCCGCTTCGACCACCAGATCCGGGTGCTCAGATGTTTCCGTACAGATGTACACGGAGTTGAGCCCGGGACGTTCGAACACATCCTTTGCTTGCGCCGAAACCGTACTCGCACCGGTAATCGCGGCGAAACCGCGCGCGCGTTCGATGTCGCGGTCGCAGACCGCCACGTACTGGCCGGGCACAAGTTCAGAGCGGAGAGAGCCGCGGATGTTTCGGGAGTGGAACTGGCCGATGTGGCCGCAGCCGATGAGACCGACAACGGGTTCTGTCACGAGGCGCCCGCCGGGAGGGTGGATTTTGCTGGCATTTTACGGCCGTCTTGCCGCCAGATGGCGAATCAACGGGTAAGCCCCCGGATACTCGGAACCGAAGCGGCCCGCGGAAGGAATCACCTGGGGGCGCATGTGTCCCTTCCGCAGGCAGCCTCACAAGAACGGGTCTCCGCCCCCGCGGGACCCGTTTTTGCATGCCCGGCGCTGGCTTTGTCCGGCCAACCGCCCCGTGCTATAGTCAGCGCCGTCCCTTAAGGACGAATTTCACAAACGGTTCGGCGCGTGCTTTACGAATACGGCCACATCGGCATCCTCGTCATCATCGCGCTGATCTTCCCTCTCGGAGCCCTCATCACATCGTGGGCATTCCAATACGTGAAGATCCGGCCGACGAGCCAGCCCGACCCGGTGCGCGACGACATCTACGAATGCGGGCTTCGCACCGAAGGCCCGAGTCTTGTCCAGTTCAACTTCCGTTACTACTACATCGCGCTACTGTTCGTGCTGTTCGATGTCGAAGTCATGTTCCTGTTCCCCTGGGCGCGCGTGTTCGACAAGATCGGATGGCAGGGGTACTTCGAAGGAATCACGTTCATCGGGATCCTCTGTCTCGGCCTTCTCTATGCATGGCGGAAGCGAGCGCTGGAGTGGAAGCTGTGACGCGAGAACTCAGCGGCACCGAACTGGCCGCACTTGCCGAGGCTGCCGTTCCGGGCTCGGTAGCTCGGAGCACCGAGAATGCCTGCTATCTCAAGCCTGAGCACCTCGTTGCCACCCTCGAAGCGCTGAAAAACTCGCCTGACGCGGACCTCGTCCACCTCACGAACCTCTGCGGGGTGGACTTTTGGGATCACATGGAAGTGGTGTACCACATCCAGTCATTCGTTAGAAACCACATCGCCCTGTTTAAGGTCGAGACGTGGGACCGCGAGAAGCCCGAGATACCAAGCGTGGTCCCGGTGTTCCACGGAGCCTGGATGCAAGAAAACGAGACCTACGACTTGTTCGGGATCAAGTTTGCCGGCCATCCGAATCTCTACCGCATCCTGCTCTGGGAGGGCTACCCGGGCTGGCCGTTGCGCAAGGACTTCCTGTCGATGCCCGGCGGTCTGCAGCCCGGACTCGGCGAGTTCGCCGGTGTTTCGCCGCGGCAGGAACCGCCTGTGAAGGTGTTCGAATGACCGAGGTCATCAAGTCCGAGCCGTTCATCCTCAACATTGGGCCCCAGCACCCGTCGACGCACGGTGTTTTCCGCATCAAGGCCACGGTCGACGGCGAGAAGGTTATCGAGGCCGAGATGGTGATGGGCTATCTCCACCGCTCGATGGAGAAGCTCGCCGAGGAGCGCACCTACACCCAGAACATCCCGTTCACCGACCGGACGGACTATCTGAGCAGCATGTCGAACAACCTCGGCTATTGCCTCGCGGTGGAGAAGCTTGCGGACATCGAGGTCCCGGCCCGGGGGAACGCCATTCGCGTCATCATGTCCGAGCTGCAGCGACTCGCGAGCCACTGCATGGCAGTCGGGGCCTTTGCCAACGACACGGGAGCCTGGCAGACCCCGGTCATGTGGGCCTTCCGTGAGCGCGAAAAGATCCTTGACATCTTCGAGGTCACTTCTGGCGCACGCCTCACCTGTAACTACATGCGCATTGGTGGTGTCGCGTTCGACCTCCGCCCGCAGTTCGAGCCTATGGTTCGAAAGATCCTCCAGGACTTCCCGCCGTTCATTCAGGAAATCGAAGACCTCCTGAGCGGAAACGAAATCTTCGTCAGCCGCACCCGCGGTGTTGGCGTGCTGTCACCGGAGATGGCGACCAACGCGAGCCTTTCGGGGCCGATGCTCCGCGGTTCGGGCATTGCGTGGGATATCCGCAAAGCCGATCCCTACTGCGGCTACGAGCAGTACGACTTCGAGATTCCCATCGGCTACCAGGGTGACTCGTTCGACCGCTTCATTGTCCGGCTCGAAGAGATGCGGCAAAGCCTGAAGATTATTCGCCAGGCACTGGACGGCCTCCCGTCCGGTCCGCACTCTACGCAGGTTCCGCTCGCACTGCGGCCGCCGAAGGGCGAAGCCTACGCACGTATCGAAAGCCCGCGCGGCGAACTCGGCTACTACCTCGTCAGTGACGAGGGCCCGGCGCCCTACCGCTTCCACATTCGGCCGCCATCCTTTATCAATCTCTCGGCGCTCCGTGAGATGACCGTTGGCGGTACTGTCGCCGACGCGATCGTCGTGCTCGGTTCGATCGACATTGTTGTGGGGGAGATTGACCGCTAATGGCCGCGTTCCTCGCCCTCGCCACCGATCACTGGTACGACATTCGCGATCTGTCGAACATTTCCGACGCAATCCTCGACGGGGCTGACAAGCTCCTACCTTTCGGTGTCGTCTACGTCCTGGCTGCCCTGATTGGCTTCGTTGCGAGCTTCTTGATCTTCGTCTTGCCCTCACAGCTCTACCTGGGCGTCTATGGCGAACGGAAAATTATCGGGCGCATGCAGTCACGTTACGGCCCGAACCGGGTCGGCCCACTCGGCCTGCTCCAGCCAATCGCGGACGCGCTGAAGCTCCTGACGAAGGAAGCGCTGACGCCGAAGGACTCTGACCGGGTCGTCATGTACGTCGCCCCGATCATTTTCGTCATGCCTGCTGTGCTGCTGTTCGCGGTCATCCCGTTCGGTCCGCGCATGGTCTTCGCGAACGTACCGGTCAGCCTCCTCTATTTCATGGCTATCTCCTCGCTCCCACTGATCGCCACGTTCATGGCCGGCTGGAGCGCAAACAACAAGTACTCGCTCTTTGGCGCCATGCGCATCGTGGCGATGGCCATCAGCTACGAGGTTCCGCTCGTGATGGCGCTGCTGGGCGCGGTCGTGGTCACCAGTGGCGCGCCGTACGGCGGCGACTTCCTGAACGGCCTCGCTCTCCAGGACATGGTGCTCTGGTCCCGCGAATTCCACATCTGGGTGATCTTCGTCCAGCCGCTGGCGCTGACCATCTATTTCATCTGTGTGAGCGCCGAACTCAACCGCACCCCGACCGACATCGCCGAGGCAGAATCGGAAATCGTCGCGGGCTACCTCACTGAATACTCCGGGATGAAATGGGGCCTGTTCTACGGCATGGACATCGGCTACGCGCTGGGGGCCTCCGCGTTCGCTGCGACCGTTTTCCTCGGCGGCTGGACGTTCTTCGGCCTCGAAAAGTGGGTTCCGCCCTGGATGATCTTTATCGGGAAGACGCACCTCTTCTACTTCCTGTTCATCTGGACTCGCGGGACGCTGCCGCGCCTCCGCTCGGATCAGTTGATGGCGTTCGCCTGGAAGTTCCTGTTGCCGCTCGCACTGTTCAACCTCTTCGTGGTGACCACCGAGCGCATGCTCTGGAGTGACCAGGACTACGCGAAGGGTCTCATCTACGTCTTCGCGGCGGTGAACATCGCTTTGTCTGTCGCGGCGGTGTACGCCTGGGCGCGGTTCGTTGGCTATCGTCCCGAATCGACCCCGAAGCGCCCGCGGCTGGTGAAGAACGCCGGCGGCTATGTGCCGCTGGGAAGCGAGGCGAACCAGTAATGGACGGCGGCGGAGTTGTCTTCGCGTTCTATGTGTTGGCGGCGGTCACGCTTGTTGCGGCCGGAGGCGTGATGGTCTCACGCAATCTGCTGCACGCGGTGCTCTTCCTCATTCTCACATTCGTCGGAATTGCTGGCTTTTTCGTCCTGCTCTCGGCCGACTTCATTGCGATGGCCCAGGTCATCATCTATGTCGGCGCCATCGCCGTGCTCATCCTGTTCGCCATCCTGCTCACGCCGCGTGCTGGCCGTGACAATGGCGAGACGAAGTTTGCCCTTCCAGGCATCCTGTTGGCGGTGTGCCTCGCGGCCGTGTTCCTCTTCGTCGTCAACGATGTCGCTTGGAGCACGAATGACACTGCACCTGCGCTGGGCGCTGACCAACTCGGCGAAGCACTGCTGACGACCTGGGTGCTCCCGTTCGAAATCGCGAGTGTCCTGCTGACCGCGGCACTCGTCGGCGCCATCATGCTGACCCGTACGCCACAGGAAGAAGCGGAGGATGCCCTCGCATGATTGGCATCGAACATTTCCTGACCGTTGGCGCCATCGTCTTCTGCATCGGGCTCGCGGTGGCGCTGAGCAAGCGAAACGCTATCGGCGTGCTCATGGGTGTAGAACTCATGCTCAACGCGGTGAACCTGACCCTCGTCGCGTTCTCCCGGTTCGCGCTCAGCGACCGGCCGATCGCGGGCCAGACGTTCGTCGTCTTCATTATCACGGTTGCCGCGGCTGAAGCCGCGGTTGCCCTCGCGCTGGCGGTCTCGGTCTACCGGAACCGCGAGACGGTCGATGTCGACCAGATCAATCTCCTGAGGTCGTAGCAGCCAATGTGGGTTGAGTTCATGACCGTTCGCAACGCCTACGTGGCCGAAACCTGGCGCGAGTTGTTCGCGGCCGAGGGTCTTTCGGTTCGCGTGGTGCCGCCCATTGGCCACGGCGAAAAAGCCTCGCTGCGCGATGAGCGAACGCTTTACGTCCCGACCGGCAAGGCCCACGTCGCTCGCGAAATCCTGAGGAAGATCTAGCCGATGCCATTCCTCGCCGAAACCGCCGCCGCTGGTATCCCCGACATCTCGGAGCAGGTGCTCTGGGCGATTCTCTGCGCGCCACTCATCGCCTGGGTTCTCATCGTGGTGCAGGGCCGCAAGTACCCGGCCATCGCGGGATACCTGGCCATCGCCGGAATCGGCGCGGCCTGCATTCTCAGCTACGTAACACTCTTCAACGTGATGGATGCCGATGGCGGCATCGCGACGCACACGCACGAGTGGTTCCGGGCCGGTCCACTCCTCGTTGACCTTGGCGTCCGCGTTGATGGCCTGACCGCAGTGATGCTCGTGGTCGTGACCAGCGTGTCGCTGCTCGTGCAGGTGTATTCGACCGGCTACATGGATGGGGACCACGGCGAAGGCCGCTACTTCGCGCACATGTGCCTCTTCACCTTTTCGATGCTCGGCCTCGTGTTGGCCGACAATCTGTTCCAGATCTTCGTCTTCTGGGAACTCGTTGGGCTCTGTTCGTATCTCCTCATTGGGTTCTGGTTTCACAAACCCAGTGCTGCCGCCGCAGCCAAGAAGGCGTTCATCACCACGCGAATCGGTGACCTTGGCTTCCTTGCCGCCTTGCTGCTGATCTTCCGCGAGACGGGCGACTTCAACGTCGCGGTCATCCAGGAGTGGGCAAAAAGCCCGGCGACCGATGGCACGCTCGTGACCCTGTTCGCGCTGGGACTGTTCGCCGGTGCTGCCGGTAAGTCAGCCCAGTTCCCGCTCCACACCTGGCTTCCCGACGCGATGGAAGGTCCGACGCCGGTCTCCGCGCTCATCCATGCCGCGACGATGGTCGCTGCCGGCGTGTACCTGGTGGCCCGCTTCTTCCCGGTGTTCGAAGCCACGTCGGACGCACGCGAAGTTGTCGCATGGATCGGCGCGGTGACGGCGCTGCTCGCAGCCACGATTGCCCTCGTGCAGACCGACTTCAAGCGAGTCCTGGCCTACTCAACGATCAGCCAACTCGGCTATATGATGATGGCGCTCGGAACGCTCGGCTACGTCGCGGCGATCTTCCACCTGTTCACGCACGCATTCTTCAAGGCGCTGCTCTTCCTGGGCAGCGGTTCGGTCAATCACAGCACGAACACGTTCGACATGCGAAAGATGGGTGGCCTGAAGAAGTACATGCCCATCACCTACTGGACGTTCCTCATCGGTTCGCTCAGCCTCGCCGGCATCTTCCCACTGGCCGGTTTCTGGTCGAAGGACGAGATCCTGCTCGACGCCTGGCGCAACAACCGCGGCCTCTGGGCGATTGGGCTTGCGGTGGCGTTCATGACCGCGTTCTACATGTTCCGCGCCATCTTCCTCACCTTCTTCGGGGAGTACAAAGGTGGCGAACCGGTCGACCACCACGACGAGGATTCTCATTTCCACGGTGACCCGGCACACCCCCATGAGTCCCCCTGGGCGATGGCGTTGCCGCTCGTGCTCCTCTCCGTCCCTGCGATTGCCGCGGGCTGGCTCGCGTATGACCACACCTTCGCCGACTTTATCAACCACGCCCTGCCCGAACTGCCACACCACGAAGGCAGCTCGTTCGAAATCGGAATCGCCATCACTTCGACGATTGTCGCCCTGGCCGGCATCGGCGCCGCCTACGCCATCTACATGAAGCAGTGGGTGACGTCAGAGTCGATCCGATCGACCTTCGCCCCGCTCGCAATCGTCTTCGAGAACAAGTACTACCTCGACAAGCTGTACGAGGATCTCTTCGTAACTCGCATCTTCCAGCGCGGCTGGAACCGCCTGCTCGAGTTGAACGATCGCTACGTCTTCGACGGGATCGTGAACGGCAGCGCCCGGGTCGCCCGCGACGCAAGTTCGCGTCTGCGTACCATCCAGACCGGCCAGATCCAGAGCTATGGACTCGGGATCGCCGCCGGAGTCGTCGTCATCGTCCTCGCCGTCTATGCGGCGAACCCGCTGTAGGAGGCACGGGAATGCCAGAACTGACAATCCTTGTCTTCCTCCCGGCGGTGGCGGCTGCACTCATCCTGTTGCTCCCACGTTCTTCCGAGCAGTACGCCCGCTGGATCGCGTTGGCTGCTTCGGTCGCCATCCTCGCGATCTCAGTCGGCATGTTTTTCTCGTTCGAGCTCCACGTCGGCGGCTACCAGTTCGTCGAACAGCACAAGTGGGTCGACGTCGGCCAGTTCGAGCTGCAGTACTATCTCGGCGTCGACGGTATCAGCCTCCCGCTGGTGATTCTCACCACCTGCCTGACGGTCGCCTCGGTTCTCATTTCGTTCAGCATCACGAAGCGCCAGCGGGCGTACTACGCCTGCCTAATGCTCCTGGCCAGCTCGGTGCTCGGCGTGTTCGTCGCGCTCGACTTCATGCTCTTCTTCTTGTTCTGGGAGCTCGAGCTCTTCCCGATGTTCCTGCTGATCGCTGTCTGGGGCTCGGGCCGCAAGGAATACTCAGCTACGAAGTTCCTCCTCTACACCGTCGCCGGCTCGGCGTTCATGCTCGTCGGCATTCTGGTTCTCGCGTTCAGCGCGAATTCGTTCGACATCGTCGTGCTCGGCCAATCCCAGTTCAACGACCCGTTGATACCGCTGGGCTGGGTGTTCTTGTTCCTCTTCATCGGTTTCGCGGTGAAGCTGCCGATTGTCCCGCTCCACACCTGGCTGCCTGACGCCCACAGCGACGCGCCGACGGCGGTCTCCGTCATGCTCGCAGGCGTCCTTCTGAAGATGGGCGGCTACGGGATCATCCGGATGTGCGTCACGATGCTTCCCGGGGTCGCGGAAGACTGGGACATCTGGTTCGCGGGCATCGGGGCCGTCAGTGTCCTCTATGGTGCCTTCGTCACCCTCCGGCAGACCGATATCAAGCGGCTCATCGCGTACTCGTCGGTCAGCCACATGGGTATCGTGATGCTGGGCATCGGCGCTCTCGGAACGACCGGACTTGTTGGCGCCACCTACCAGATGCTTGCGCACGGCCTCATTACGGGCCTGATGTTCGTGACGATTGGCCTCATGTACGAACGAACCCATACACGCGAGATCGTGCGACTCGGCGGCCTCTCCCGTCAGATGCCGCTGATTGCCACCGGGATGGTGTTCGCCGGGTTCGGCAGCCTCGGCTTACCGGCGCTCGCCGGCTTCATCGGCGAGGTTACAGTGTTCCTGGGCACCTTCCAAAAGTTCGAATGGGCCGTCCTCATGGCCATCTTCGGCGTCGTGCTGTCCGCCGGGTACATCCTCTGGATGCTCCAGCGCGTGATGTTCGGACCCGTGAAGCACGAGTGGGATGGCATCACCGACCAGCGTCACTGGTGGGAGCACGCCTGTGTGGCCGGGCTCGTTGCTCTCGTCATCCTTCTCGGCGTCTACCCGAAGCTGATGACGGACATGATCGAACCGGCAGTAGACAACGTCGTCGCGAGGGTTGAGTCGTGAGCAGTATCGACATCGTTGGCCCTCAGCTTTCTGTGCTCGTCGCCGCGGGCGTCGTTCTCCTGATCGATGCGCTTGTGCCTCAGCAGCGGAGGTTGCTGCCCTTCGTGGCCCTCCTCGGTCTCATCGCCTCGGCGCTGTGGAGTCTCTCGTGGGTGGGACGGGCGGACTGGCACCCCGGCGCGTTCGGCGGGACGTTCTCACTCGACCAGTACGCCATCTTTTTCTACTTCCTCTTCGTCGGCATCACCGCGACGGTTGTGCTCGCCTCTATCGACTGGGTGAACCGCGAGGGCCGCGGCCAGGGCGAGTACTACGCCCTTGTGCTTACGACCTGCGCGGGGCTCATGTTCCTGTCCGCGGCACGCGACTTGATTACGATCTTCCTCGCCCTCGAACTGTCTTCTATCCCGCAGTACATCCTCGCCGGCTGGGGTAAAGACCAGAAGTCGAGCGAAGCTGGCCTCAAGTACCTGCTCCTCGGCGCTATTGCGTCATCGCTTCTGCTCTACGGCATGGCACTTCTCTACGGCGTTACCGGCACGACACTGCTCGACGGCATCGCCGAAGCCATCCAGGCGAACGGCGAATCCTACCGTTCGCTGCTTGTGCTTTCGATGGTGCTGATGATTGCCGGGTTCGGCTTCAAAATGGCCATCGTCCCGTTCCAGATGTGGGTGCCAGATGTCTACCAGGGGGCCCCGACTCCGGTTGCCGCTTTCCTCTCGGTGGGCTCCAAGGCGGCGGGCTTCGCGGTCGTCACCCGGATCTTCTTTATCGCCCTTCCAGCGCCGTTCCTCAGCGACGACTGGTCCATGGTGTTCGCAATCATTGCCGCGGTTTCGATGACCGCCGGGAACGTCGCCGCCATCGTCCAGTCCGACATCAAGCGGATGCTTGGCTACTCGTCGATTGCCCAGGCCGGAACGTTCCTCATCGGCCTCGCAGCAATTTCGGTGCACGGCGACGAGTTCACCCTCGGCGCGAGCGGAGTGCTGCTGTACACGGCGGCCTACGCGTTCACGAACCTCGGCGCGTTCGTCGCCGTGATTGCGATTTCGCAGAAGATCGGGAGCGACCAGATCAAGGACTACGCCGGGATGTGGAAGCGCTCGCCGTTCCTCAGTCTCGCGCTCGCGTTCTGCCTTGTGTCGCTCACAGGCATTCCACCGACAGCCGGGTTCTGGGCGAAGCTTTACATTTTCAACGCCGGACTGCGCGCTGACCTTGCCTGGCTGGTCATCGTCGGTGTGCTGAACTCCGTGCTGTCCGCCTACTACTACCTTGCCGTCGTCCGCCAGATGTTCCTGGGCGACCCGGAAGACGAACGAACCATTCGCACAACGCCTTCGATCGGAATGGCGCTCGGCGCAGCGACGCTCGGGGTGCTCGTTTTTGGCATCGTTCCGATGCCTCTCATCTCGGCAGCCGAGAGCGCTGTCGGAATCTTCGCCCGCTAGCCGAACCGTATGTACGACGACCACCCGTACGATGTGTCGATCGAAGTTGCGGTCGATGCGCCAGACCTGAACACCGAAGCGTTGCATCACCTGGCCGTGCGTGTCATGCGTGGCGAAGACATCGACGCCGGCGTGTCTCTGGCCATTCTCGTCACGAACGATGACGAAATCCGCCAGATGAATCATCAGTTCCTCGGCATCGACGAGCCGACCGACGTGCTCTCCTTCCCGGATGAGGCCGACGATTTCGTGCAGGGCATGTCGGAGGAGCAGTTGCTCGGCGACATCGCCATTTCGCTGCCCACTGCCGTGCGGCAGGCGAACGAAGCCGGCCACTCGCTGGACGCGGAACTCGCCCATCTGCTCACGCACGGCATCCTCCACCTCTGCGGGTACGATCACGTGAATAGCCCGGACGAGGAGGCGCGCATGCGCTCGCGCGAAGAGCACTATCTCGGCGACCTCCGGCTCGTCCACCGGCATTAAGCCTTTCGTCCCATCGGCACATCCGTTCTATACTTGAACTTCGCGGTTCGGCCGCGATTCGGAGTACGCGTGCTATACGGAAAATGGCGGCCCCAGGGCTTCGACGAAGTCGTCGGTCAGGATCATATCGTCCGGACGTTGCGGAACGCGCTCGCTTCGAACCAGGTAGCCCACGCGTACTTGTTCAGCGGGCCGCGCGGCACCGGCAAGACGACCACGGCCAGGATTCTCGCCCGCGCGGTGAACTGCTCCGCGCTATCGGATGGCGAACCGTGTAACCAGTGTGCTTCGTGCAAGGCCATCCTCAACGGTTCGGCCCTCGACCTGATTGAGATGGACGCCGCAAGCAACCGTGGCATCGAAGATATCCGGGAATTGCGGGAGAAGATCGCCTTTGCGCCTTCAGACCTGAAGCGGAAGGTGTACCTCCTGGATGAAGTGCACATGCTGACGGACGGGGCGTTCAACGCGCTCCTGAAGACGCTCGAGGAGCCACCGCCGCACGCCATCTTCATCCTCGCGACCACCGAACTGCACAAGATGCCAGCGACAATCATCTCGCGCTGCCAGCGGCACGACTTCCACCGCGTGAACAACGACGCAGCCATTGAGCGCCTGCGGTTCATCGCCGAGCAGGAGGGGCTCACGGTTCCGCATGAAGGACTCCTGGCAATCGCGGTTCAGTCGCGCGGCGGCATGCGGGATGCCATCACCATGATGGAACAGGTAGCCGCGCGGTATGGTGACCACCCGTCCGTCGATGACGTGCTGGCGGCGATGGGCCAGGTACACGACGCACGGACCAGCGCGTTGGTTCGGGCGATTCTTGAAGACGACCTCGGCGCGGCGCTCGAGATTGCGCGCTCCGTCGCCGACGATGGCATCGACGTTGCCCGGTTCACACGGTCGTCCATCGACCTCATGCGTGAAATCCTGCCGAAGGTTCTGCGCAATACGGCAACAGCCGAGGATCCCAACGAGGAGCTGATTCGGATCGCCACGGAAAGGAACGCTGTCCGCAAGCTCACCGCAGCAGTCGCGGAGCTTGCGAGGGCGGACTTCCGGCTCGACCCGTCGAGTGCCATCCCGCTCGAAGTGGCTTGCGCGGCTGCCATCCTCGGAGCTGGTCTGCAGCCAGCCACGGCGCCGGTGGCGGCGGGCTCGGTAGCGCCGGCCCGAGGTGGCGGCGGCCAGAGGGCGGCATCACAGCCTGCGACGGTTCCGGCCAATGCGCCGCTGAGTGACGATGAGCGGTTCGCGCGCAACCTCTACGAACACTGCAAGATGATCAACCCCTCGCTGGCGATGTGGTTGAATGGCTCGTTCGAAGTCATCTCAATGGATGGCGACGTGCTCGAACTCGGCTTCCAGCGGAAGATGCCGATGGAGAAGGTCGACACCGCATGCCGTGCGATGGTTGAAGAGCAGGCCTCGGCACTACTTGGACGCGCGGTCACGCTGAAGGTGCGGCTCAACGAGCAATCCGCGGCGCCGAAGCGAGAGACCCCCCGGGGACACCTCGCTGAGGCCGCGAAAGCGCTGGGCGCGACACCCGTAGGGAAGGACTAAGCATGGCGAAGAGCAGCGGCAATAATCGATACCTGCGGCGCGGCGGTGGAGGTGGTGGTGGCGGCCTGCCGGGACGGAGTTCGATGGGGGGCGGTGGAAACGCCAACGCACTTGCCCAGGCGCAGGAGATGCTGGCCAAAGCGCAGGCCGAACTCGCGGCGACGAGCGTCGAAGGCTCCGCAGGAGGCGGCGCGGTTCGCGTGACGATGTCCGGCGAACAGAAGATCGTTGGCATCTCGCTGTCACCCGATGTTGTGGACCCTGATGACGTCGAGATGCTCCAGGATCTGATTCTCGCCGCGATCTCAGACGCCGCGGAGAAGGCAAGCGACCTCCAGTCGCAGTCATTCGGCGCGATAACCGGCGGCCTGGGCCTGCCCGGGCTCGGCCTCGGCTAAGGTTCACGCACGATGGCCGACGGTTCTTCGGCGCCTGAACCCATTCAGCGCCTGATTGAGGCGTTCCACCGGCTGCCCGGCGTGGGGCCAAAGTCAGCGCAGCGCCTCGCCTACCACATGCTCCGAGCCCCCGAGCAAGAAGCGCGGGCACTCGCGGACGCGCTCCTCGAGGTGAAACAGCGAATCCATCTCTGCTCGGTCTGCATGAACATTACCGAGCAGGACCCGTGCTCGTATTGCACCAGCGACCGTCGCGACCGGACGACCATCTGCGTTGTCGAACAGGCCCTCGACCTGCTGGCGATCGAGCGTTCCGGTTACCGCGGGCTCTACCACGTTCTGCACGGCGTACTCAACCCGATGGACGGCGTCGGCCCGGAAGACATCCATGTGCGCGAGCTCATCGTGCGGCTCCAGGACGGCACGGCCCAGGAAGTCATCATGGCGACGAATCCTTCTCTCGAAGGCGAGGCGACGGCGATGTACATCCAGCGGCTGATCGGCCCTGCCGGACTGAAGGTCACTCGGCTCGCGCGGGGACTCCCAAGTGGCGCCGACCTCGAATACACCGACGATGTCACGCTTGCCCGGGCTCTCGAGGGTCGCCGGGAGATCTGATGAGCGCACGGGCTCGCAGCTACAACACTGAAGGTGTCATTCTGCGCCGGCGAAATCTCGGCGAGGCTGACTCAATCTTCACCGTCTTCAGTCCTCGCGAAGGCAAGTTCGATGCCATCGCGAAGGGTGTTCGCAAGCCACGCAGCCACATGCGCGGGCACGTGGAACCACTGACTCGCACCCAGCTCCACGTCGCCCATGGCCGAAACCTCGATGTACTCACACAGGCAGAAACCATCGCCGCCTATCGCACGGTCCGCGATGACCTCGATCGGCTGACGCTTGCGCTCTACTGCTGCGAACTCGTGGACCGGTTCACCGTCGACCGGGCGCCCCAACCGGAGCTCTACCGTCTCCTGTTGGAACTACTCGAGGGTCTGGAAGCCGGAGCGCCGTTGACGGTCGGTCGCTCGTTTGAGCTGCAAATCCTCGCACAGAGTGGCTTCGAACTTCAGCTCGGCGCCTGCGCGCTCTGCCGCTCACGCATCCCGGAGCAAGACACCCTGTTCTCGGCGTCGGCGGGTGGACTGGTATGCGAATCCTGCCGGCCCAGCGCGGAAACGGGGCGGATAGTGTCGGTTCGGGCGATGAAGGTGCTCCGCTTTGGTCGGGGCGCGACACTTGGCGAGTTCGCGGGACTCCGGCTCGAGGAATCGCTCGAATCCGAACTGCAACGCGCCCTGGCCGATGCGATACGCCTGGCACTCGACCGGGAAACGAACACCGCCCGCTACCTCGACGCACTTGCCCGGCCTTTACGGCCAGTCCAGCGCAGTTCGCACAGCGATGTACAATGAGGGCCACCTTCCTCACCTTGAACGGGACGTAACACATGCCCCTCTACGAGTACTTTTGCGAGCCGTGCAACGGCATCTTCGAAGAGCTTCGCCCAATTCGCGAGGCAACCGACCCGGTGCCCTGCCCGGTCTGCTACAAGGACGCCAGGCGCATCATGCCCACGTCGTTCGCGGCCTTTACGTTCCGCGACGGTTACCCGCGACGTATCCCCGACGATGGCAAGTTCTACCACCTCGGTCAGAAGGTTTCGAAGCTGGTCACCAGCGCCCGCCCGAATGAGCACCCGGAAATCAACAAGCCCGAGCCGAAGAAGCGGCGCTCGAAGGGCGAGCGTCAGGAAATCCGCGATATGCAGGATTCGGCGCGCAAAGGCGACCTTACTGACCTCTATGGGAACCAGGTCGAGGCAAAGGACGTGGCGCAGATGGTTGATTCCGGACGCGTGCTGAAGGACTGAAAGCTCAACTGCGGCGATCGAGAACGTAGTCGCCGAGATCGACAAGGCATCGCCTGGTTTCGGAATCGGGTAAGAACGCGATCGCCTCGTTGGCCCGCCTCACGTAGTCGCGCGCGATGTTCATCGACTCGCCAATCACATCCGAAGCGATGATGGCGTCGAGCGCCTCCTGCAGCCGCGCATGCCGGTCCCGGCGGGCCGTGAAGAACTTCTTGATCGGGTTGTCACGCGGGTAGCGTTCGAGGAAGAGGAGTCCTGGAAGCGTCACGGTGCCTTCGAGCAGGTCGCTCCCGACAGGCTTCCCCATGAGCTCTTCGTCGCCGGTGAAATCGAGGATGTCGTCCACGATCTGGAACGCCATGCCCAGGCTGTAGCCGTACGTGCGCAACGCCTCGACGGTCCGTTCGTCGCAGCCGCCGAGTACGGCGCCGCCCTCTGTGGCGTTGGCGATGAGTGCAGCCGTCTTCCCGCCGATCCGCCAGAGATACTGCTGAACGTCCTTGCCTACGTCGAACGCTGCCGCATCCTGGTCGAGTTCGCCGCTCGTCATCTTCATGAGTGCGAGAGCGAACAGCCGGGTGACTGCAAGGCTGCCTGTCCGTGTCACCATTTCGGCGGCGTTCGCGAACATGTAGTCGCCGAGAAGGACGGTGATGGCGTTATCGAAGACCGCGTTGGTCGTGGGGCGGCCACGCCGGCTCATCGCGCCGTCGACCACGTCGTCGTGGACGAGGCTTGCGGTATGCAGCAGTTCGATGGCCGCGCCGAGCGGAACGAGCTTGTTGAGGTTGTAATCTCCCAGGTTTCCGGCGAGCAGAACCAGCGCCGGCCGGAGGCGCTTCCCACGGGCTTCGAGTGCGTGGTCGAGCATTCGCTTGAGCGGCGCCAACTCGACTTGCTTGATCGACTCCAGCAGATCCTCAACCAGGATCATGTCTTCGGCGACGGGACCGTAAAGTTCACGCGTGGCGGCCTGGGTCATGCTGCCACCACGCCTGCGTTGCTGCCGAGCTGGAACAGCCGTCGCGCGTTCGCCGTGGTCGCTTCGATGACCTCGGTCAGTGTCAGGCGCTTCACTTCGGCGATCGCCCGTGCGGCTTCGATAACGAATGCTGGCTCGTTCAGCTTTCCCCTCCTGCCCTGCGGCGGAAGGTACGGGCTATCGGTCTCGATTACCAGTGAGCCAAGCGGCAATCCACGCACGAGCTCCCGGGTAGTTTCGTTCGCGGGGTAGGTTACCGGGCAGGCAATGGAGACCACGAACCCGGCGGACACATACGGCTTCGCCTGCTCGAGCGTCCCTCCGAAACAATGCATGACACCGGGCACTGCGAGTCCACGGCTTCGAGCCGCTTCGGCGAACGGCCCCAGGTGCTCGAAGATCGCATCTTCCGCGGCCCGTGAGTGCAGGCAGACCGGCTTGCCCACAGCGAGCGCGATGGCGAGCTGTGCTTCGAGAAGATCGCTCTGTGCGGAGTGCGCGGAGAGGTTCCGATAGAAATCGAGGCCGATTTCGCCGATCCCAACAACTTCGGGTAATGCGGCCTGCTTCTCCAGTTCGTCGAGCATCGCTGAAGTGACGTCATCGGCTTCGTGCGGATGGAACCCGACCGTGGGGAAGAGGATCGGCGACCTTGAAGACAGTTGCAGTGCGAGTTCGTTCGAAGGTGCATCGTAGCCGCAGACCGCGATTGCACCGACCCCCGCGTTCATCGCCCGCTCCAGCACACCTTCGAAGTCGTCGCGGAGCTTGGGATCCTGGATGTGGCAGTGCGTATCGAAAGCGCCCGTCATGCCGTCGCGCCCGCGGGTTCGACTTCGATTTTCGTGTACATCGGGCGCGCGGGTGCGAGCTTCGTACCTGCGGGGATGGGCCGGTACCGCCAGCCATGCTCGAGGATGTCGTCTCCCAGCGTCAGATCCCGGTGCAACTGCGCGCTGCTGAAGGGCAGTACCGGATAGAGGATGGCCTTGAGCGAATTAATCACGTTGAGCGCGGTCGCAAGCGTCTCGGCTGCGTGCGCCGTGTCGGTCTTCACCGCCTTCCACGGAGCGCGCTCGTCAAGGTAGCGGTTTGCCGACTGTGCCAGCTTCAGTCCCTCCTGGAGTCCGGCGCGGAAGTGGCAGGCTTCAAACTCAGCCCCCGCCGACGCGAAGGTTGCCTCAGCGTCGGCGAGTAGCGCCTGGGATTCCGGCGAAAGTTGCCCGACCGCGGGAACGGCACCGTCGAAGTTGCGATGAATCATCGAGATGACACGGTTGGCCAGGTTCCCCCAGGTCGCGATGAGCACATCGTTGTTCGCCCGGATCAGGTCGTCCTCGCGGAACTCCGTGTCGTTCGTCTCGGGCAGAACCGTGGCCAGGTAGAAACGGACAACGTCCGGGGCGTAGGCATCCAGCAGGTCGAGCATCCACGTGCCGGTGCCCTTCGACTTGCTCTGCTTTTGGCCCGCTGAGAAGTTCACGTACTGATTCGCGGGGACGTCGTAAGGGATGTTGAGCCCTCCGTAGCCCATCAGCATCATCGGCCATGTGACGGTGTGGAACGGGATGTTGTCTTTGCCGATGAAATAGTACGAGCGGACCGCCGGGTCCTCCCAGAACAGACGCCATGCTTCCGGGTCGCCGGTCTGTTGGGCCCATTCCTTGCTCGCGGACAGGTAGCCAATCACGGCATCGAACCAGACGTAGATTCGCTTCCCTTCGTAGCCCTCGACGGGCACTGGCACACCCCACGACATGTCGCGTGTGATGGCGCGATCCTTGAGGCCTTCGTTCAGCATGCCGAGCGTAAAATTGAGGACGTTCCGCCTCCAGTGCGCCTGCTTACCGACCCATTCTTTGAGCCGTCCTTCCATCGCCGACTGGCGAAGGAAGTAGTGCTCCGATGGCTTGAGGACCGGTGTGGCGCCCGAGATCTTGCTCTTCGGGTTGAGCAGTTCCACTGCGTCGAGGGTCTTCCCGCAGTTGTCGCACTGGTCGCCGCGCGCCTCGGTGTAACCGCAGTTCGGGCAGGTGCCCTCGACGTAACGATCCGGGAGGAAGCGTTCTGCCACCGGGTCGAACAGGTACTCCTCCGTGCGCGGATAGAGCAGGTCGTTGTCTTTCAGCTTGAGGAAGACGTCCTGGGTAACCGCGTAGTGGTTCTCGGTCAGCGTGGTGGTGTAGAGATCGAACGAGATTCCGAACCGCTCCCACACTTCGAGGATTTTGGCGTGATAGCGGTCGACGATGACCCGCGGGTCGACTCCTTCACGGTCAGCGGCGACGGTGATTGGTGTGCCATGGCAATCGGAACCGGAGACCATGAGCACATGGTTCCCTTTGAGACGGTGATAGCGAGCGAAAATGTCCGACGGCAGGTAGGCGCCTGCTGCCTGGCCGACGTGCAGCAGGTAATTCGCGTAGGGCCAGGCGACACACACGAGGATCCGTTCGGACACGAAGACAACCTGGGTGGGAAGGTTAGGCTGAGTCTAGCACAGGGCCTATTCTTGGGCCGTTTCGTGGGGCTCCCAGAGTTGATACGCGGTGTCCTTGGCGACATCGAACCGGCGTGCGGCCTCGCTCGCAGCTGCTGACCGCCGGGCGCCGGCTCGCTGCATCTCCGCCATGTACGCGGCGATCTCCGCTGTCTCCGCATCCGGCGGCCTGGTATGAGTGGTATCGACGACGACGGTGCATTCGCCACGCGTCCCGGCAAACCGTTCGGCGAGCGCCGAAGCCGCGCCGCGAACAACCTCTTCGTGGAGCTTCGTGAGCTCCCTGCACACGACGGTCTCCGGGTCGTGGAGAGCCTCGGTGACGTCTGCTAGCGACTTCGCGAGACGCCCGGGACTTTCGAAGAACACAAGGACTGATGCGGCGCCGGCGGCGCTGCGCAGCCTTAACAGCCGTTCGCCGCGGGTCTTCGGCAAGAACCCGAGGAAGTGCACATCCGATCCTTCGAACCCGGATACCGAGACAGCTGTAGCAAGCGCTGATGGCCCCGCGACGCCATAGACCGCGATGCCCGTCGCGTGTGAGAGCGCCACGAGCCGGGCGCCCGGGTCGGCGATCACTGGAGTCCCAGCGTCCGAAACGAGCGCCACGATTCCGCTGCCTGCCGCGGCGAGGATGCCGGGCGCCCGCTCGTCCACATTGTGTTCGGTGAGGGAGACCAGGCGCGCGCCGCTGCCCGCCCGGTCCAACAGGCGCTTGCTGGTCCTGGTGTCCTCCGCGGCGACCATCGTGGCCTCGCGCAGCACCTGTTCAGCCCGCGGAGAAAGGTCGTCGAGATTACCGATCGGCGTGGCTACGACGTAGAGCCCCGGCGCGAGCGATTGGGTCATTGACGGAATCCATGAATGGCATTGCACATAATCGAGGGATCGACAC
>CAYYDX010000018.1:0-42571 GCA_964470735.1 uncultured Anaerolineaceae bacterium
GGAATCAACCGGCTTCCGAACCTCATTCTTCCCGGCAGCGTCCGGTTCCCGACGTCCTGCTATTCGCTCAGCTGGCAGATGCTGAACGAGGTGGACTACTGGGACGAGGAAGTCATCCCCGAGGACTGGCACCTCTACCTGAAGTGTTCCTACACGCTGGGCGACCGGTTGAACGTGGAGCCGCTCTTCCTCCCGCTGGGCAACGACTGCGTGCTGACCGACGGCTACTGGAAGACGCTGCGTGCGCACTACGCGCAGAGTCTTCGCCACGCATGGGGCGCCAGCGACATTCCGTACGCGTGGCGTGGCGCCCTCAACCCTGATTCGCCCACCTCGCGGCGGCGCAAGTGGCTGCTCGCCGGCGCCGTAACGAAGGTTCACGCTCTCTGGGTGTCACAGTGGTACCTGGTGACGCTGGGCGTGCTGCTGCCTTCGAAGATGGCCGGCACGTGGGGTGCGCCGCTTCCCCAGTGGTGGGTGAAGCGGTACGAAATCCCCGGCACGGGTTGGCACCCTGAGTATGCACTGCAGCCATCGCACTGGTTCCGGTTCGACAACACGGGCCTGCTCGAATGGCACATGTACGTAAATCTCGCGGGCATCCTCGTCGCGGTGTGTATTCTGCCGCTCTTCGTGATGGCGGCGGTGGAGTACCGCCAGCGCGGCCCGCGCCCGGCGCACGTCTCACTGCCGAGGGCCATCGCGAGCTTCGCAATGTGGCCGCTCATGGCGGTCATCACATTCTTCTTCGCTTCGCTCCCGGCTTTGCACGCGCAGTGGAAGCTGGCGCGGGGCAACGGCCTCGTTTACCGGGTGGCCGAAAAGGGCAGCCGGAAGGTTTCCACGCCGGTTCGCGCCGCCGCGCATAGCGAAGCTGAGAGCATCGGCGTGGTCAGCGGCGGGCAGTAGACGAACCACACAGTGAACGTCCCAAACGGGGCCGGGATCTTCCGGCCCCGCTTTCGTTCGTCGCCGAACCCACCAGCCTCAGTCGAACGGGCTAGAATCGGGGCGCAGAGCAACCGGAGGGCCCGCGCACATGGCAGACTTCATCGACTACCGCATCGACGAGCACGTCGGAGTTATCACGCTCAACCGGCCGGAGGTGATGAACGCACTCAACCGCCAGATGTATGGGGAACTCGAAGCGGCGTTCCGCGACGCCCAGCGCGACCCGGAGGTGCGCTGCGTGCTGCTCACCGGCACGGGCCGCGCATTCTGCTCCGGCGACGACGTGCGTCAGATCATGCTCGGGGAAGAGCGGGACGAGACGGTGACACGGCTACGCGACGCCCGGCCACGGCCCACCCCTGCCGCGGTCGCCATCCTCGAATGTGACAAGCCGGTTGTGGCGGCAGTGAACGGCGCAGCCGTCGGCTGGGGAATGGACCTCGCACTGTTTGCCGACATCCGGATCGCCTCCGACGCGGCGAAGTTCGGCGAACTGTTCATCAAGCGTGGTCTGATCGCGGACCTCGGTGGCCTGTGGCGCTTGCCACGCGTGGTCGGACCATCGAAGGCGGCCGAACTGTTGTTCACCGGAGACATCATCAGTGCGCAGGAGGCCGAGCGAATCGGCCTTGTCTCGCAGGTGGCCCCGGCGGCGGAACTGCTGGAAACAGCGATGGCGATGGCGCGCAAAATAGCGGCCAACCCGCCCATCGCTCTTCGCTACATGAAGGAGGGTCTGCGCCGGTCGGTTCATGGCTCGATGGCGGACATGGGCGAGTACATCGGCAACTCACTCGCCTACCTGTTCACCACGGAGGATCACAAAGAGGGCGCCCTGAGCTTCGTCGAACGGCGCGAACCGTTGTTCAAGGGGAAGTAGCGGCGCGTTCGGGGTCAGCCGCTGATCCGGCTTGACAGGCGCCGTATTTTGGGATCGATTAACTCCGTGCCGCGCCGATGGCGGTCTTCATGCGCGGCTCGACTCGAGGCGTGGGAGGTTCGTGGATGACATCGGCGAAGGACGCGGTGCAGGCAGCAGAAGGGCGGGCGGCCGTGCTTCCGGGAACCGATGAGCGATTCTCGGGTTGGGGGGTCATGGGGCTGCCTTTCAGTTCGGGGGACGTGTTCGCAACGCGACGATTTTCTGCATCCAGCGTCGGACCGGGCTACTCATCCGTGTGGCATCGCGACGCAACCGGCAACTGGACGTTTTACACCGACGCATCACCGGAGATGGCATGTCCCCGATACTTCGGGGCCGCAATCGGTAAGGCGATTAGCTGTCCGATCACGTTTTCCTGGACCGGGCCGAAGAGCCTTCATGTCGACGTAGCCGACGCCGGATTGTCTTGCGACTTGGCCGTGACCTCGACCGTCGCCAGCCGAATGATGAACGCCATGGCGTCCGTGATGCCCGAGCTGGCTTGGAGGAGTCCACGCGTGTTGCGGGCCATGTCGGCCGTGGCTGGGCCGATGCTTGGCGCGGGAAAGCTGGCGATGTTCGGGCGAGCCCCGAACGGGCAGCAGTACTTCGCCAACCCACGGAAGATGTGGGTGGTGGCCGAGGCTACGCTTCACGCCGGCGACCGTGTGGCTAATCATCCCGGGCCGCTGAGTCCGCAGGCGCAACTCGGAGACTTCTACATTCCCCAGCGCGGAATCCTCGCAATCGGCAACGCGGCATTCGATCCCCTCGATCCGCAGCTGCATTCTGTGGCGGTGAGCATGGAGAGCTGAACGGCGGCACTCGCCGCAGGTTACCTGTCTCCCTGGACGGAAACTTCGTTCACCAGCGGCTCGCCGTTCGCCATCCGGGCGAGGTTCGGCAGGAAGTGCTCTTCGGCGACGCGGGCGTCGTTGCCGAGCGCTGAGCTGGAGTTGTGCGGCGAGATGATGACGTTCGGCAGGTTCCACAACGCCGATTCCTGCTCGAGCGGCTCGTTGTAGAACACGTCGAGGTAGGCGCCGCCCAGGTGGCCAGACTGGAGCGCTTCTACCAGTGCGGGCTCGTCGACGACTTCGCCTCGGGCGATGTTGAGGATGTGCGCCCCCTTCGGCAGGGCAGCGAGCACCTCGCGGCTGATACTGCCGCGAGTTTCGTCGGTCAGCGGACAGGCGAGCACGAGCCAGTCGGTTTGCCTCGCGACGGATACAAGCTCAGATGGTGGAACCACACGCTCGACCGGATCGCCCGGGCGGTGAGGGCTGCGGCGAATGCCGGTCACCTCGAGACCGATAGCGCTGGCGATACGCGCGATCTCCGAACCGATTGCGCCCAGTCCGACGACGGTCATTCGCTGGCCCACGAGATCCGGTGGCGAATCGCCGCCCCGGATCGGTTCCCAGGCCTTGCGGCGTTGCATCTCGCTCCACGCGATAAACGGGCGCGAAAGCATCAGCATCCCGCCGATGACCGACTGCGCGATTGGTCGCGCTGTGGCGCCGGAAGAAGTCGACAGGCGGACTCCCCGGCCGAGGAGCTCCTTGAAGACAAAATTGTCGACACCGGCGCTCATCACGTGGACCCACTTGAGGTTCGGGGCGGCACGTACGCTCCTGAAAAACCAGCGAGAGTAGGTGGGGAAAACATCGACGGAGAAGAACGCGAAGTCGATGCTGGCCAGCGCTGGCTCGTCGAGCGGAGGCTCGTCATCGACTGGGAGCACGAGAAGCGAAATGCCGGGATACGCAGCTTCGATGTCGGCGGCGTAGCGGTCGAAGATGGCACGTGAAACGAGCAGTGTCGGCATGGCGGTACATTGTGCGGGTGTTATGCGAACGGGAATAGGCGGCGCGCGACAAAGACTGTGCGTTGCCCATCGAGCGTGGTCAGGATGAGGGCCACTGGTTCGCCTTCGATGCGGCCGAGCAAGCGCCGCAGTTCGTCTGGCTCCACCGGAAACGCCCGGCGCCGGATTTCGTCCGGGCGCCAGCGGCGTTCGCGCAGGAGTGTTTTCAGCCTCGCCAGTGAGAACGGCAGGTGTTCGAGCACTTCGAACGTAGCCGCCAGAGGCGAGAACGCCGGCTGCGACGCGGTGAGGTAGGCGATATGCGGGTCGAGGAGCCTCGCGTCAAGCCGGTGCGCCAGCTGCCGCACCAGCGTCGCACGCGTCACGCAGGATTCGGGGTCGAACAGGTAGCCAGCGGGCGCGACAGGGTCGGCCAGTGATTCGGGTTCTGTCGAATCGATCTCAGCGCCGGACGGTAGCAGCACAGCGCGCCGCACCCCGGGCACGCCATCTCCACCGAGCCAGACCGTGAGTTCGCGCATCGAGCCCGCGAACTGCACAGCCTCGACCTCGGCGCCGGGCGGGATGTGTTCGCCGCCGAGGCCCGGTGGAGCCTTGATCACCGCGGCTTTCGCGCCGGCCGCCAGCGCCAGCGTGACGTCCCACGATGGCGAGAACGCGGCCGGGTCGAACCGCCGGCCGCCCCCTTCCCGGCGCGATGGGTCGAGAACCAGGGCTGACTTCGTTGTGTCCACCGGTGGCCTGGCAGCGTCACCGCGAGCAACCGGTGCGGCTGTGTTGTGCGCCGCGAGCAGTGCATGGACCGGGTCGCGTTCGAGACCCACCGCTTCGACACCGGCGTTGGCCAGTGCGGAGAGGTCGCCTCCGAGGCCGCAGGTCAGGTCCATGACGGGGAGGTTGAGTGCGGCGAGGCGAGCAGCGCGACGTTCGGCCACGAGCGGATGGGTCATCATCTCGAGACCTTCGGCGGTGTAAAGCCAGCGGGGCTGCCGGCCGTGATTGCGGAGAGTCTTCGCGCTCAACGTGAGTTGTTCGGCCACGGCGGATGCGGCTTCGGGAGGGAGGCCGCGCCGGAGTTCTTTCGAGAGCTTCAGCGCATCCGACGGATCGAGCGCGCGGTTCGCGGCCAGCGCCTCCCGGCCGGCCGCGCTCACAAGATACTTCGCCCTGGCTACGTCCACGAACGAACGCTAACAGGTGTGCGAGACTGGAGCCTGTGGCGAACATCCTCTGCCTCGACTTCGACGACACGATTGTGCTGGAGAACACCACGCGGTTGGTGTTCGAACGATTCGCGGCGCCCGAATGGCGCAGGTTCGAGGCGGACTACCACGCAGGCCGGCTTTCGGTGGAGCAGTTCAACGCCGCCGCGTTATCGACCGTTGAGGCGACTGTCGAGGAACTGAAGACATTCGCCGCGGGAACATTGACCGTTCGCCCCGGCTTCCTCGAACTGGTTGACTGGGCGCACTGGAACGACTGGCTGGTGACACTGGTGAGCAACGGGTTCGACTTTGCTATCGACCCCGTGCTCGACAGTGCGGGCGCCGACCGCGTCGCGCGGCACACGGGACGCACCCGTCATGACTACCGCTGGCGAGTGACCTACTTTTCTCCGCGTGGCGTCGCCGTCGAGGAGGGGTTCAAGCTCAGCTACGCGGCCGCGTTCCAGAACACGGGCGACTTCGTGGCATACGTCGGGGACGGCGCGAGCGATGTGCCTGCCGCGCGCATGGCGCAGGCGGTGTTCGCACGCGACACGTTGCTAGCGCGGCTCGAAGGCGAACATCCGCGGGTGCGCCCGTTCGAGACCTTCCATGACGTCGTTGCGGCGCTGAGCGCGGAAGCAGAGGAGTGGACGGCCGGCGTCAGTTCGTAACGCCAGCCTCGCTGAAGCCCGCGATATCGGTAGCGGAGAAGCCGAGTTCGCCCAGGATCTCCTCCGTGTGTTCGCCGAGCGCCGGTGAAGCACGATGGACACGGGTTGGCGTCCCCGACATCTGGATCATCGGCGCCGGGCCCATAAGCGTCCCCAGCAGCGTGTGCTCATACTCCACGAGGAAGTCATTGGCGGCGACCTGCGGGTCGGACCACATCTCTTCGATGAAGCGCACCGGGCCGACCGCGATATCGAGGCGATCGAGGTAGTCGATCCAGTAGGCGTTCGGATGTTCGGCGAACTTCGCCTCGCAAAGTGCCACCAGTGAGGCGCCGACTTCCTTCAGCCGCGCGGGGTCGAAGCCTGGCTCGTAGCGAGGGTCGGTAAAGCCGAGGGCCTTGCGGAAACGGTCGCGGGGGCCCGGACCGAGACAACCGACAACCAGGTAAGAGTCTTTCGTCTTGTAGGGGCGATAGTAGACGTTGCCGGCGAGTTCCGGCATGAGCGCGCGGCGCTCAGCGAAGACTTCGGCGATGTCAGCGCCGCGCGAGCGGGCAGCCTGGACGGCCGCGAGCCTCCGTTCGCGCGCTTCCACGTCCATCGCCACGACTTCGCGGGAACCTGCTTGCAGCGCGAGCGAGGAAAGCAGCAGCGACGAGTTGATAGCCTGGCCCTCGCCGGTGCGTTCGCGGTGAAAGAGAGCGGCGCTGATGGCCCAGGCGAGGGCGACAGCGGTGACGACGTCGGCAGGCGCGAAGCCGATTTGCATCGGCAGGCCGTTCTGGACGTTCGGGTTCGAAGTGGTGAGGCCGCTCATCGCCTGGGCAACGATGTCGTAGCCGCGGCGGTCCTTATCCGGACCAAGCTTTCCGAAGGCGGTGTTCTCGGCGTAGATGATGTCCGGCTTGATCTTGCGCGCGGATTCGTAGTCGATGCCGAGCGATTCGGGTACGCCGGGGCGGTAGTTCGTGAGGAGGACATCGGCCCACTCGATAAGCGCATCGCGGATGGGCGCGGAGCGAGGGTCTTTGAAGTTGAGCGTAAGGCCGCGCTTGCCGCGGTTCTGAGTGAGGAAACCCTTGCTCTCTTTCGGGATGATTTCGGCCTGGAGGCGCCACGGTTCGCCTTCCAGTGGTTCCACCTTCACGACATCCGCGCCCATTTCGGACAAAAGGGAACCGGCGAGAGGACCGGCGATGATCTGCGTGCAGTCGAGGACGCGAACGCCTTCAAGGGCGCCTGGCATGGAACGCTCCAAATAGGGGATGGTGGGCCGACTATACCCTTGCGCACCCGTGCCGTGGGACGGGATGAGGCAACCGGGTTGGCGCAAGCGGGCCGGAATTGTCAGAGTGGGGGCCGATGACTGCTCCGGACGTTCGGCCAGGCCTCTGCGCGCACTGTGATTGGTCGCGACAGGTCGTGAGCGGCCGGGGGTCGGTGTTCTGGATGTGCGAACGGGCCGCAAGCGACGGGCGGTTCCGGAAGTACCCGCCGCTCCCGGTCCTGCGGTGCGCGGGTTTCGAGCGAACCGGCGAGGAGCAGCAAGACGAGGCTGCCAGGTGAACGCTCCCGTGCATTCGAGCGCAACGACGAGACGCCATGAATGCAATACGCACAGAAGGCTGGTCATTCTGTAAAGCGGTGTGGTACGTTACGCGTCCGGCTGAAAGTGGGGTAGCTACCGGCGGGGTACCCGACGCGCATGAAACGGGGCTTGATGCCATCTCCCATTGCATCAAGCCCCATGCTTCCCGAATGCTTCGGGCGAGCGTCCTTGCGGACTAAGAGCGCGCTCGGTTAGGTAGCTACCTCCTTTCAGCCAACCTCGCCACACTCCCCTCGCCCAACGGCCTGCTCGAATTCAACGAGCGAATGTTCCGCCGAAGGAACGCGGGCAGTTCAGCGTCATCCATGTTCGAGACGCCCGGCAGCCCATAGTCACGAATACTCCGGTTCGTCTCCAGGTGGTCATCGATGGTGATCGCCTTCGGAGCAAAGCCCGTCGCGATCACGGTCAGGTGGACCTCCTCGGCGACGCGGGAATCGACCACGGTGCCGAAGATGATGTTCGCCGACGGGTCGACGACCTCGGCGATCACGCGCGCGGCCATGTCCAGTTCGCGCAGTTGCAGGTTTCCGCCGTGGGTGATGTTGAAGAGCACGTTCTGCGCGCCATCGATCGACTGGTCGAGAAGCGGGCTGCTGGTGGCGGCGCGAGCCGCTTCCACCGCGCGGTTCTCTCCCATGCCACGGCCCACCGCGAGCAGTGCCGGGCCGGCCTCGCTCATCGTCGTACGCACATCGTTGAAGTCCAGGTTGATCGAGCCGTTCTGGCTGATGATGTTCGAAATGGACTGGATAGCCTGGCGCAGCACGTCATCGGCAACTTCGAAGGCCTGCTCCATCGTCGCGTCTGGCGGGCAGATTTCGATCAGCCGGGAGTTCGGGATGGCAATGAGCGTATCGACCTTGTCGCGCAGGCGGGCGAGTCCTTCGTCGGCCTGCTTCATGCGGCGCGAGCCCTCCCACTGGAACGGCCGGGTGACGACGCCGATGGTCAGCGCGCCGCAGTCCTTTGCGATTTCGGCGACGACCGGGGCTGCGCCCGTGCCAGTGCCGCCGCCCATACCAGCAGTCACGAACACCATCTCCGTGCCGCGGAGGATGTCGTAGAGTTCGTCACGGCTCTCATCGGCGGCACGTTCGCCGCGGGTCGGGTCACCACCAACGCCGAGGCCCTTCGTCAGCTTTTCGCCGATGCGAAGACGGGTGGTCGCCTCCGACGAGGTCAGCGCCTGGGCGTCGGTATTGCAGGCGACGAAGGAGACGCCGGGAATCTTGGCGCGGACCATGCGGTTGACTGCGTTGCAGCCGCCGCCGCCAACGCCGACGACCTTAATGTCGGGCAGGAGTTCGGTTTCGTATCGAAGGCTCATGGTGTTGTGCTGGTTCCTTTCGCGAATGAGTGGAGACTGCGGGGTTCGTCGTTGGCTCTCATTCCTTCTCCTGCGGCTACTGGGGCATGAGCGCCCTCCCCAGAGCGGCAAGACGGCGGATGAAGCCGCCGACGGGGACATCGAAGCTCGGGCCGCTTGAGGTTTCGACCACTCGTTCACGCGCTCCCAACGCGTATTCGACGAGTCCGATAGAGGTGGCGAAGGCCGGCGACCCGATGAGGTCGGAGAGGCCGGCGTAGCCGGCAGGCAGGCCTACGCGGGCGGGGATACCGAGCCGGTCTTCGGCGACAGTGGCCAGGCCGCGGAGCTGGCTCGTACCGCCGGAGAGGACGAGCCCGGCAGCGAGCCGGTCGAGGTAGCCGACGCGCTTCAGTTCGACGGCGACCATCTCGAGCACCTCTTCGGAGCGCGCCTGGAGGATCTCGCAGACGTGGCGAACCTCGACGGTCTTCTTCGCCTGCGTGCCGAATGCCTGGATGTCGACCGTCTCGTGGACGGTTGGGTCGGCGAAAGCTGCGCCGACGGTGCACTTCAGTTGCTCCGCCGCCTCCCACGGGCAGCGCAACACGCGCGCAAGGTCGTTGGTGAACTGCGAGCCCGCAATGGGCAGGCAGGCCGTGTGGGCGAGGCTGCCTTCGTCGTAGACGGCGATGGAGGTGGTGCTCCCGCCGATGTCGACCAGTGCGACACCCTGCTGCCGCTCCTGCTCTTCGAGCACGCTCGTAGCCGAAGCGATCGACTCGAGGACGATGTCATCGACCTGGACGCCAGCGCCTTCGACGCACTTCGTGAGGTTCTGCACGGCCGAGACGGCGCCGGAGACGATGTGCACTTCGGAATCGAGTCGGCCGCCGAACATGCCCACCGGGTCGGAGACGGCCTCGGTCCCTTCGATCCAGTAGCCGCGCGGCACGACATGGACAACCTGGCGATTCGTCGGGATGGCCACCTGCCCGGCACTTTCGAGTACCCGCGCGCGGTCATCTTCGGAGATGGGCCGCGAACGATCGGGGATGGCGATGATGCCGCGGTTGTTCTGCGACGAAATATGCCCGCCGGAAATGCCGACAACAGCGCTCAGGATGCGCAGGCCGCAAGCCTGCTCGGCTTTCTCGACGGCGATGCCGATGGCTTCGCGGGCGCTCTGAATGTTGTCGATCACGCCACGGGAGAGTCCAGCGGCGGGTGTCACACCCACGCCGAGGATACGGGCCTCTCCCTGGTCGCCGACATCGCCGACGATGACGGCCACCTTGGTGGAGCCTACATCGATCGCGGCCACTACGCGTCGTCTCACTGTTCTCTCCTTACTGCAGCACCGGCCGGTTGCCGTAGCGCAGGTCGATGGTGGTGTAGTTGATGCTGCGAACCTGGGCTTCGCGCTGGAGCGCTGCCCAAACCGAAAGCTTGTAGGCGATGGACGAGGAGTCTCCGAAGAGCGCCGTCTGGCCGTTTGCGGTCGTCACCTGGACGCCCTTGCCGGTGGTGAAGGCGACTTCGGCGACGGTGGTGCCGAGTTGGCGCGGCAGCTTTTCGTATATTTCGGCCGCGGCATCGACGGCCTGGTAGTCCACGCGGTCGCCGACGATGCGGTTGCCCGGTTCGTTACTCCGAATCACAGGCGAACCGGATGGCGCTGGACCCTGGCCGAGGACCACGCCTTCTCGGTCGATGGTGTACTGGACCCCGGTCTGCTCCCACGTGCCCCACGGCTTCCGTTCCTCAATGACCACACGGACGGTGTGCGGCCAGTCCCGTTCGATGTGGACGGAGTTCACGAGCGGCTGCTGGTAGAGCGCCTGCTGTGCCGCCGCGAGGTCGGCGTCGAACATCGATTCGCCGAGCAAGCCGGAGGCCTCGACCACCGTACCGGTCGCCACCCGCTGGTTGCCGACCACCTCGACGTTCGAGACCTTGAAGAAGGGCGACGTCCACGTCCAATAGGAGCCGTACCCCAGGACGCCCAGAACCGAAATGACGCCCGTGGTGATCATCCAGCCCTTCGAGAGGCGCCAGTGGAAACGCGGGAAACGGAACCTCGGGCCACGCGGTCCGCGTGGTGGCGGCCCACCGACGACACCCTGCGTGCGCTTCACGATGGTGTGCGCGCGCGTTTCGCCGATGACCGGGCGATTCCGCTTGATGATGCGGCGCACCGGCGAGTTCTTGGGCGGACGGTTTCGTTTGACGATCACTGGTTCGACCTCCGCGCGTGGCGAGCGAGGGCGAGTTCGAGGATCTTCGTCAGGAGTGGCGTGTACCCCAGGCCTGACGCATCCCAGAGCTTCGGATACATGCTGATGCTGGTGAACCCCGGGATGGTGTTCACCTCGTTAGCGATGATCTTGTCGGCCGGCGTGAGGAAGAAGTCGACGCGGGCATAACCCTCGCAGCCCATCACCTGGAACATGCGCACGGCCATCCGCTGGATGTCGCGGGCAGTGCCCTCCGGGATCGGCGCGGGGATGTACAGCTGGGTCGTCGAGGCGGCCGAGTACTTGCTGTCGTAATCGTAGAAGTCCCGGTCGGGCACGATCTCGCCGACGACGCTGGCTTCCGGGCGCTCGTTGCCGAGGACTGAGCACTCGACTTCACGCCCGGCGATCGCCTGCTCGACGACGGCCTTGTCGTCATAGGCGAAGGCTGCTGCGAAAGCCGCTGGCATGTCTTCACGCGAGCGGGCGCGGGTGACGCCAACTGCCGAGCCTCCATTCGCAGGCTTCACGAACCAGGGGTACCCAATCGCCTGGTCTATCAGCGCCATCGAATCATTCTGGGCAAGTGTATACTCCCATGATCTGATTACGAAATAGCGTGCGACCGGGATCCCTGCCTCGCGGAAGAGCGCCTTCATCAGCGCCTTGTCCATGCCGATGGCACTGGCGGCCACGCCACAGCCCGCGTACGGGATGCCCGCGATTTCGAGGAAGCCCTGGAGCGTGCCATCTTCGCCGTTCGTGCCGTGCACCAGCGGGAAGGCGACATCGCACCCGGCGAGCGCGGCAAGCGCTTCCGGGGCGCGCAGGACAGGCTGGCCGGCGATGTCGAAGGCGGTCACCCCGGCGTCGAGCGCGGCGCGCGTTTCAACGGGCGTAAGCCACGCACCGTCCTTCGCGATACCAATCGGCACAACCTCCCAGCGGTCACGGTCGAGCGCGGCCATCACGCTGCGGGCGCTGTTCAGGCTCACTTCGTGCTCGCCGGACTTGCCGCCGAGGAGAACTGCCACGCGTTGCTTCGTCATGACCAGTCCCCCACGAATTCGACTTCGCGCTCGAGGGCGACCCCGAACTGTTCCCGCACGCGGCGCTGGGCTTCGGCAATGAGCCAGGCGACATCAGAGGCGCTGGCGTTGCCGTGGTTCACGAAGAAGTTGCAGTGCTTGTCCGAGACGGCGGCCTCGCCCCGCGTCATCCCGCGCATTCCCACTGCGTCGATGAGTTTCCAGGCTGGCGACTCGGGCGGGTTCTTGAAGGTGGAGCCGGCGTTGCGGCCGCGCGGCTGGGCTGTGAGTCGCTTCCCGTCGTACGAAGCGGCACGCGCCAGGAGAGCCTTTGCGTCGCCTTCCGAAAGTTCGACTTCAGCTTCGAGAACGGCCTTACCCTCGAGTTCGCGGCGGGTGAACGCACTGCCGCGATAGACGAGGCCAAGTTCCGCGGCATCGACCCACTGGTCGCCGTGGCCGGGCAGTTGCAACCGCACGCGGCGAAGCACATCGGCGAGACAACCGCCGTAGGCGCCGGCGTTGTAGACGACCGCGCCACCGATGGTCCCCGGGATTCCGACGGCCCATGTCATGCCTTCGAAGCCAAGCCGGCACATCTTGCGGGCGAAGGCGGCGAAACTCGCGCCGCTCTCGACGCGATAGACGAAACCGTCGGCCGACTCGGCACGGGCGCGGTTGTCCAGCACGAGGCCGCGGATCCCTGCGTCAGCGACGAGGATGTTGCTGCCGCTCCCCAGGACGAACTTCGGCACGCCAGCCTGGTAGGCGGCGTCGGTCGCGCGGGCGAGCGCCCCGGCGGTGCGCACGGTGAGGAAGAGGTCGGCCGGGCCACCGACACCGAAGGTCGTGTGCCGGGCGAGGCGCTCATTACGGCGCAGTTCGCCGAAGGGTTCCAGTTGCAGCGCGAGCGTATCGAGGGCGGTCATCGCAGCAACTCCAGGAGGCGCGGGCCAACCTCGACGACGTCGCCGGCGCCGATGGTGAAGACCACATCGCCGGGGCCGGCGAGCGACCTCACCTTCGCCGCCGCATCGTCAAAGTCGGTGGCGTAGACGGTTTCGACCCCGGTGATGGCCGCTGCGAGGTCGGCGGCGGAGCGTCCGGGTAGCGGAGCTTCGCGCGCGGCGTAGGTTTCGAGCACGACCAGCGCACTGAGACCGTTCCAACAGGTAAGCCATTCGTCCCAGAGGTACGAGATCCGGCTGTAGGTGTGTGGCTGGTAGACACCGATGATGCGGCGCTCGGGGAAGGCGCGAATGGCGGCGGCGATGGTCGCGCGCACCTCGGTCGGGTGGTGTGCGTAGTCGTCCATCACGAGGACGCCACCGGCCTCACCAACTGTCTCAAAGCGGCGGCGCGCGCCTTCGAAGCCGGCGATGGCTTCGCGGATTACGTCAAACGGGACATCGAGGTGGAGCGCGACCGCGCAGGCCGCGAGCGCGTTGCGCACGAAGTGCTCGCCGGGGACACGCGCGTGCAGCGTGCCGATGGGCGTGCCGCCCCGGGTGACTTCGAAGGAGACACCCTCGCGATCCATGCGGATGTCGCGGGCCATCCAGTAGCGCATGCCTTCGATGCCGTACGTCTCGTGCTGCAGCGGGTCGTCGCCCAGGACATCCGAGACGTAGCGGGCGCCCGGGTCATCGGCGCAGGCGAGGATGAGGCCACCCTCCGGGACGCGCTTGCCAAACTCGACGAACGCTTCGCGATAGGCCTCTGCCGTGCCGTAGTAGTCGAGGTGGTCGGGTTCGACGTTCGTGATAAGCGCAATGGCCGGTGTGTACTCGTGGAAGGCGCGCTTGTATTCGTCCGCCTCAACCACGCAGATATCGCCGGCGCCCCAGGCGGCGTGCCCGCCGAGGTCGCGACTTTCGCCGCCGAGCAGGTACATCGGTTCGCGGCCGGCGCGCACGAGGATGAGCGCGATGAGGCTCGACGTTGTCGTCTTCCCGTGGGCCCCGGCGACGGCGACGACGCGCTTGCCCTCCATCAATTTCGCCACCATTTCGGCACGCAGAAGCACCGGGAGGTCACGGCGGTGCGCTTCGACCAGTTCGGGGTTATCGTCGGCAGCTGCCGCAGTGGTGACGACGAGCGCCGTATCCGCAGGGACGTTCTCGGCGGCGTGGCCGTACGCAACGGTGGCGCCCATCGCAATCACCTTCTCGATCAGCGGCGACGGGCGCAGGTCGCTACCGGACACAGCGACACCACGTTCGAGAAGCAGTTGGGCGATGGCGGACATGTGCATCCCGCCGATGCCGATCAGGTGGACCGGGCCGGTGATCTCGCTCATTTGCGCGCCACCTCCAACACGACTGCGGCGATGGCGTCGGCGGCGTCGGGCCGGGCGAGCCGGGTGGCGGACTCGCGCATGGCACGCAGGCGGGCATCGTCCGCGAGCAGTTCGAGCAGAATCGGCGCGAAGTTCGCCAGGTCCGCTTCTTCGAGAACCACGGCGGCGCCGTTGTCCGAAAGCCAGCGCGCGTTGTTCCGCTGGTGGCCGCCGGCGAACGTGCCTGGGATGAGCACAGACGGGAGCGCCGCCGCAGGGATCTCACCGAGGACGCTTGCACCAGCGCGGAAGACGCCGAGGTCGGCCGCGACCATCAGTTCGGGAAGATCGTCTCGGAAAGCCGACGGGTGGTAGCGGTTCGCGAAGTCGCCGGGGAGCGAGCTTCGCAGCGCTTCGGCCCCCGGCAGACCGCTTTCGCCGGTGACGTGGTAGATGGTTCCCTTGGCAAGCACGGCTTCGAGCCCGGCGAACACGGCCGCGTTGATGCGCGTAGCGCCCTGTGAAGCACCCGCGATCACGACGAGTGGCCCCCCGGGGCTGACGCCGAGGTTCGCACGCGCGGCTTCGCGCGGTGTCGTGAAGAAGGCGGCGCGAACCGGGTAGCCGGTCACCACGGTCTTCTTCGCCGGGAGGAACTCGAGTGCCGCCTCGGTGGTCGTCGTCATTCTCGTGGCGAGCAAGCGTTCCGCTTTGACCGCCCAGCCCGGGTGAACGTCGGGCAGGTACACGACGAGCGGGAGGCGCAGGAATTTCGCAGCGAGACTGCCGGGGAAGCTGCCGTAGCCGCCGGTGCTGAAGACGGCGTCGGGCTTGAAGCGCCGGAACGCCCGGAGTGCTCCCAACGTGCCGCTAAGCACGCGCCAGGCCGCGCGGGCCAGTTGCAGCGGGCCACGGCCACGCACAGCGGCCGACGGAATCGCCACGAAGCGAACGCCAGCGGCTTCGACACGGGCGCGTTCGCCGCGATCCTGCGGTCCGAAGAAACAGACCTCGGCCGTGCCGCCCACGCGGGCCTGCACGGCTTCCATCACTGCGAGCGCCGGGATGATGTGGCCGCCAGTGCCGCCACCGGTGAGTGCGAGTCTCATCCGTCGGGCCTCCGGCGCACCACGCGGCGGCGCGTTTCGACCGGGTGCTTGTCAAGGTAGCCGCCGCGATCGGTGCCAAAACGGGAAATGCTGATGAGCATGCCCATCGCAAGCAGGATGGAGACGAGTGCGTTTGAACCGTAGCTAAGGAACGGCAGTGGAACACCGGTGAGCGGGATTACGCGCGTAATCCCGCCGATGTTCAGGAGCGCCTGGATGGTGACCCAGGTCGTGATACCGGTGGCAATGAGTTGGCCGAACTCGTCGCGGGCACGCCGGGCGACCTGAAAGCCACGCAGCATCAACAGCATGTAGAGCGCGATGATCGGTATGGTGGCGATGAGTCCGAGTTCTTCGCCGACGATGGCGAAGACACCATCGGTGTGGCTTTCGGGGATGTAGAAGAACTTGGCGCGACTCGCGCCGAGACCGAGGCCGTGAATACCGCCGTTGCCGATGGCGATGAGCGCCTGGAGCGTCTGGAAGCCGTTGCCCTGTGGGTCGGCTTCGGCGCTGAAGTAGGCCGTCAGCCGGTCGGCGCGGTAGCCGGCGGCAGTCGCAAGAACCACGAGGCAGAGAAGTCCGCTGGCGCCGAGTGCGAACATCTGCCCGACGGAAGCGCCGGCCACCCAGAACATCGTGATGGTGATAAGGACGATGATGAGCGTCGTCCCGAGGTTCGGCTGGAGCAGAATGAGAACGCTCACTCCGCCGATGATGAGCACGAACGGGAGCAACCCATGCTCGAAGGAACGGACGTCGGACCCCTTGGAGGCGAGCCAGGCGGCGAGGTAGATGATCACAGCGAGCTTCGCGAATTCGGCTGGTTGCACAGTCAGTTCGCCGACACCGATCCAGCGCTGGGCGCCGCCGCCTTGCACCCCCATCGCCAGCACGACAATGAGGAGGGCAATCGTCAGGCCCATGATCGGTACCGCGAGCGGCCGCAGCCGGCGGTAGTCGGTGCGGGCAAGCACCAGGAGCCCGACGAAACCAGCGGCCGCGAAGATCACCTGGCGCACCACGAAGTAGTAGGGGTCGCCGGACTCGACCAGCGCCTTTACGAAGCTCGAGCTGTAGACAACCACGAAGCCGATGACGGTCAGGACGCAGGTGAGTGCGACGATCGCGTAGTCGGGACGGCCGGGCGCCCAGGTACCGGTTTGCTGTGCGGTGGCTATGGCGACACCTCCGGGACAAACCCGGGCAGGGCCCGGACGAATTTGCGGAACGCTTCTCCGCGCGCTTCGAAGTTCGGGTAGGCGTCGAAGCTCGTGCCGGCGGGCGAAAGCAAGACGGCGTCACCCGGCTGCACGCGCTCCGTGGCCGCCGCGACAGCGTCTTCGAGCGTCGAGACCAGCGTGCAATCGGCGACCGCTCCGGACATAGCGCCGTGAAAGAGCGCGCCGGATTCGCCAAAGCACACGACGGCCCGGCAGCGGCTACGGGCGAGTTCGCGCAGGCCGTCGAGGTCAAGGTTCTTGTCACGGCCGCCCATCAGCAGCACAACCGGCTCGCTAAACGCCCGGAGGCCCGCGATGGCGCGCTCAGGGCTTGTTGCGATGCTGTCGTTCACCCAGGTTGCGCCGTTCGCGCGGCCAACGATCTCGAGGCGGTGCGCGACGCCGGTGAAGCCGTGAATCGCACGCGCCATTGCTTCGCGGGGGAAGCCAGCTTCGGCGCCGATGGCGCAGGCCATGGTGACGTTGGCCAGGTTGTGCTCGCCGCGGAGCCGGATGTCGGCACAGGCAACGACCGGAACAGCACGCGACCCGGATCGCACGAGGATCTCTCCGTCCTCGACCCAGGCGCCATCGCCCTGCGGTTCCTGGCGAATAGAGACGCGCACGAGCTTGCCCTTGACCGCCGCCATCAGCGCCCGGCTGGTGTGGTCGTCAGCGTTAAGAATGGCGACATCGCCCCGGCCCTGGAAAGCGAGAATGTTCCGCTTCAGACCGACGTACTCGTCCCAGCTGAACTGGTCGAGGTGGTTCGGCGTGACGTTCGTGATGGCCGCAATGGCCGGGCTGCGATCGGTGTACTGCAGCTGCGTATGGCTGATCTCGAGGATCACCGTCGTCTCAGGGCGGAGTTCCGCGAGGCGGCCGAGCATGGCCTCGCCGATGTTGCCGCCGACCGCGTGGTCGATGCGCGATTCCCGCGCCATCGCGCCAACCAGCGCGGTGGTCGTCGACTTTCCGCTGGACCCGGTGATGCCGATCGTGCGGCCGGGGCAAAGCTGGAGGAAGAGACGCATCTGCGAGGTGACCGGGATGCCAAGCTCTCGCGCTCGAAGGAGCGCCGGGTTGTAACGAAGGACCGACTGGGAGACGGCCACCAGGTCGAACCCGCTGGCATCGAGCAGAGGCTGGCCGTTGACCAGCGCCTCCACGCCGTCGGGCGCCACGGCGCCGGCCGCCGCCAGGGCAGCATCGGAACGAGTGTCGCTGACCGTTACCTTCGCCCCGTGAGTGAGCAGCCAGCGCGCAAGGTCGCGACCTTCGATGCCCAGCGAGTAGACAAGCACACGCTTGCCGCGCACGTCGAGGGCGCCTGGCTGGAGCGTGCCGTTCGGTGCAGTCATCACGGCACCTCCAGGGCGAGGGCGACCCCCGCCATCGCGGCGACGATCGCGACGAGCCAGAAGCGGGTCACAATCTGCGTTTCGGCCCAACCGCTGAGTTCGAGGTGATGGTGGAACGGCGCCCGGCGGAAGAGCCGCTTCCCACCACTCAGGCGGAAGTAACCAATCTGGAGGAGGTTGCTCCCCATTTCGACCACGAAGATGAGGCCGATCACCGGGAGCAGGAGCCACTGGCCGGTCATCAACGCGATAACCGCGAGCGACGAGCCGAGCGCGAGTGCGCCGGTGTCACCCATGATCACGCGTGCCGGGTGCGCGTTGTACCAGAGGAAGCCCAGCGTCGAGCCCGCAATGATGAAGGCGAAGGTCGCGACGAACTCCTGGCCCTGGATGAAGCCGAGAATGCCGTAGGCGATGAAGGCGATGAGGGTCGTGCCCCCGGCGAGGCCATCCAGCCCGTCACTAACTGCGACGGCGCTGGTAGTGGCGACGATAATCCCGGCGGCGAGCGGGATGTAGAGCAAGCCGAGCTCGTAGCTGCCCACGTAGGGGATGTTGATCGACTGCACTTCGATGTATTCGTAGAGAACGACGGCGGCGGCAAGCCCGAAGAGCGCCGTGAAGCTCATCTTGAAGCGCCAGGAGAGTCCCTTTTGCGCGCGATGCTGGAGCGTACCGAGGTCATCGACGAAGCCCGCTGCCATTGTGATCCCGATCATCCCGAGGGGCAGGAGGATCGACTGGTGGTTCCACCAGTCGACGGCGACCGCGGTCACGAGGAAGGTCGGGAGCCAGATGATGAACCCGCCGAAGGTCGGGGTACCGGCCTTTTTCTGGTGCTCGGGCAGGTACTCGCTGATCTCCTTGCCGATCTTCTGCCGGCGAAGGTAGTTCACGATCGGCGTGCCAATCGCGACCGCAACCAGGAAGGTGATAACCCCGGAGAAGAGCGCGTGAATCATGCGTTGACTCCGAGCAGCGGCAGGATCGTCTCGAACGCTTCGCCGCGTGAGGCTTTTACGAGCACAGTGACCCCGTCACCGAGGAGTGCCACTGTCTCGCGGGCCGCGTCTTCTTTCGTTGCGAACCACCGCACATCCGCATGGCCGGCCTCGCGTGCAGCCTCCGCCAGCGCCCGGCACGTTTCACCAGAGCAGATGAGCACATCACAGCACCGGGCGGCGACTATGCCGGCGGCGCGGTGCTCAGGTTCTTCGAAACCGCCGAGCTCGGCCATCCTGCCGAGGAGCGCGATGCGGCGGCCCGGCAGTTCACCGAGCATACGCAGCGCCCCCTGCAACGATGCGGGCGATGAGTTGTAGCGGTCATCGATGAGGGTTGCACCGCTGGCGAGGCGGACCACCCGTGCACGGCCTTCGACTTCGGTGCGTTCGACCGCCGAAGCGGCGCCACGAAGGTTCATCCCAAGAGCGATACCAGTAGCCATCGCGGTCAACACGGCCGGGACCGTGTGCGCGCCAGGGAGCGGCGAGTTCACGCGCTCGGTGGTCTCGCCGAAGGTCACATCGAACGAAACACCGGCCAGCCCGCGAGCGTTGACCGGGCCGCGGCGCAGGATGGCCGAATCGGTCTCGCCGAAGCTGATCACACTGCAGCGAAGCTCGGGAATGACGGCGGCGACGCGCGGGTCGTCGGCGTTGAGCACCGCGGTCGCGCTCGCCGGGAGCCCGCGCACGATGCTGAGCTTTTCGGCGGCGATGGCATCGACGCTGCCAAGCTTCGAGACGTGTGTCAGGCCGATATTGAGCACCACACCGACTTCGGGCTCGGCGATGGCGGCGAGTTCGGCGATTTCGCCCTGGCTGTCCATCGCGACTTCAAGCACGGAAACCTCGTGGTCGCGGCGGAGGCTCATGAGCGCGAGCGGAAGACCTTCGCGGCTATTGAAATTGCCCACGCTGCGGTGGGTGGAGAAGCGCTGCGCAAGCAACCCGGCGGTGAACTCTTTCGCCGTCGTCTTGCCGACCGTCCCGGTGATGCCGACGACGCGCGGACCGCACTCCTTGCGCCAGGCATGCGCGAGTTGGCCAACGGCGCGAGTCGTATCCGGCGCGACGACGATGGTGGCTTCGGGCCAGGCCCCTTCGGGAGCGCGCGAGCAGATGACCGCTGTAGCGCCGGCCTCGAGCGCACCGGCGACGAAGCGGTTGCCGTCATCGTTTTCGCCGGGGAAGGCGGTAAAGAGGTCGCCCGGCTGCACCTTGCGCGAATCGGCCGCGCCGCCCGTAATGTCGCGGCACGGCCCGGCGATAACTTCGTACCCCCGGACGCGCATCGTCTCGGCGACGAAGCTGGTGGTCAGGTGACTACTCATCGCGAGACCGCCGCGGCGCTCTTTTCGGGCTTCACGCTAAGGTAGCGAAGGGCATCATCGGCGAAGTGCGCGAAAATCGGACCAGCCGCCTGGGTGCCTGTCATCAAGTCGGCGTTCTGGTCGAGCTTCACAAGGACGAGGATGCGCGGATCGTCAAGCGGGGCGAAGCCGATGAACGACGCGATCTGCGTCTCATCGTTGTAGGAACCCCAGACCGGAACGTTCGCGGTGCCGGACTTCCCGCCCGCGGTGTAGCGGGAAGGATTGCGCCCCCAACCAACCGGATCCTGCCCAACAACCTTGCCCAGCATCTGGCGGATGGTGTCGCTGGTCTGGGGCGAGATAGCGCGACCGACAACCTGCGGGACAACGTCGACGCGCGTTCCATCGGGCTTGATGTGCGCCTTGACGAGGTGTGGCGTGATCAGGTTGCCGCCGTTAATCGCGGCCGCCACCGCCTGCATCAATTGGACCGGAGTCACACTGATGGATTGGCCGAACGACTGCGTCGCCACATCCACGGGCGAGTATCCGTCGTCTTCGGGGCGCCGGAAGATACCGGTCGCTTCGCCTTCGAGGTCGACGCCGGTCGGCTTCGCGAAGCCGAAGCGGTCGAGATAGGACTGGAACAGCTTCGTGCCAAGCTTTTGCTGCATGAAGACGGCGCCGGTGTTGATGGAGTTCTCGAGGACGCCAGTCATCGTTTGCAGGCCGTACGTGCTGTAGTCCCAGTTCGTCAGCCGGACGTTCTCGATGTAGACCTCGCCGGTGTCGACGTAGGTGGTGTCAGGTCCGACAACTCCCGCATCGATGGCGGCAGCGGCAGTCACGATCTTCATGACGCTGCCGGGTTCGTAGAGGTCGGTGACCGCGCGGTTGCGGAGGATGGCGAGCGCATCGGGGTCAGTCTTCGAGAGATCCGCCTGGAGCGTGCTGAACTTCAGTGACGGCGAGGTAGCAAGGGCGAGGATTTCGCCACTGGCGGGGTCCATCACGATGATGGAGCCACCACGGGCGCGGTGCTCCTTGATGGCAGCAGCGAGCCGCTGCTCGGCCATCTGCTGCAGGTAACTGTCGATGGTGAGGACGAGGTCTTCGCCACGCTTGGGCTCCGTCGTGCGGTGCTGGCCGTAGGGAATCGGATCGCCGGTCGTGTCGCGTTCGTAGACCGCGCGGCCGGCCGTCCCCTTGAGCGCCTCGTTGTACGAGAGTTCGATGCCGGCGAGACCATCGTTATCGGTGCCAATGAAGCCGACAACAGACGCTCCGATGTCACCTTCCGGGTTAATACGGGACGTATTTTCGATGGCGACCACGCCGGGAATGCGCTTCTGGATCAGTGCCACACCCTGCTCGTAGGCGAGGTCATGCTCGACCCGGGCGTCGGCCTGGCCCGCGGCGCGGACGGTCTCGCGCAGTTCAGTGGCATCGGCTTTCAGGAATGTGGCGAGATCCTGCGAGGCAGAGAGTGCGACCGCATCGTCCTTCCATGCCCGCGGGTTGACGTAGATGTCCCAGGTGTCGACCGAGGTCGCAAGAACGCCACCGTTCCGGTCGAGGATGGAGCCGCGGCGAGCGTAGATCACGTCGTCGCCAAGCAGTTCCTTGTGCGCCTCGGCGGCGTAACGCTCGTGTTCGAGGACCTGGAGTTGGACGAGCCGTCCGCAAATGGCGAGCGCAAACAGGCCGAACACCGCGGCCGGCAACCAGACACGACGGGTGCCATGCGCCTTGTACTGCGCCATGCGAACGCGCCTCCTGCCCCTCCGAGGAAGGGCGGCTGTCGGGGCTGCTCAGGGCAGCCAGTTCACGAATTGCTTCCAGAACGGAGCGGGCTTCGGCTGAGTCGCCTCGGCCCTGGGGAGATACTCCGAGGGAAGCTTTGCCGGCGCGGGGCCGGGTTCCGTGACGGTGACAAAGATCGGGTCATCAATAGGCACGAGGCCGATTTCCGAAGCCCGCCGCTCGATCCGCTGGAGCGAAGTGAGTGAGGCGACATCACTTTCCAGCACGCCGATTTCGCCGTTGAGCTGCGCCTCCTGGCGTTGCGAAGCCTGGAGGTCGAACCCCTGGCTGGTGGCGAAACTGTTCGAGAGCACCGGCGCCAGCGCGCCGAGAGCGGCAAGGATGAGCGCCCCGGCAAGGCCGAAGCCAACGCGGCCACCGCCGGACGCCGGGATCGGAATCCCGCGCCGGGCGTGGCCCAGGGGGTGGTTGATCGCGGCCATGTTCAGACGATCCGTTCTGCGACGCGGAGAACGGCACTCCGTGCACGCGGATTCGCGGCCACTTCCGCTTCGCTTGGCAGCACGGCCTTCCGAGTCAGCTCGCGGAGAGACGCCCGGTGGCCGCAACGGCACTCCGGCAGTTCGGGCGGGCAGAGGCAATCGGTGGATTCACGGCGGAAGAACTGCTTCACAATGCGGTCTTCCAGGGAGTGGAAAGCGATGACCGCGAGGCGGCCGAAATGGGGCTTTCCAGCGTCGAGCAGGCCGAGGGCGAGCGGCAGAGCCGTGATGAGGGTGTCGAGTTCCCCATTCACACGGAGCCGGAGCGCCAGGAAGACTTTGGTGGCGGGGTGAATATGGGTTTGTCTCCTGGTACCCCCCACGGCCTGCTCGACAGATCTGGCTAGATCCCACGTCGTTCGCAGTGGCCGGTTGGCCACAATCGCGCGCGCGATGCGGCGCGACTGGCGCTCCTCTCCGAGTTCGAAGAAGAGGTTTGCGAGCGACGTCTCATCCCACGTGTTGACGATCTCCCCGGCGGTGACGCCACCGGACGCCGGGTCCATTCGCATATCCAGGGGGCCTTCGAGGCCAAACGCGAAGCCGCGCCGCGCCTCTCCGATCTGGAATGACGAAATGCCCAGGTCCATGAGGATGCCATCGACATCGTGGAACCCTTCCCGCGCGGCCACCGTAGCGACTTCGCGGAAGTTCGCGTGGACGAAGCTGACCCGCCTCCCAAACGGAGCCAACCTCGCACGCGCGAACTCCAGCGCCTCGCTGTCCTGGTCCAGGCAGAGAAGACGGCCAGATTCACCCATGCGCTCGGCGATGGCGCTGCTGTGCCCGCCAAGGCCGGTGGTGCAATCGATATAGACGCCGCCCTCGCGGACGTTGAGGAAGCGCAGCGTCTCGTTGAGCAGGACGGGCACGTGGACCGGTACAGGTGCTGTCATAACAACCACGTTACCCCTCCTGTTGTTGTGTTGGGTCGCGCCGGGCAAGTGCCCGGAGACGGCTTTCATGGATTTCCGCTTCGTAGGCGATGTGGGTCTCGCGATCCCAAATCTCGAACTTGTCGCCCACACCGATGACGCGAACGTCGCGAGTGATGCCGGCGTATGCCATCAGGCCCTCGTTGAGGGTGACCCGGCCCTGGGCATCTTTCGATGTGGGCCAGATGCTGCCGAAGAAGTCACGCCGGGCATCCTCGCCTTCCCGCGTCTCTGCAGGGATGGCCTCGATGATTTCGGCGGTCTTGTCGAGCGCCTCCGGCGTGTAGAGGACGATCGATGGGCGGTTGGATTTGCCGAGGTAGGCCCCGGCTTCGAAGGCGTCACGATGCTTCGGCGGGAGCGGGATTCGCTTCCGGTCATCCACCTGGTAGTCGTAACTGCCAACGATCCTCAGTGTCATGGCGCCTTCAGGTGGGCGATTGGATGCAAATCCTGGGAGATCTGGGGTGAATCTCCCCGTTTCTCCCCGTCCACCCCCGGGATAGTATTTCCACCCCCGGATGCTGTCAATCCATTCCCCAGAAAAATGTTTGGTAGGCTGACGGACGCCCCCAACGCCCGCAGCAGGCGGCGATGCTAGGATTCCGGAATGGCACGGGTCGCGATCCTGACCGCTTCGGACAAGGCTTCTGTCGGCGAGCGCACCGACGAAAGCGGTGAAATGGCCGTGCGGATGGTTCGAGATGCCGGGCACGACGTGATGCGGCGCGACATCGTGCCCGACAACCGCGCGCTGATTGCAGAACACCTGCGTGTCTGGGCAGACGATGATCTTTGCGATGTGATCATCACCACCGGCGGGACGGGGCTAACCGAGCGAGATGTGACGCCCGAGGCCACGCGGGATGTGGCCGAGCGCGAAGTCCCGGGGATCGCGATCGCTCTGGTCGTAAACGGGCTGGCGCACACGCCGTACGCGGCGCTCACACGCGGCCTCGCGGTCACCCGTGCGAAGTGCCTTATCGTGAACCTGCCGGGCAACCCGAAGGCTGTAGCACAGGGGATGGATGTACTCCTCCCGCTGATTTCGCACGTGGCCGAACTGCTCACCGGGCCGGTCGAACATGGTCCCGGGACCGCATGAGAGTCGATGTCCTGACACTCTTCCCCGCAGCCTTCGAAAGCGGGCCGCTGGACGTCTCGATTATTAAGCGGGCGCGTGAGGATGGTCTGCTCGACCTCCAGGTGCACGACATTCGCGAGCACGCGACGGACCGCCACCGTTCAGTCGACGACTACCCGTTCGGGGGCGGTCAGGGCATGGTGATGCGTGTTGACGTGCTCGATCGCGCACTGCAGCACGTGCAGTCGCTCGCCGAAGAGCCGGGCTACGTGGTGTTTCTCTCGCCACAGGGCGAGGTCCTGAAGGACGCGCTTGTGCGGGAACTGGCGGAGCATCCCCGCCTGGTACTGGTCTGCGGGCGGTACGAAGGAGTCGACCAGCGGTTTGTGGATCACTGCGTCGACCGCGAGGTGTCGATCGGAGACTACGTACTCACCGGTGGCGAACTCCCGGCGATGGTGCTGATCGATGCGGTTACGCGGCACGTCCCCGGCGCGCTTGGCGACGAAGCAAGCCCGGAGGAAGAGTCGTTCGCCGACGGGCTGCTGGAGCACCCGCAGTACACGCGGCCCGCGGAGTACCGCGGATGGACGCCGCCCGAAGTGCTACTCAGCGGCCATCACGCCAATATCGAGAAGTGGAAGCAGGAACAGCGCCTGGAGCGCACACGGGAGCGCCGGCCCGACCTGCTCGATTAATCGGTCTCTTCCGCGATCTCCTGGAAGAGGTCGGCTACGGCGACTTCGAAGCCGGGCAGGACGTCTTCACCGCTGAGCGTCTCGCCCGACCGGAGGATGGCGCGCTCACCGTTCTTCCGCCAGACCTGCACGCTTTCCATCGCCGGGACAACCACCCAGACGAGGTCGACTCCGGCGCGAATCCAGTCGCGCGCCTTGCTTTCGACGTCGATGAACCGGTCATTCGGGGAGACGACCTCGATGGCCAGTTCGGGCGCAACGCTCACCCATCCACGGGCGGGAACGCGCGGGAGGCGAGCCTTCGAGATGTACGAAACATCCGGCATTCGCACGTCGCCAGGCGCCCACGGGAAGATGGTGTAACCACCATCCGAACCGGTGACGAAGCCCGGGTGGCCGGTGTCGAGCCAGCGCCAGAGAAACTTGCTGATCAGCATGGCGATTGCGGACGACCCGAAGCTCATGCGCCGCTCCTTCAGTTCTCCGTCGATGACCTCGTAACGCTCGCCGTCGGGCAGTTCGAGTGCGTCTTCCCACGTGATTGGCCGCGTACCCGGCGCGATGGACATACCACCAGTATACGCGGCAGTTAGTCGACCTCTTCCGAAATCTCCTGGAAGAGGTCGGCTACGGCGACTTCGAAGCCGGGCAGGACGTCTTCACCGCTGAGCGTCTCGCCCGACCGGAGGATGGCGCGCTCACCGTTCTTCCGCCAGACCTGCACGCTTTCCATCGCCGGGACAACCACCCAGACGAGGTCGACTCCGGCGCGAATCCAGTCGCGCGCCTTGCTTTCGACGTCGATGAACCGGTCATTCGGGGAGACGACCTCGATGGCCAGTTCGGGCGCAACGCTCACCCATCCACGGGCGGGAACGCGCGGGAGGCGAGCCTTCGAGATGTACGAAACATCCGGCATTCGCACGTCGCCAGGCGCCCACGGGAAGATGGTGTAACCGCCATCGGAGCCGGTGACCGTCCCGGCATGGCCCGCACGCATCCAGGCTCGCAACAGTTCAATGAGGATGCTTGCAATTGCGGACGACCCGAAGCTCATGCGCCGCTCCTTCAGTTCTCCGTCGATGACTTCGTAACGCTCGCCGTCGGGCAGTTCGAGTGCGTCTTCCCACGTGATTGGCCGTGTTCCCGGAGCGATGGGCATACCACCAGTATACGCGCGCCCTGGAGCGCCTCAGGCGTGCCCGAGGAGCATCAGCCGGAAGTGATCGTTCGCCAGCGCACCGGGACGGGCAGTGCGGATCCGGTCGATAGCCTCCCGGGGCCCGATACCGAGCCCCCGCAGGAGTAGCCCCGCGACGAGGCCGCTGCGATTCATCCCGTGCTGGCACATCACGTAGACGCGTTCGGGGGCAGCGTCAGCGGAGATTGAGTCGAGTGCCGCCTGCACGACATCGGCCACGCGGTTGGAAGAGGGGAGCGGACCGTCCAGGTCGGGGAAGACGCAAGGGAGCCAGCGGCCCGCCGACTCCCGGTAGGCAGGGTCGATTTCGCCGGCACAGTCGATCACCCAGGAGGTACGGAGCGTTTCGTGCGCGAACTCCATGCCAAGGTGGCTGTGCGCGCCACCCATCCAGATTTCGGTCGACCGGTTGGCGCCTTCACCAGCAGGCAGGACAAGGCTGGCGCGTGGAACGTGCAGCGCCTGGCGATGGAGCGATGGGTCTTCGAGCATGCCATTGCAGGCTATAGCGAGTTGGCGTCGCTCGCTAGCCGATACCGGGCCGCTTGGTACATTCGGGAAGGTGCACGGGTTTGAGTGGCATTCCAACGGCCCTGCGCATGCCGCACTCCGAACTTCCCCGAGGTACAACCATGATCGGCCTCCTGGAGATCCGCCGGCGCAAGCTGCAGTTCGTCCTTATCGCACTCATCGTCACGCTCATCAGCTACCTCGTCCTGATGATCAACGGGCTTGGCGTTGGCCTGAACGAGCAGGCCGGGAGCGCGCTGCGAAGCTTCGACGCCAACGCCATCGCGTACTCCGACCGTGCCGGGCTGAGCGTGATTCGCAGCGAACTTGGCGGCCCACTCGTCGAACAGATCGCGCGGGAATCCGGGGCGAAAGAGTCGGCGCCGCTCGGATACGTGGCCGCGAACTACCAGAAGCGCGACGGCGGCATCAAGTCCGCTGCGTTCCTCGGGTACGACCCGGGCACGATTGCGGAGCCAAAGGTCGTTGCGGGCAGGACGCTGACTGCATCCGACACGAACGGGATCCTCGCCGACAAGGGGTTCCTTCGCTACGCCGACATGAAAGTGGGGGACACCGTGACGGTGTCGGTTCGACTGGTCCAGAAGGAGTACACGATTGTCGGAGAGATCGATGAAGGGAGCTTCTTCTTCCAACCATCGGTCTATCTTTTGCGGAGTTCGTGGCAGGAACTGAAGTACGGCGGCACCGGGGGTAACGAACCTGCCGCATCGGTGGTACTGCTCAAGGGGAAGGGCCTGGCTGGCAAGTCGGGTGATGGCTGGACCGCGGTGTCGAAGTCAACTGCCTTCCAGAACATCGAAGGCGTACAGGGCCAGCAATCGACCATCGAGGCCCTGCGAGCGTTCGGCTACCTCATCGGCGGTCTGGTCATCGGCGTCTTCTTCTACGTGCTGACGTTGCAGAAGATTGCGCAGATCGGGGTGCTGAAGGCGGTTGGCGCGAGTTCGTTGTTCGTCTTCCGGCAGGTGCTCGTGCAGGTGCTCTGCGTGAGCGCCATCGGCGTCGCCATCGCTGTCCCGCTGGCATGGCTCACGAACAACCTGCTCCAGCGGATTCCGAATCCCGTGCCGATAGCGTTTACTACGGGAACCTTCGTGACCACCGCCGCACTGCTCATCCTGATGGCCGCCATCGGCGCGGCGTTCTCTGGCAGGCAGGTGGCGCGCGTCGACCCGATCATCGCCCTGGGGCAGCAGCAATGAGCGACTCTGCAGTAATCACCCTCGAAGTACGCGAACTCTCAAAGACATATGGCGAAGGCGAACAGGCTGTCCGCGCGGTGCGGCAGGTCTCGTTTCGCACCGGGCCGGGCGAGTTCATCGCGGTCGTTGGGCCAAGCGGTTCGGGCAAGACAACACTGCTGGCGATGGTCGGCGGGCTGCTGACGCCCACCGCCGGGGAGATCCTCGTGAATGGCCGAGACATCGCGAAGCTCGGACGGGGTGACCAGGCCGCCTACCGCCGGAAGTCCGTGGGCTATGTGTTTCAGGCGAACAACCTGCTTCCGTTCCTGACCGCGCGCGAGAACCTGCTCGTCATGGCCCAGATCACGCGGACCAGCGGGCCCACCGCGAAGGAGCGCGCGGCCCGGTTGCTCGACGAACTCGGGCTGAGCGCGCGCGGTGATGCACCCGCAGCCGAGCTTTCGGGCGGCGAACGTCAGCGTGTCGCCATCGCACGGGCACTGATGAACGACCCGAAGGTCGTGCTCGTGGATGAGCCTACCGCCAGCCTCGATTCGGCCCGCGGGCGGCAGGTGGTGGAGTCGCTGATGCAGGAAGTGAAGTCGCGCGGGAAGCTCGGACTGATGGTGACGCACGACATCGCGATGGCGCGACTGGCCGACCGGGTCCTGGCGATGCACGACGGCGAGATGCGCGAGATTTCGGGCGAACCCGAGTAAAGGAGCGTGACCGCGACAGCCGGAGCGGGGTAGGATTCCGCATCCGTGAGCCGGAGCATGGGTGTTGGGAATTGAGCTGGCCGCCGCTCTGATTGCTTTTGCCGTTGCACTCCCGGTTGGTCTGCTGCTCCGGCTGCGAACGAAGGTGGGCCGCCGGGGCGAACTGATGCCCCGGGTCGGTGGGTTCGCTATCCTCGCCGGATTCGTCGTTTCAATGGCCGTGATGGCGGTCTATTCCGACGAGGCGAGCAGACTGCTAAACCAGGATCGCCGCCAGTTCCTAACGCTCGTCCTTTGCGGTGCCGTGGTCGGCGCAGTCGGCGCGAAGGACGACTTCCGCGACCTCGACTGGCGGGTGAAGCTCTCGACTCACTTCCTTGCCGCGCTCGGCATCTACCTTGCGGGGTACCGCGTTGGTGAGATGACGCTGCCCGGCGGGGGCGCCGTCGCGTTGGGTTGGCTCGACCCGGTGGTCAGCATCTTCTGGGTGATGGTGGTGACGAACGCGATCAACCTGATCGACGGCCGCGACGGGGTTGCGGCGGGTGTGGCCGGCCTCGTTTCGGCGACGATGTCGTACATCGCGTGGGACCTGGGGCACGACCTTATCGCAATGCTGTTCGCGGCGCTGGCCGGGGCCTCGCTGGGGTTCGTGCCACTGAACCTGCCCCGCGCGCGACGTTTCCTCGGCGACTCCGGGGCGTACTTCCTCGGCTTCACGATCGCCGGGCTGAGTATCTCCGGCTTCGTGGACACCACGGGACGGGCGCCACTCTATCTCCCACTGGTCGCCCTGGGGCTGCCCATGTTGGATACAGCAGTGACGTTGCTCCGGCGCTTCCTCGAAGGGCGGCACCTGTTCAAGCCTGACTTCGACCACATGCACGACCGGATCGAACGGCACGTGCGACTCAGCCCGCTGCAGGTCACGCTCGCGTGCTACGCCATCACTGCGTGCTTTTGCGCGGCGGCGGTGGCCGCCCACTTCTGGTATAAATCCGCGGGCTCCGCGATTGTGGGACTCACGGTGGTGGCCTTCGCGGCGGCGCTGACGTTCGCGCTCGGCTACGGCGGATCCTTCTGGAACTCAGCGCGCGTGCTGGCCTGGCGCGGAGCGTTCGCCCGCAGCCGCGCCTGATGTTCAGCGAACGGGCCGGCCATGCAGCCGCTGTTTCGTCGAACGGACTGCGTACGAAAGCGCATGGAGGCCGAATCGTCCCGCGATACCGGCAGCCGTGAGCCCGTCGACGGCGATATTGCCGCGCAGGTGTTTCCGGTAGTAGCGCCACATGCCCCGGTGGTGCGCCGCCATCGCTCGATACACCGCCTTCCGCGAGCTCGCTCCGATACGGTGCTGCACACTGGCGCCGGGGTAGTAGACCACGCGCAGCCCGGCATCCCGAAGGCGGCGGCAGTAGTCCACATCCTCGATGCTGAAGAAATAGCCTTCGTCCAGGCCCCCGATGGCATCGAGTGCGCGGCGATGGATGAACATGAACGCCCCCGACACCCAGTCGACATCGCGGATGCCATCGTGCTCCCAATCGGACATGAGGTATTGGCGGGACCAGCGGTTTGACGGCAGGAACCGGGTGGTGAGCGAGTGGCGGTTGAAGAACGCGTTGTGGTGACCGGGGAATGACCGGGCGCTCGCCTGCACCGCGCCATCGGTATTCAATACGCGGCCACCGAGCGCGCCGGCGTCGGCATGCGCCTCCACGTAGGCGGCAGCCTCGGGGATGCCCGCGTCAAGCACGATCGAGTCGGGATTGAGCAGACAGAGCACGTCGCACTGCGGCAGCTCGGCAATACCCCGGTTCGCCGCAGCCGCGAAACCGAGATTCCGCTTGTTCGCGACGACCGCAACCGCAGGGAACCGCGCGCGGATGGCCTCGACTGTCCCGTCACCCGAAGCGTTGTCCACAACCACAGTCGTTGTGAGCAGCGCGGGTACCTGCGCGCGCAGGGATTCGAGACAGCGCAATGCATAGTCCCGGCACTTGAAGGTCACGATGACGACACCGACGCTCACGGGACGAGTTCCCGGTAGACGGCTTCGGTCTCGGCCGCGGCGCGCGCCCAGGTGAACCGGCGTACGAACTCGGCGCCCGCGGATGCGAGCGTCTCTCGCCGATCGCCATCGAAAAGCGAGAGTGCGGCGCCGGCGATGGCAGCCGGGTCGCGCGTGGGCACGAAGAGTGTCCCCGCGGCGAGGACCTCCGACATCGCGGGCGCATCGGTTGCGATGACCGGCGTGCCACAGGCCAGCGCCTCGAGCGGGGGCAGCCCGAAGCCTTCGTACAAGGAGGGGAAGATGAGCGCCACCGCACCCGTGAGAAACGGCGGGAGCGCCCGATCGGGCAGGTACCCGAGGAAGCGCACGGCGCCCGCCAGGCCGAGGCGGGCGACTTCGTGCTCGAGTGCTCCGGAGAGCGGTCCGGGGTTCCCCGCAAGCACCAGCTTCGTGCCGGGCCGCGGTTCGCGAATCGCCGGCATCGCGCGGATCGCGTCGACTGCACGCTTGCCCGGTTCGGCCGTGCCGAGGCAGGCAAGGTACGGCCCCTCGATGCCGTACTCGCGGCGAAACGCTTCGACTTCGGACGCGGAAGCCGGTTCGAGACCCGCACGAGGAGCTTCGGCGATAACGCGGACGTTCTCCGGCGGGTAACCAAGGAAGCGGACACAGTCGGCCGCCACGGCGGCAGAAGGGACGATGAGTCGTGCCGCGCGCGTTGCGGCGCGCGCGAGGCGCCGGTAGTACGCCCTTCGCGCGCGGCCGTAGCGGCGTGGGATGCGGAAGAACGTGAGGTCGTGCACGGTGGCGACCGCCGGCGTCTTCGAACGCGGCGTAAAGAAGTGCGTTCCGTGATAGATGTCCGCGTCGCGGAGTTGGGGCGCGGAGGCGAGGCTGGCCTCCTCCCACAACAGTCGCGCCACTCTCTTCCCCGGTGTGCGCACGTGCTCCCCGAACCCTGGGTCACGCGGCGAGAGGACGGACAGTTCGAGCGAAGGCCGCGCCGCGAGGGCCGCCCCGAGTTCGAGCGCGTACACACCGGCCCCCGCTCGTTGAGCTGGGACGGCGCTGGCGTTGTAGAGGATGCGGAGCGGTCGCGGGGACATCCGGCGATCCTATGCAAGGGCGAACCTATAATCCGCCGCGATGAAGGGCGTGGTCCTCACGGGGGGCAAGGGCAGCAGGCTGCGGCCGTTCACCTACTCGGGTGCGAAGCAACTCGTACCGGTCGCGAACGTGCCCGTGCTCCACTTTCCGGTGCGGCAGTTGGTCGCCTGCGGCATTACCGAAATCGCGCTGGTGGTCGGCGACACCGAAGGCCAGATTCGCGAGGCGATGGGCGATGGCGGTGCGTTCGGCGCGCGATTCACCTACCTCCGGCAGGAGGCGCCGCTCGGCATCGCGCATGCGCTGGGGTTGGCTCGTGAGTTCGCCGGCGGAGAGCCAATCATCCTCTACCTCGGCGATAACGTGCTGCTCCACGGTATTGAGACATTTGCGCGAGGCTTCGCAGAGAGTGACGCGGCCGGGAGCGTCATCCTGAAGCGCGTCGATGACCCGCGAGCCTTCGGGGTCGCCGAGATGGTGGGCGGCGAGCTTCGACGCATCGTCGAAAAACCCCTCAATCCTCCCTCCAACTTCGCGGTCATCGGCGTGTACGCCTTCCGGCGCGAGGTGTTCAACGTCATCGTCACACTTTCGCCCAGCGCACGGGGCGAACTCGAAATCGCGGACGCCATCAACGGTCTGCTCGCCGCCGGGCGCCAGGTGGACGCGACCGTCACAGAGGACTACTGGATCGACACGGGGAAGATGGAGGATATGCTCGCAGCCAACCGCGCCGTGCTCGGTTCCTTCAGCGAGGGCTGCCACCGAGCCACGGACATCGTCGATTCGACGCTCGAAGGAGTGGTGCGCATTGAACCGGGCGCCCTCGTGGAGCGTTCGCGGTTGCGTGGGCCGGTCGTTATTGGCGCGGACGCCCGGGTCAGTGATTCAACCGTCGGGCCCGACGTTGCCATCGGGCCCCGCTGCGTGATCGCCCGCGCAACCATTACCAACTCCATCGTGATGGAGTCATCGACGGTGGAGGACTGTGCCGGGGTTGAAAACTCGATGATCGGCCGGTTCGTCGAGGTACGGCACACGCCAGCACGCAGCAAACTCGTCCTCGGCGACCACTCCCGCTTCGAGGCAGCCGAATGAGAGCGCTCATCACCGGCGGCTGCGGCTTCATCGGCAGCCATGTGGTGCTTGCGCTCGTGCGCGACGGCTGGGAAGTAACCAACCTCGACAAGCTGACCTACGCCGCCAACCCCCGGAACCTGGCCAGCGTCGACCAGGCGGCAGGTTATACCTTCGTTCACGGCGACCTCTGCGACGCGCCGCTCGTTCGCGAACTTGCCGCAGGCCAGGACCTGGTCATCAACTTCGCCGCCGAAACTCACGTCGACCGCTCGCTGCTCGATCCAGCAACGTTCGCGCGCACCGACGTGGAGGGCGTGGTGTCACTGCTCGAGGCAGTACGAGCCGACGGTCGAGCGGCGTTCATCCAGATGTCGACGGATGAGGTGTTCGGGTCACTGCCCGAGGGCGTCGAAGCGGCCGAAGACCACCCGTTCGCGCCAGGCTCGCCATACTCGGCGAGCAAAGCGGCAGCCGAACTGCTGGTTCGCGCCTACGCGGACACGTACGGTCTGCCGGCGACGATCCTGCGCGCGTGCAACGTCTTCGGGCCGCACCAGCACATCGAAAAGTTCATTCCGCTCTTTATCACGCGGGCGCTGGCCGGCGAACCGATGCCGCTCTACGGTGACGGTCTGCAGCAACGCGAGTGGCTCTTTGTCGATGACCTGGTCGAGGCAGTCCGGCTTGTGGTGCGCACCATGCCTTCGGTGGGTCTCTCGCGCTACAACATCGGCTCCGGCCAGCGCGTCCCCAACATTGAGGTGGCACGCCAGATCTGCGCCCTGACCGAACGGCCGGCGGAACTCATCCGTCCCGTCGAGGACCGGCCCGGCCACGACCGCCGCTACGCACTCGATAGTTCGCGCATCCGCTCGCTGGGCTGGACGCCGAAGACCACCATTGCGGAGGGGCTGGAGCGCACAGTCGCGTGGTATAGCTCGCACCGGGATCAGCAGGCGAGCAACAGCGCGTTCCAGGAGTACTTCGAAACACAGTACGGCCACCGGCTCGGCGGGCGCGGGACGTAGGCGCTACGGGCCGGTGATCGCGAGTTCGGCGATGAGCGGACGGTGATCGCTGCCTTCGCCACGACCTTCCCGGATCGAGAGACAGACAACCCCGGCACTGTGGAACACCTGGTCGATGCGAATCATGGGCAGAAGGAGTTCGCCCTGCGGCCAGGTCGTGGCATCGCCGCGGCCGCGCTCGTCATGGGCGGAGATGAAGCCCGCCTTCTTCAATTCGCGATACCAGTGGTGGTTCTGCGTCATGTTGAAGTCGCCGGCGGCGATGACCGGTCCGGTTTCCTTGCGGAGAGCCGTCAGCAACGTCTTCCAGCCGTCGTTCCAGTCTTCGGCGATATCCGCGCCGATGCCCGGCGAAGTCGCGTGGAGGTTGTAGAGGTGCACCTTGCGACCGCCTACTTCGACGCTGGCGGCGATGTACGGCCGGCGCCCGGCAGGAGCGACGATGACCTCGCCCAGGGGTAGTTTCGAATAGAGCGCCGTGCCGAAGTACGGGTTTTCGTAGACGATTTTCGTGTAGGGGTAGCGGTCGATGAGGCCGTAGGTGCGCATGTCCTCTTCCATCCGCGGGCCGAACTCCTGGAGGAAGAGCACGTCGGGGTCGACCTCAGCGATTTCGCCAACAAGGCCGTCGTAGTCCGGGTTGCCGAAGTAGATGTTCGCGGTCATCAGACGCAGGCGCGGCGCGGAGTAGGCCTCGGCCGGAATCTCCCGGGCGGAGCGATAGTCGGGGAGCACCCAGGCAAGGTGGAAAGCGATCACCGCGCAGGCGCATCCGAAAAGCACCCAGCGCCCAAGAAATCCGGCGAAGGCGGCGACAGCATACGCCGGCAGGTAAACCCAGAAGGTGTAGGCATTCGCCCAGATGAGGACGAGGAAGAAGTCGGGGATAACCAGCCGGGCGGCGACAACCAGCAGCATCGCTCCGCAGACCACCCAGGATGCGGCGATCACCAACCAGAGGGCGATGCCCGGCAGACCCCGCCGTGGGCCGTTGAGCGCGCGCCGGAGCCGTGCGACGGCGTTCAGCGGGGGTAACTCACGGGGCGTGCTCCCAGTCGAGCATCATCACCTCGACCTCGGCGCCAGCCTCCGCGACCTCAACCGTCTCGGGGATGATGGCGAGGCCATTGGCGGCGCTCATGCTGGTGAGGATGTTGCTGCCCTGTGGGCCGGTCAGGTCGGCGTACCAGCGCCCATCCTCGCCTTTCGTGACGAAGCAGCGCCCGAAGAAGCGGCGCGGGTCGGTGTTGACCACGCGCTGGCGCAGGGTAACGCGGATGGTGGGGCGCTCCCAGTCGCTCCGGCCGAGCATCGTGAAGATGGCGGCCCGCCCGAACAGTTCGAACGAAACCATCGAACTAACGGGATTCCCCGGGAGGCCGAGGTGTGGCACCGTGCGGCCACCTGGCGCCGTGAATGCGCCGAAGGCAACGGGTTTGCCCGGGCGCATCCGCACCGTCCAGAAGTCGATCTGGCCCTCGCGCGCCAGCACATCCTTCACGACGTCGAAGTCCCCGCGTGAGACTCCCGCGGATGTCACGATCATGTCCGCGCTGAGACCGTCGCGGATTTTCGCGGTCAGGTCTTCGACCGTATCGCGCGCGATGCCGAGCACACGGGGAACGCCACCGGCTTTGGCAACCATCGCGGCGATGGCGGGCGAGTTCGCGTCGTAGATCCGGCCCGGGAGCAGCGGCTCACCAGGCGCGGTCACTTCGTCACCCGTCGAAAGCACCGCGACAACCGGTCGCCGGTAGACGCTCACATCACTCGCGCCAACGCTCGCGAGGACGCCAATTTCCGAGGCGCGCAGGACACGGCCGGCCGGGATAACGACACTGCCGGCGGTGATGTCACCGGCGCGGCTGCGAACGTTCGCGCCAAGCTTCGCCGCTTTAAAGACACGGACCGCGTCGCCCGCGACGGGCCGTTCGCCCGGGGCTCGCATCACCTCGTCGGTCTCTTCGAACGGCACAACCGCGTCGGCGCCGGGCGGGATGGGCGCCCCGGTCATGATCCGGATGGCTTCGCCGGGACCCATCGAGTCCGGGTGGACGTAGCCGGCAGCGAGGTTCGCCACGACTCGAAGTTGAACGGGGTTCTCCTCGCTGGCGCCGGACGTGTCGGCGGCGCGGACGGCATAGCCGTCCATGCCGGTGTTGTCGAGCGGCGGGATGTCGAACGGCGCGATGACAGCTTCGGCGAGCACCTGGCCAGCAGCGGCAAGGAGAGGCTTCCGCTCCGCGGGAAGCCTTCGGAAGAAGGAGAGGATGCGTTCGCGCGCCTCTTCGACGCTGATCATGCCGGTGCTAGCCATGGGAACGATTGTCGAATCGCTGGCGTCCGGTGTCGACCGCAACCAAAACGCCGCCTTACGGCGGCGCCTGGAATGTGCGCTGTGGGGCGCTCAGGCGAGGCGGACGGAGAGGCAGGTGGTGGTGCGCTGGACCCCTGAGACCTTCTGTACCGCTTCGGTGATGGCGTTGCCGAGGCTATCGAGGTCGTCGGCTTCGAGTTGGACGATCACATCGTAGGGACCGGTGACGGTGTCGACGGCCGCGACGCGGGCGCCGGGGTAGGTGAAGTCTTGGATTGCCGAGCTAACAGCTTTCGCCTTTCCGACATCGGTTTCGATGAGGACGTAGCCACGAACAGCCATGCAGAACCTCCAGAGTCTCCGCTACGCGGGTCTTCATCTTTGGAATTGTGAAGAGGCCTGTCAAGAAACCCGTCCGCGCACTCGCTAGAATCGTTGCCATGCGCATTACCTTCTGCGGAACGGGTTCGGGCGGCGCCTCTGCCGGCCGCTCCGCCAGCTGCATCCTCCTCGACGACGGCGAACGCGGCATGCTCCTCGATTGCGGGCCGGGAACCATCCGCGCGCTGTTCCAATCGGGCCTCGCGTTGCCTAAAGCGCCCACGCTGCTGGTGAGCCACCTCCACATGGACCACGTTCACGGCTTCGGGGCGTGGCTGGCGCACATGATCTTTCCCTACGCCGTCATCCCGAGCGTGTACGGCCCACCGGGCACGCGTGACTACATCGCCGCGGCAGCGGAGGCGACCGCGATGGTTGCGCCCGTGTTCGGCAAACCGTTCGGCGACCCGATCGACGTGCCGGTCATCGAACTGGCGGGCGGAAGCGACTGTGATATCCCGCACGGGAGCGCCCACAGCATCGTAGTGCCCCATGCGCCGGAAGTTGTGGCGATGGCCCACCGTGTCACATTCGGCGGCACGACCGTGGTCTACAGCGGCGACACGCGGGCAGACCCGGCGCTGATGACGCCGCTCGCCGACGGCGGCAGCATCCTGATCCACGAGGCGTACTCGGAGGCGGGGCTGACGGACTGGACGCGCGGCGCCGCGCCGTCACGCGTGGAGGCGATCTTCGCGGCCTACGCGCGAAGCCACACGCGGGTCGATGTGGCAGCGCGGATCGCGCAGGAGAGCGGAGTTTCGCGGCTGGTGCTCACGCACCTGGTTCCGGGTGAAGTCCCGGAGCGGCTGAAAGCCGAGGCTGCAGCCTACTTCTCCGGGGAGATTGTGATTGCGGATGACGGACTCTCGTTGACCGTCTGACTCAAGCGGGCGGCAGTTCGTAGCTGACCGCTATCTCTCCCGCGGTCGCGCCGGGCGCGACCGTCACCGGGACATGCAGTTCGAACTGGCCGATGAAGCAGAGCGCTTCCGCCCCCGTCCGGCAGTAGTAGACCGACGCGGTCGCCGTGAGTTCCGCGGCGCCTTCGCTGAGCCGTACGGGAATCGGCAGCGTCACCGTCGGCTGGTCCGAAGTGAACGAGACGACGCTTTCCCCGGGCTGGAGCACTGCCGGGTTCGAACTCGCAAGGGCGAGCTTCGACGGGGCGGAACTGTTGAGGTGGTAGTCGTCCGGAGAGGTGAATGTGAGCTTCAAGGCGGTCGCTGCCGGCGAGACGGTGACGGCGGGAAGATCGACGCGCGTCACGCGACCGGGCGTGCCCGTCGCAATCGCGGCGAGGTTCGACAGCCCCAGCGTGGACACCGCGCCAGACGCCGGGTCGAACACACGAACCAACTGGTTGTTCGTATCGGCGATGTAGACGCGGCCACCTGCCACAGAGAGACCGCCCGGCTCGTCGAACTTCGCGGCCCCGGCAACGCCATCGGCCCATCCGCGCGAACTCCCGGCAGCCGTCCCCATCTGTTTCGCCACGAGGTCGAGGACGCGAAGCCGGTGGTTGTAGGTGTCGGCGATATAGAGCGCGCCGTCGTCGTAGGCGATGCCCTGGGCGTGCTGGAGCCGGGCCTGCTTCGCCGGGCCGTCGTCGTCGCCGTAGTCGAACAACCCCGTCCCGGTCAGCGTCTCAACCCGGCCTCCGCCAATCCGGAGCATGCGCACGGAACTGGATTCGGGGTCGACCCAGTACAGGTTCTCTCCGTCGGTCGTGATGCCTGAAGGCTGGGCAAGTGTTGCCATCGTCCGGCGGTCACCGTCGTCAATGCCTTCGCGGCTCGTCCCGGCGAGAACCGAGATGGTGTTGTTCGAAAGGTCGAGCGCCCAGAGTTGGTGGATGCCCGCCATGGTGATGTAGAGGGTGCGGCCGACCGCCACCACGTCCCACGGTGACGCCATTGCGGTTTCGCGAGCCTGTGCACCATCTTTCGGCAGGCGGTCGAGTTGCTTGCCGGTACCCGCTATGGTTTTCACTTCGAACGTGGCTGTGTCCACGGCGCGAATGGCGTGGTTTCGCGTGTCGGCGACGTACAGCGTGCCCCCATCGGGCGAGAGTGCGAGGCCCTGCGGCTGGCGAAATAGCGCCTCGTCGGCCGCGCCATCGGCGAAGCCTTCCTTGCCCGTGCCGACGGCTTTCTGCAGTTCGCCAGAGAGCGAGGCGACGATGACCCGGTTGTTCCCGGAATCAGCGATGTAGAGCCGTCCGCTCTTCTCGTCGGCAAGCACCTTGCCGGGATAGGCCAGCACGGCGGTCGCGGGCGCGGCATCGAGAGCAAGCGGCAATGGCGCCGGTTTCAGCTTTCCGTTCTTCGTGAACTCGTCGCGGAGCGAGGTGAGAATCGGCTGGAAGAGCGGGTAGACACCCTCACCTGCGTGCCCGCCGACCAGGTTGCCCGCCGGGTCGATAAGGACGAGCGTGGGCCAGGCGCTGGCGCCGAAGGTGTTCCAGACCACGAAGTCGGGATCGTTGAGCACCGGGTGCTCGAGGCCGTACTTCTTGATGGCGTCGCGAATCGAGTCATCATCATGCTCGGTGGCGTACTTGCCGGAATGGACCCCGATGACCACGAGAGAGTCGCCGAACTCCGCTTCGAGGCGCTTCAGGTCGGGGATGATGTGCTGGCAGTTGATGCAGCCGAGCGTCCAGAAGTCGAGCAGCACTATGCGGCCCTTCAGTTCGTCGAGCGTGAGCGGGCGCGGCACGTTGAACCAGGTGACTCCGGTGGGGATTGCCGGCGCGGGATCTTTGCCGGCCCACGATTTGCGAGTGTTCTCAGCCACGTCGCCGGGTCTCAGGTCGGGAGTTGTCGATTTCGAACCACCGCCAGAGCAACCGGCGGCGAGCAGCAGCGTACATAGAGCAATGATAGTGAGAAGCCAGGCGCGGGGCGTCATGCGGATGGCGGACATGGCGCTCACCAGTGTGCGTTCTGTGCGCGCGGTTTACGAGACCGCGGTTCACGGGCGGTAAACCGGCAACGGCCCTATACTTCGAAGTCCCTATGTCGAATGCATCTGCCCTGGAGGGCCTGCGCGAAGAGGCGCTGGCGGCGCTCGCTGTGGCTTCGTCCGAAGCCACGCTCGAACAGTGGCGGATCGCGTTCTTTGGACGGCAGGACGGCCGGGTGACGGCCCTCCTGCGAGCAATCAAGGATGTCCCGGCGACTGAGCGAGCGGCCTATGGCGCGGCAGCCAACGCGGTCAAGAACGAACTCGAAGAAGCCCTCGAAGCGCGTCGCAACGCGCTCAAGCAGGAGGCGCTCCAGGCGCTGACCACGGCCGAAGCACTCGATGTGACGCTCCCAGGGCGGCCGCAAGTCATCGGCAGGCTGCACCCGGTCACCCAGACCATGAGGGACTGCTTGAAGGCATTCGCCGACATGGGCTTTCGCGTAGCCGAAGGCCCGGAGGTCGAGTGGGACCGTTACAACTTCGATGGCGTGCGCATTCCCGAAGACCACCCGGCGCGCGATATGTGGGACACCATCTGGGTGAACACGCTGATCGACGGCAAGCGGCACATGTTGCTCCGCACCCACACCTCGCCGAACCAGGTGCGCGTGCTCGAGCGGACGGCCGAACCGCCAGTGCGCGTGGTCGTTCCCGGCAAGTGCTATCGCCAGGAAGCAACCGACGCGACCCACGAGTGGATGCTCACGCAGATCGAGGGCCTCGCCGTCGACGAAGGTGTGCGCATGAGCGACTTGAAGGGCGTGCTGTACGAATGGTCACGCCAGATGTTCGGGCACGACCGCAAGATCATCTTCCACCACAGCTACTTCCCGTTCGTCGAGCCGGGCGTGGAGATGGCGATCGACTGTTTCATTTGCCGGGGCAATGGCAGCGACTGCCGCACGTGCCACGGCACTGGCTGGATCGAGATTCTCGGCGCGGGCATGGTCCACCCCGAGATCATCGAGACGGCGGGCTACGACTCATCGAAGGTCACGGGTTTCGCTTTCGGCATCGGCGTGGAGCGAGTCGCGCTCCTGCGCTGGGGCATCGAAGACATCCGCAACTTCTACGCGAACGACGTGCGGTTCTTGAGCCAGTTTTGACGAAGTCGTTGGTCATCAGTCGTTAGCCGTTCGTGGGGGTGCCAGGTTGAAGGCGTTTCAGAACTACAGGGATGTTTCAGGACTCTCATCAGCTGACGCTGGATATCCACCGAACCACCTCGTTCCCGCGAGCGAGCGATTCCGGGTTGCTTCTCAGAGGCAGGGCTCTTCGAGTTCTATCCCGGCGATCATCGGCGAACTGGACTACCGGTTGCCGTTTGCACCCCAACTCGGGTCTCTCGGCGCTGCCGCAAGGACCATCGACTAACGACACCAAAGGACTCCTATGAAACTCTCCCTCAACTGGCTCCGCGAATTCGTCGATGTCGACCTCCCCGTGCCCGAACTGGCACGGAGGCTGATCGACTCCACGGCCGAGGTCGAAGGATGGGAGACAATCGGCGAGAACTGGGATCCCGAACGGATCCGCGTGGCCGAGGTTGTGGCGGTCGAACCGCACCCAAACGCCGACCGGCTGCGGCTGGTGACGGTGAACGATGGGACGGCGCGGCAGCAGGTGGTGTGCGGTGCGCCGAACGTCGCGGTGGGCCAGAAAATCGCGTTCGCGACCGAGGGCGCCGAACTGTTCGACGGGCACACAGGCGAGCGCGCAAAGCTGAAACTCCGGCCGATTCGCGGGGTCGACTCGGCGGGTATGGTGCTCAGCGAGAAAGAACTAGGCTTAAGCGACGACCATGAGGGCATCCTGGTCTTGCCGGATGCCGCCGTCCCCGGGCGGCCGCTGGTGGAGCAACTCGGCGACATCGTGTTCGACATTTCGACCTGGGCGAACCGGGCCGACCTGCTGGGCGTGATGGGATTCGGACGGGAAACCGCCGCGATCACCGGTAAGGTATTGCGCGAGCCCACACACGAGCACGGGGAGTCGGGACGCCGGGCCGAGGACTTCGTAAGCGTGACTATCGAGGCGCCCGACCTGTGCCGGAGATTCACAGCATCGGTCACCGAAAACGTCACCATCGGCCCCTCGCCGGCATGGATGCAGGAGCGCCTGCTGAGGGCAGGCATGCGGCCAATCAACAACGTCGTCGACATCACCAACTACGTGATGCTCGAGACTGGCCAGCCGCTGCACGCCTTCGATTACGACCTCGTTCGCGGGAAGCAACTCATCGTGCGACGGGCCGAGCAGGGCGAAAAGCTCGTCACGCTCGATGGCGTGGAGCGCGAGTTCGACAGCGAGATGCTGCTCATCTGCGACGGCGAAGGGCCGGTGAGCATCGGCGGCGTGATGGGCGGCGGGAGCAGCGAGGTAAACGAGAACACGCGGACTGTGCTGCTCGAAGCGGCTAACTTCAAGCCCGGTGGCGTCCGCCGGACGTCCGCCTACCTGAAGCTGCGGAGCGAAGCGTCCTTGCGGATCGAGAAGGGCCTCGGCCGCGAGATGCCCGTCTACGCACAGCACCGCGCGCTCCACTTCTTCGAGCAGTTCGCCGGCGGTACCGTGGCGGCAGGTCTCGTCGACGTCTACCCCGGCCGCGAACCGGCCCGGACGATCATCGTCGAGGCGGCGCGCATCGAGCAGGTCCTCGGCATCCCTATCCCGACCGAAGACGTGCGGCGCATCCTCACCGACCTCGGGTTCGTTTGCCACTTCGTACCGCCGGGCAAGTACAGCGTGCAACCACCTGACTGGCGGCCGGATGTCGAAATTGCCGACGATGTGATCGAGGACATCGGGCGTATCTACGGATACGACAAGCTCCCGACGACGATGCTTCGTGGCCGCTTGCCCGCGCCAGAGCCGGCCCCCGTGCGGGACCTGCGCGAGCGTGTTCGCGACCTCGCAGCGTCGCTTGGATTCCAGGAGACCATCTCGTCCACGCTGACGGCCC
>CAYYDX010000019.1:0-37292 GCA_964470735.1 uncultured Anaerolineaceae bacterium
GGATCGACGCGCGGGGGGCGAAGCGTGCGGTCGTCGTCGGCGGCGGGTTCATCGGGATGGTCTGGGTGCGGAACGAAATCAGCGGCCTGCGCCAGGCGAATGCCGACCTGCAGACGCAGTTCGACCAGACGCTTTCGCAGAAGGTGGAGTTGGCGGCCATCACGAACCAGTTGCAGGACCAGAAGCAGGCGGCGGCCGACCTCGAGGAGCAGGCGCGCGGCGACCAGGATCTGCTCGTGGCGCTGATGTCGAACGACACGCGCGTCGCCGACGTTGTGTCTCCGGACGAGACGTCGAACTCGATTGGGCGGCTCGTGTGGGATGGCGACCAGAAGCGCATCTGGTTTGTCGCGACTGGCCTGCCGCAACGCCCGGCGGGCGAGACGTACCAGATCTGGGCGAACTCCGGTGGCAAGTACTACAGCCTCGGCACGTTCGAACCAGACAAGGACGGATTCGCGCGGTACCAGACCTTTGTGCCCGAGGGGATCACGAGCTACGAGTCGGCGGTGGTCACCATCGAGCGGGCCGGAGGCAGCCCGGTTCGCGAAGGGCCAACGGTGTTCTTCGTCTGGGACCTCTCGCGCCTGAAGAACTGAGCAGCGGGCTCACCACTCTCCGAAGAACCTTGCGGCGCCGTTTGCGGCGAAGGCCACCGACGGCACGCCGAGTGCTTCGGCGCGCCGGGCCGTGTGTTCGCCGCCGATGAGGATGGCCTTGGCCCAGACTTCGGCGATCCAGCACTCATCGGCCCGGGCCGTCACCTGCAGGAAGCCATCGCGGGCAGGGGCCCCGGTGCGCGGGTCGATAAGGTGGTGGGCTTCGCGGCCGCCGTCCATCCGCCAGCGGCGCTTCAGCGTGGTGGAAGTGGCGATGGCGGCGGTGACGCGTCCTTCCCATGCGGCCGTCTCGTCCGGGGCAGTCACTTCCAGCAGCCAGCCCGCTCCAGTGGCGTCACCGCCAAGGCAGCGAATGTCGCCGCCGCCGTTGACCATCACGTTGGGGAAGCGGCCGGCGAGGTGCTCGGCGGCGAGATCGGCGGTCCAGCCTTTGGCGATGCCACCGAGGTCGACCTGGCCGGCAAGCAGGCGTACGCGGTCGCCTTCGAACGAGAGGCAGTCCGCGGGCGCGGGCGCGGGTTCGCGCAGTTCGGCGCCGCCGCGCACATCGCGAAACGTGCGGTCGTAACCGGCGGCACGGAGCGCCGGCAGGACCATCGGGTTGAACAAGCCTTCCGTGGTTTCCCAGGCGTCGATGGCCATTTCGAGTGCTTCGCGGAGCCATGGGTCGTCGACGGTTTCGCCACTGTTGAGGCGTGAGAGGAGGCTGTTCGGGCGGAAGCGGGAGAAGCGCTGCTCTTGCTGTTCGAACAGGAGGCGCACTTCCGCAAAGACGCCCGCCGGCGGAGCGTCTGCTTCGACGAAGACGTCGATGGCGGTGTCCATTGCCCGGAAGGTGTCGTGGAACTCCAACGGGTGCGCTTCTCTCTCCGCGCCTGGCGCGATACGGTTTCGGCGTGAGTGCCAGCATATCGCCCGAGGTCGCAGCGCGGCCGTTGTTCATCATCAACCCCATGTCCGGTGGCGGCCGCACGAAGAAGCGTGTGGGCGCGGTCATCGACGCGATTGAACGTGCGGGACTGGTCGCGGACGTCGTGTTCACGACGCACCAGGGGCACGGCGTCGACCTCGCGCGTGAGGCCGTCGAAGCCGGGCGCGAGTTCCTCGTCGCGTGTGGTGGCGATGGGACGGCGTTCGAAGTTGCGAACGGCATCCTCGCGCTGGGCGCGGGCGACCGGGTGCGCATGTCGACGATCGGGCTGGGAACGGGCAAGGACGTGGCGAAGTGTCTCGGCATGGGCCGCGGCAGCATCGCCATCCGGGCGATCGCCGCTGGCGACGAGCGGCGCATCGACGTGGGGAAGGTCACCTCAATCGGCGAGGACGGGACGGAGCAGGTGCGGTACTTCCTGCTCGAAGCGTCGGCGGGCTGGGTGCCGGAGATTTCGCAGGGGACGCCGCGCCTGCTGAAGCGCCTCGGCGACACGGCGCCATACGTGATCATGGCACTCGCGAAGATGCTCCGGCCGATGGGCCGGCAGTTCACGTTGACCATCGACGGGAATCGCTTCGACGGGCGCTACAACTCGGTTTCGGCGCACAACATGGAACTCTGGGGCGGCGACCTCGTGGCCGCGCCCGGCGCGACGCCGGAGGATGGACTGCTCGATGTCATCCGCTGGGGCGACCTCAGCCGGCGGATGATCTTCAAGGTCATCGATGGGCAGAGGAAGGGCGGCGCACACCTCGACATCGAAGGCATCGACCGGCACCCTGCGCGCGCGCTCGAGCTTTCGTCGCCGAAGCGGAGCTTCCTCGACCTCGACGGCGAGCACGGCGGCTACTTGCCGGCGAAGATCGAGGTCGTGCCGAACGCGCTCCGGTTCGTTGCGCCGAAGCCTGCCTGAACGGGGCGAAATCCGCCCCGGCTGGTACACTCGAATCACCAAGAAAACCCAAGGAAGTGTGTTCATGCGTGAAGTCGTCATTGTCGACGCCATCCGGACTCCGCTCGGCCGCCGTGGCGGTGTGCTCTCCCAGAACCAGCCGATCGAGACCTCGGCGCTGTTGCTGAAGGAACTCGTGAAGCGCAACAACCTCGACCCGGAGATCGTCGACGACGTGATTTACGGGTGCGTGAGCGAAGTCGGCGCGCAGTCGACCAACCTGGCGCGCAACGTGGTGCTGACGGCGGGCTGGCCGTACACGATCCCGGGCGTAACGCTCGACCGGCAGTGCTCTTCGAGCCAGCAGGCGGTGCACTTCGCGGCCAACCAGATCGCGTCACAGGCGCACGAAGTCGTGGTCGCCGGCGGCACGGAATGGATGTCGCAGATCCCCCTGGGTTCGAACGTCGGCCAGAACATGGGCTTCCCGTTCACCCAGTCGATGCGAGACCAGTACGACCTGACCTCGCAGGGTCTTTCGGCGGAACGGATCGCGGAGAAGTGGGGCGTCAGCCGCGAAGAGGCGGATGAGTTCGCCGCCGAGAGCCAGCACAAGGCGGCGCGGGCGCAGGCCGAGGGCCGCTTCAAGAACGAACTGATCCCGGTGCCCGGCAAGAAGAAGAACAAGAAGGACGACGGAACCGAGGAGTGGCTCGACGCGACGATCGACTTCGACGAGGGCATTCGCCCGAATACGACGGTCGAAGGCCTGGCGGCTCTCAAGCCGAGCTTCAAGGAGAACGGTGTGCACCACGCCGGCAACTCGAGCCAGATTACCGACGGCTCGTCGGCCGTGCTGCTGACGCACCCGGAGAAGGCCAAAGAGATGGGCTGGCGGCCGCGCGCGCGCATCATCTCGCAGGCGGTTGTCGGCTCGGATCCGGAGTTCATGCTGACCGGCCCGATCACGGCGACGCCGCTGGCGCTGCAGCGCGCCGGCCTCACCATGCGCGACATCGACCTCGTGGAGATTAACGAGGCGTTCGCAAGCGTTGTGCTCTCGTGGAAGCGGGAGATGAACGCGGACATGAGCAAGGTCAACGTGAACGGCGGCGCCATCGCGCTGGGCCACCCGACGGGGTGCACGGGCGCGCGCCTGTTCGGCACGCTGCTCAACGAACTGGAGCGTACGGGAGGCAAGTACGGCCTCGTGACGATGTGCGTTGGCGGTGGAATCGGCACTGCGACGGTGATCGAGCGCCTGTAAGCCTCGCGCCCCCGGAAACAAGCAAGAATGGCCCGCCAACCTGGCGGGCCATTTGCGTACCTCATCGCGTAGTATTCGCGGCTGTGAAAAAGCTGTTCGTTGCCGGGCACAGTGATTCGGGCGGGCGATACCTCGACGGAGCCACGCAGCCGTGGCCGGAACGGACGCGCGATTGGCTGTCCGAAACGGCGAACGAACCGTGGGAACTGGTGGACGTACGGTTCGCGCCGATGGGAGTGCGCGCGGTCGACTACCTGATGGGGAAGGTGGAAGCCGCGAGTCCGGACATCCTCATCCTCCCGTTCTCGGCCTACGTTTGCACGGTCGGCAGCGTGGAGGAGAGCATCCGCGCGCGGTTCGGCGACCGGCCGGCGCGCTGGTTTCGCGCAGTGGAGCGCCCATACCAGCGGAAGACGGCACAGGGCGGCACGGTGACCCGGCAGGTCAACCGGAAGAGCCGGACCGTTGGGCGGAAGCTTCTTGGGGCGCGCCCGCTCGCGACTGTGGAAGCGACGGCTGACATCTACGAGGAGTTGCTCCACCGCTTGGCCCGGGTGGAATCGCTGCACGTGCTGGCGATCGCCGACGCGCGGTTTTCGAAGGCGATCCAGGAGCGTGAACCGAAGCTGCACGAGCGGATCGACGCGCTTTACAGGAGGCTGATGCCGGTGGTCGATTCGCACCGGTTCCTGAAGGCAGACCTTGAGGCGAGACTCCGCGAAGCGCCGGACCGGGCGATTTTCCACCAGCCTGATGGTGTCCACACCACCGGAGCCTTCCACGATGTGTACTTCGACGTGGTGAAAACGGCGCTGACTCCGCTGTACGCGACGGCCGGGTAGCGATCGCTACGTACCGGCGAGCGGCGCGGAACGGGCCAGGGAGCGTTCGCGCTGGAGGCTGGCGACGAAGAGGGCGGCGCCGAAGATGGCCATCGAGGCGGCGAGCGAGAACGCCACGCGATAGCCGTAGAGGTCGACGATGACGCCGAGCAAGACGGCGCCGATGCTGAGGCCCAGGTCATTGCCGAGAGTGAATGTACTCAACGCGCGCCCGCGCTCTGAAGGGTCGCTGCGGTCGACGAGGAGGGCCATCATCGCCGGCTGGAACGCGCCAGCTCCGACGCCGTAGAGCCCGGCGGCAACCAGCATCTGAGCCGGGCTGGTCGCGGTGGCCATCAGCACCATGCTGACGCCGAGGGCGACGATGCCCGGAACGATGAACCAGGAGCGTGGGAAGACGTCCATGTACCGTCCGAGGCTGAGGCGCATGACGATGACCATGCCGGCGTAGACGATGAACAGTGTCCCGGCGTTTTCGAGGCCGTGGTCACGGGCGAAGAGCGGCGTGAAGGTGACCATCGAGGCAAACACGAACGAACTGGTGAAATTGATACAGGCCGGGAAGAGGCCGGTCCGGGAGAAGAGGTTCGCGAGGCCGTGCTGGTGTGGAGGGCCGGCGGTGGAGGGCCGCGTTTCGCCGCCGAGGAAGGCGATGACGAAGGCGAGCAACCCCGCGGCCGCGGCGAAGAGGAAGAGCGAGGTAAAGTGGAGGTCTTCGGTCCGGGCGCCGCTGAGCCACGATGCGCGGCTGGTGAACAGGTTGTCGAAGCCGTCGAGCCAGCCGGCGTGAATGATGAAGCCGCCGAGGGCGGGTCCAACGGCGAACGCAAGGCTGTTCGCGAGGCCGTAGTAGCTCATCACCTCGCCGCGGCGCGAAGGAGCGGCGACGTCGGCGATCGAGGCGCTCGCGGAGGTCACGAAAATCGCCATCGAAGCGCCGGTTAGGAGGCGCAACGGGAAGACCATGGCGATGGTCTGGACGGCGTTGTAGAGGAGTGCGTTGAGGACGAACAGGCCCAGCCCGAGGAGCATGACTGGGCGGCGGCCGAGGGCATCGACCGCGTAGCCGACAAACGGGCGGACGAGAAGCGAGGCGAGACTGGAAATGCCGATGAGCAGGCCGATCTCGCTTTTCGCGCCGCCGAACTCTTCGAGGAAGAACGGGAGGGTGGGGAAGAAGAGGAGGTAAACGCTGAAGAAGAGGAAGTTCAGGCAGGTCAGCCGGATGACGGCCGCGTTCAGCAGCGGTTCATGTTGATCCAGCCCCGACGGTGACTGTTTCACGTGAGCCTAAGTATCCCGCCCGGATAGTGTGCTCTCCGCGAAGGGATGTCAACGGCTACCGCACTCCGCCGGGGTCGCCCGGGCGCAGCGGATTGGTGAACTGCATGCCCGCGTTCGAAAGGTCGCCGCTGAGGTTGTCACCGGCGGGCTTCTTGCCGTCGCGCACCCAGGTGACGAGGTCATCGAAGGCGGTGGTCAGTTCCTGGTCGCTGAACTTGCAGTGGCCGCCCGAGCGGATGACGCGCTGGACGAGGAGGTCGGATTTGCCGGCCTTCGCGACCTGGTCCCGGTAGTAGGTCTCCTGGGTGATGGGAACGAAGAGGTCGCCCGTGCCGTGGAGCGTGAGGAGTGGGACAGAGATGGCGCCGGTGGTGGGAACCATGTCGGGGTGGGCGTTCGCGTCGCGGGAAGCGGGGTCGCTGGGGTAGCGCTCAATGCCCTTGTTGATCTGGTCGTCACTGAGCCCGAGACCGGGGTCGATGTGGTAGGTGGCGCCGTTGTTCGTGGCGGCCTTGTTCACGAGGGTCAGGCGGCCGGGGTCGAGGAGTGCCAGGCCGAAGTTCACCGCGTATTGCTCGTTGAACCCTTCGGCGAAGAAGGGGCGCGGCCCGCCCGTAAGGTTGAGGATGATGGAGGCGAACTGCTTGCCCTTTGCGGTGGGGGCCTTCGGAGTGCCGAGTTCACGCGGCACGTCCTGGAAGAAGATAGTCGCGAGGTTCCCGCCCGGATTTCCGATGGGGAAATCGAGCCCGGAGGTGAACTCGGCGGCTGCGACCCAGGAGACGAGATAGTCGATCTGGGTGATTCCGCCGAGGGCGCCACAGAGGGCGAGTGCGCCGTCGTACTCGCCCTGCTGGTGTTCGAGTGCAAGGGCGACGACGTTGCCGCCCATCGAGGCGCCGGCGAGGTAGGTGCGCTTCGGCTTGCCGACCGCCGTCTCGAAGAAGCGCTTGAGCGCGAGCGTGTCATCGGCGCCGATGCCGGGGTCGTAGCCGTTCTCGCTGTACGAACTTGCCGCCCAGGCGAAGCCGTTCTCGAGCAGGTGACGGCGGATCGCATCTGGCGGGGCCTGGACCGCGACTTCCGTGCCGAAACCGGCGAATCCATGGGCGTAGAGCACGAGTTCGCCGTTCCACGTCTTCGGCACTTCGATGGCGTAGCCGGCGCGTTCGATCGTCCCGGCGGTGATGGTCGACGGCAGGCCGGGCAGCGGCGAAAGGTCGGTCGGCTTGATGGTGGTTGCGACACCCGACGACGTACCGAGTTTCTTCGTGGCGGCGCCCGGCGTGGCCGGGGCAGTGGTCTGTGTCGCACTCGCCGGAGCGGAAGTGGCGGCGGGGTTAGCGGTCGCGGTTGCATCCAGCGTGGCGGTCGATTTCGAGCCCCCGCCGCTACAGGCGGCAACAAGGAGCACGAAGAGAGCCAGGGCGGCCGGTGCGAAACGTCGAAGCATCAGCCGAGTGTACGCGGCGCGGCGGTCAAGCATTCGTGTGGTGGAAGGCCGGCCGTTCGAGGTACTGCTCGAGGCTCATGCCCGCCTGGTCGCGCGCGGAGAGCACGGGGTCGCTGAATGGCCAGTCGACCGCTACGGACGGGTCGTTCCACGCGAGGGTGCCTTCGGAGGACGGCGTGTAGATGCCGGTGCATTTGTACTGCACCTCGGCCGAGTCGCTGAGTGTGACGAAGCCGTGGGCGAAGCCTTCGGGCACCCAGATCTGGCGCATAGTGTCGGCGCTGAGTTCCGCGCTGACCCACTCGCCGAACGTCGGGGAGCCGACCCGTAGGTCGACGGCAATGTCGAGGATGGCGCCCGCGGTGCAGCGCACGAGCTTACCCATGGGAGCGGTCATGTCCTGGTAGTGGAGGCCGCGCAGCACTTTCCGTGCGGAACGGGAGTGGTTGTCCTGGACGAAGGCGTCCGGCAGGCCGTGCTCGCGGTAGCGGTCGGCGTGCCAGACCTCGATGAAGAAGCCGCGCTCATCACGGAAGAAGTCGGTGTCGATGAGGACGACCCCATCGAGCTTCGTGGGGGTGATGCGAATGTCCATGCGCTACTCCTCCACCGGTTCGAAGATGTTCTGCATGGCCTGGTAAGCGGGGCGCACCTGCTCGAGGAGTTCCATCCACGCGATGTTGTAGTAGCGCGGGTGACCGAGCGTCTCGATAGGGGCGCGGCCATAGTCTTCCACGAGCCTGGCGACGGCCATCGCGGGTGTCGTCGCGAGGTCGAGATCGAGGCGGGATCGGAGCTTTTCGCCGCTGCACTTGTAGTTGCGAACGATTTTCGGGAGCGGGCCATCTTCGAGGGCGACGGGTTTGCCGAGTTTGACCAGGGCGTTGGCGACGACTTCCGCCAGTTCGCGGACCTGGTAGTTCGAACCAACAGCGTTGAAGGTTTCGCCGGCGACCAGTTCGCCCGGCGCTTCGAGGCAGGCGACATGGGCGGCGGCGAGGTCGTCGACGCTGATGAGCGGGCGCCACATGCGGCCACCGCCATGAAGAACGAGCCGCTGGCGAACGAGCGCGTCTTTCACGAACGAGTTCACGACGAGGTCGAACCGCATGCGCGGGCTCGGGCCGAAGACCGTGGCCTGGCGAAGGATGACCGGCTCGAAGTCCGGGCCGGCGTGGCGAAGGAGCGCCTCTTCGGAGTACCGCTTGGAGGTGGCGTAGGCGCCGCGAGGGGCGAGCGCGGATGACTCGTCGAGGAAGGTCTCGCTATCGTCAGCGCCGTCGTAGAGGGAGCAGGAACTGCCGAAGACAAGGCGGCGAACCCCCGCATCGCGGCAGAGCCCCGCGATGGCGTCGGTGGCGACGGCGTTCATCTGCCAGTTGGCTTCGGGGCTGAACTCCGCGGTGGGGTCGTTCGAAAAGCCAGCGAGGTGGTCGACAGCGTCGATGCCGTCGAAGACGCCCTCGGGCAGGCGGCGGATGTCGGCGTTGACCAGTTCGACGCCGGGGAGTTCGGCGTAGTGCGGCAGCCCCCAGAACATGCGATCGACGATGCGCACTTCATGGCCGCGTTCGAGCAGGCGCGGAACGAGGACGCTGCCGATGTACCCGGCGCCGCCGGTTACCAGGACCTTCATGACGGTCTCACCCCCACCCCGTCCGGGGTTTTGGGGATGGTACGGAACTCTGTGGCAGTGTGGTAGGTCAGCTGACTCGTGGGCGGGTGGCGGTTCACAGGCCGTGCTTTTCGCGCAGGTAGCGTTCGAGGCCGGCGCGCCAGTGGCGGAGCTGGGGCGCGACGCTGGTACCCAGCACGCTGTAGATGGGGCGGCGTACCGGGCCACCGAACTCGGCGGTGGTCACCGGAATGAGTTCCGGGGTGAGACCGGCGACGGAGAAGATCGCGGCCGCGAAGTCGTGCCAGCTCGTGCCTTCAGCGGCGGCGAGATGCACCGTCCCCTGCACGCCGTCGCGAACCAGTGGCAGGAGCGCCTCGGCGATCTCCGCCGTATTGGTCGGGGCCGTCACCTGGTCGGCGACGACACGAATGGGGTTCCCCTCGCGGGCAAGGCGGAGCATGGTCTCGACGAAGTTGCCGCCTTTCCCTGCCGAGCCCGCGAGACCGTACAGGCCCGAGACGCGGACGATAAGTGCTCTCGGGTTCGTCTGGCGAACGATGTCCTCGGTGGCGATCTTCATGGTTCCGTAGACATTGAGCGCGTCGCGCGCGTCGCGCTCGAGGTATGGCGTGCGTTTCGCGCCGTCGAACACGTAGTCGGTACTGAACTGCACGACCGTCGCGCCAACCCTGGCCGCTGCCGAGGCGACATTGCGGCCGCCGAGAACGTTCACGCGGAAGCAGGTTTCCGGGTCGGTTTCGCAGACCGGGAGGTTGTGAAAGGCGGTCGTGTTGATGACGACGGCAGGCCGGTGCTGTTCCACGAGATGTTCGACCGCTGGTGCGTCGGTGACGTCGGCGTCGGCGCGGGTGACCCCTGCGAGTTGGATTTCGGGGTCATTCCAGAGGCGGACGATGTCGGCGCCGAGCTGGCCGTTCGCGCCGAAGAGGAGGACGTTCATTGGCGCGATGCTACCGGGCGCCGGTGGTCACGGCGAGCCGGTGTGCGCGAGCCATTCGCGTTCGGGCGGCGTCTGGCGTTTACTTTGCGCATGCGCGCGGTGATTGTCGCGAACGGCGAGGCTCCATCGCGGGAGCTGTTCGAGGAACTCATGGCGGGTGCGCCGATGCTTATCGCGGCCGACGGCGGCGCCCGGCATGCGCTTGCGCTCGGGTTGCTGCCCGACATGGTGATCGGGGATCTCGATTCGGTTGACGAGGCGATGCGGCAGGCGATTCCCGCGGAGCGGTTCCGGCGGGTCTCCCGCCTGGATATCACCGACCTTGAGAAGGCGATCTCGTTCGCGCTGGACCTGGGGATGGACAACATCGACATCGTGGGGGCGGGCGGCGGACGCGCGGACCACGCGCTGGCGAACCTGAGCGCGCTTACCCTGCTGCGCGGCCGGGCGCGAATCACCATGCACGACGAGTTGTTCGCGATTTCGCTGGTCGACGGTGAGGCGCGGGTGGAGACGCCGGAGGGCACGGTGGTGTCGCTTGTTGCGATTGGCGAATGCCGGGGAGTTTCGACGAGCGGGATGCGCTGGGAACTCGAGGAGTTCACGCTGCCGTTCGGTCCGCGTGGGATTCACAACGAAGTAGCGCATTCGCCGGCGACGGTGCGGGTGCGTTCGGGCGACCTGTTGCTGTTTCGCGGCAGGTGGATCGAAAAGCACGCGTAAAGCGTCCGCCCCGGGTGCGTCACCTCGAGTGGCGGGTGCGCCATTGCTCCAGTGACCGGCTGGTGGACGTCCCGACCGGTACACCCCTGGAGGAGAATCCAGAACCAACATGAAACTCTCCATTTTCCACAGCAAGCTGGCCTCGATCGGCCTGGCCAGCGTCATCGCCGTCGGTGTCATTGGCGTCGGGAGTGTCGCGATGGCACAGACGCCGGACGGTGGCACGCCCACCAGCCGCGATGCCGGCGGACGCCACCATCCGAAGTTCGCGCTGAAGATCGGTGAACTGTTGAAGAACTCCGGCGTCACTCGCGAGGAACTGAAGCAGGGCGTCGAGGCAGACATGACGCTCGGCCAGATCCTCGACCAGTACGGCGACATCTCCGCCGCGCAGGCGAAGGAACAGGCGCTCGCCAACCTCAGCACCCGGCTCGACGAAGCAGTTGCCAACGGCGAAATCACGCAGGAGCAGGCCGACCGGATCGAAGCGGCGGCGCCGGGCATCGCGGATCGCATCCTCAACATGGTTCCCGGGCAGCATCGCGGTGACGGTAATGACGGGCATCCGAAGCTGCGCGCGATCACGAAGAGCTCGCTCGAAACCGTCGCGCGCGTCCTGGACACCGACGTTCGCAGCATTGTCCAACAGCTGAAGGACGGGAAGACGATCGCGGAGATTGCTGGACCGCAGACCCAGGACGTTATCGATGCCCTGACGCACAACGCGAACGAGGCCATCGACAAGGCTGTCGCCGACGGGACTATCCCGGCGGACAAGGCGGACGCAGCGAAGGCGAAGGCCGCGCAGGCTATCGACTGGTTCGTGAACAGCCCGCACCCGCGAGCGGGAGGACACGGCAACTAACGCGACCGCCTCTTCCCCCTCGGGCGTCGCCATCGAAGGGCCCCGGCAGTTCCCGCCGGGGCCCTTGTCCGTGTTCGAAACACGCAAAATCCGGCGGAACGCATCGACAAACGGTTGCGCCGCAATCGACAATAACGGCTCACCCCTGCGAGGAGCCCAACTCCCATGCCTGAACTCGGACGCTTGCTGACCGCCATGGTCACGCCCTACACGCCGGACGGAACGGTGGACTACGCGCATGCTCGCCGCCTGGCGTCGCACCTCGTGCGCTGTGGAAACGACGGCGTTGTGCCGGTGGGCACGACTGGCGAATCGCCTCTCCTTACCGACGAAGAAAAATACCGGCTCTGGGCAGAGGTGAAGCAGGAGTTGGGCGAGAAGACGGTCGTCGCGGGTTCCGGGACGAATGACACGCGCCACACGATCCATCTCACACGGGAGGCGGAGCGGGCGGGCGCCGACGCAGTGCTCACGGTGGTGCCGTACTACCTGAAGCCGCCCCAGGAAGGCATCTACCAGCACTTCCGCGCTATCGCGGAGAGTACGAACCTCCCGGTGATCATTTACAACGTGCCGGGCCGGACCGGGACGAATATGACGACCGAGACCGCGCTGCGCTGCGCGGAGATCCCGAACATCGTCGGGATCAAGGAGGCGAACGGGGACCTCGCGCATTCGGCGGCGATCATCGAAGCACGCCCGGACTTCAAGATCTGGAGCGGCAACGACAACGACAACTTCCCCCTCTGGTGCCTCGGAGGCTGGGGAGCTATCAGCGTCACCTCACACATCGTCGCTTCGCAGCAGAAGCGGATGCTCGAACTCGTGCTCGATGGCCGAGTCGCGGAGGCAGCGGCAATTCACCGTCCGCTGTGCAAGCTCACCGACGCGTGCTTTCTCAACGGCAGCCCGAGCACGATTCGCTACGTGCTCCGCCAGCTTGGCTTCGAAATTGGCCTGCCGCGGTTGCCGGTCGTTGAGCCGGACCAGGCGGTTGGCGAGAAGGTGATGGCGGAAGTCCGGCGGCACCGGCTCGACGCGCTGGTTTCGGCCTAGAACTATGGCCATCGTGACGCGGCTCAGCAGGAAGCCGCGCGGATGGGAACAGGTCTGGCGCGGGAATGCCGAGACGCTCGCCAGCATCGTGGCCGGGCGGTTGGAATCGGAGGGGATTCGAACGCGGGTGACCGGTTCGCTGACGCCGTACCGGACGGCCACGCTGGCATTCGGTGGGTCGTGGACGATTCTCGTCCGCGCGGGGACAGCGACGCGGGCTCGCCAGGTGCTGCGGGACAACGACGAGGGCCAGAACGTCCTTGAAGAGGAAGCCACCTCTGGTCTGACGTCGACTCAGCGGGCGACGCTACGGTTCGTGGTGTTGTTCGCTGTCGCGCTGGTGGTGTGGGCGGTTATCGCCGCGGTGGCCGGGCCTCGGTAGCGGGTTGGCTACGGCGCCCTCACTTCGTCGCGGACGAGTTCGCGAATGCCCTCTCCGTGCAGGACGGCGAGGCGCGCGTACCGGCCCGGGTTCCCGGTAATCCACTCTTCCGAGGCGGTCCCGGCGATGGCTCGCTTCACCGCTGCTGGCGTGCCGGCGGCGAGGACACCGGGTGGGATTTCGGTGTCGCCGAGGACGACCGAGCCCGCGGCGATCAGTGAGCCGGCGCCGACTCTGGCGCCGTCAAGCACGAGCGCGCCGTTGCCGATGAGCGCCTGCCGCCCGATGACGGCGCCGTGGATCACGCAGTTGTGGGCGATCGAGGCCTCTTCTTCGATGATCGCCGGCAGGTCGGCCCGGCCGTGGACGACCGCGCCGTCCTGGACGTTCGCGCCACGGTGAATGACGGCGTAGCTCGTATCGCCGCGGACGACGGCGCCATACCAGACCGATGCGTTCTCATGGATGGTGACGTCGCCGACGATGGACGCTGTCGGGGCGATGAAGGCGGTCGGATGGATGCGGGGAACTTTGTCCCCGACGGCAAAGATGGGCATGGGCGGATTGTCGGGTGGCAGGATGGCGCTGTCGATTCGAACGCGAGGGCGGCCCTAAGATTGCCGGGTGCACGAGAAGATCGAGGTGGTTCCGTACGACTCGTCGTGGCCTCAGCGCTTCGCGGAGATCCGGGAACGTGTAGCCGCTGCGCTGGGCGACCTCTGCATGGGAATCGAGCACATCGGAAGCACGAGTGTCCCCGGCCTCTGGGCGAAGCCGATTATCGACCTCGACGTCGTCATTTCGTCGCGACAGCGGTTCCTGGAGGTACGGGACCGGCTCGCAACTATCGGGTACGTGCACCGCGGGAACCTCGAGATCCCCGGGCGCGAGGCGTTCTTTCGCCCCAGGGGGACGTACCCGCACCACCTGTACGTCTGTTCGGTCGACACGCCGAACCTGCACGACCACCTGGCGCTGCGGGACACGCTGCGCACACGGGCGGACCTTCGCGAGCGGTACTCGGTGGTCAAGCGGGAGATGGCGGCGCTCCACCCACACGACATCGACGCGTACATTGACGGCAAAGGCCCGCTCATCGCCGAAATCATGGCCATCGGCCGCGCGGCCGCAACATTCGAAGATTTCCAGCCCTCAGATGGCTGGCTGACAGGGAGTTCGCAGCATGGAGATAACGGATAAGGTTGCTGTCGTCAGTGGCGGTGGTTCGGGCATCGGCCGGGCTGCTGTGCTCGCGCTGGTCGACCGTGGCGCGAAGGTTGTGGTCGCCGATATCGACGAGGCAGGCGCGCAGGAGACTGTGCGCATGGTTGAAGCGAAGGGTGGCGCAGCGGTCGCCCGGCGTTGCGACGTGACGAAGACCGAAGACCTCGCGGGCGCGTTCGCGACGGCGGTGGAGCGGTTCGGACGGTTCGATATAGCGTTCAACAACGCCGGTATCGGTGGCGAGGACCTGTTCGGCGACGATGCGGGAGCGTGGGAACGGATCGTCGATATCGACCTGACGGCGGTGATTAACGCCACGCGCATCGCGGTGCGCCAGATGCGGCTCTCGGCGAAGGCGGGAGTCATCATCAACACCGCGTCCATGGGCGGCCTGCTGCCGATGCCCGACTCGCCCGTCTATGCCGCGGCGAAGGCGGGCGTAGTGAACTTCACACGCTCACTGGGCTACCTGGCGGCCGAATCGAACATCCGCGTCAACGCGATCTGCCCGTCGTTTGTGGACACGCCGCTGGTCCGCCGCGGGGGTGAGGAGCGTATGCAGGAAGTTGGCCGGCTGGTCGGCGGGATTCTCATGCCGGAGGACATCGCGGCCGGGGTCGTCGAACTGATCGAGGACGACTCGCGGTTCGGGTCGATCATGCGGGTCACGATTCGCGGTGGGCGAGATTTCGCTCGCGAGGTGCGCCCGTTCTAAACGAGCGGGTTGCGCGTGCGCAGGCGTGAGATGCGGATAAAGTCCCGGTCGGCAGTCCACAGTTCCCGGACGCCATGGTCGAGGCAAATAGCGGCGATGCGGGCGTCATGGATCGCTCCGCCAGTGAAACCGGCGGCTGTAACGATTGTGGTGAGGGTGGCGAGGTGGGTTGGCCCCTCGGACAGTGTCCGGAGATTTGGGATCTCGAGCAGCGCGGTGACCTGTGCGAGGGCCGTCTCGACCGGGGTCGGATTGGGTGTAACCCGACGCCTGGTGACTGTTGCGAGGAACTCGTGAACGCACGGCCACGGCACGGCCCACTCTGCTTCATCGTGGATGAGTTGCTCGAGGGCGCTCGTCGCGCGTAAGAAGAATGGCGAGTCTTGGCGGTGGGCATAGACGAGGAGGTTCGTGTCTACCGCGATCAATCGCTGTCGTCCCGTTCGTTCGCTACCTCGCGAAGCGTGCGCCAGTCACCGTCGGAAAATGGCGGGTTCAGCCAGTTATCGGCTTTGGAGTCGCCGTAGGGCTGGTGGCGCCATACGAAGGGCGGTTCGCACCGATTGACTTCTGCCAGCTCTTTGCGCAGGCCGCTCTCAATGAGTTCGCGGAGTGTGATGTCGCGCTCCCGGGCGAGCTTCTTCGCTTCGGCGAGGAGGGCGTCGGCTATCTCAACCGTGGTCTTCATGACTGAACTGTAGCACAGGCCCATACACCCATATCGCCGGGTGGACAGTTGCGAACTGATGGCCGGAACCGCAGGATTCCGCGCGGGAGGAGCGCTATGGAGACGCTGCGCGTGGAGCGCGACACAGAACTACCGGGGCTGGTCACCATCACGTTGAACCGGCCCGATAAGCTCAATGCGATCAATGCGCGGATGCACGCCGAACTGCAGCAGGTCTGCCGCGAACTGGGCGACGATGCCGGGGCACGAGTGGTAATCGTCACCGGCGAGGGGCGCGCGTTTTCGGCAGGGGCCGACCTCGGGCGGCGGAGCGAAGGCGAGCCGGGGACACCGCTTGCAACCGCGAACGCCGCGTCCTCGCCGTTGGAGGAGCGCCTGCGTTCGAGCGCCGGGAATCGGACTTCGGCTGCGCTGGAAGGGCTCGACCAGGTGACCATCGGCGCGGTGAACGGGCTTGCGATCGGTGGAGCGGTGGTCTTCCTCGCCTGCCTCGATATTCGGATTGCAGCGGAGTCGGCCTGGTTCTCGATCCCGGAAGTTGCGCTCGACATTCCGTTGACGTGGAACGCACTGCCGCGGCTCATGCGCGAACTGGGACCGGCCCGTACGAAAGAACTCGTGATGTCGTGCGACCGTTTCAGCAGCGAGGAGGCGTTGCGCTGGGGATTCCTCAATCACCGGGCGCCCGACGCGGAGCTGCTGCCCTCGGCGCGCGCGCTGGCGAAGAAGCTCCTGGAGAAGGACGCCATCTCGCTTGCACTGACCAAGTCGACCTGTAACGCGCTCGCGGAATCGATGGTTCCGGCGCACGTAACCCATTCGGACCGCGAGTACCTGATGCTCTCACGGTACCTCGCGCAGGAGCGAAAAAGCACGTGAGCAATCAGAAAACAACGGTCGAGCGGTATTTCGAAGGATTCCGCCGCAGCGACCACGCGATGATCCTCGAGTGCCTCACCGAAGATGTCGCATGGGACCTGCCTGGGTTCCGTCACCTCAAAGGCAAGCAGGCCTTCGACGGTGAAATCGAGAACCCGGACTTCAGCGGCAGCCCAACGCTAATGATCGACCGAATGCTGGAGGACGGACCGGTGGTGGTCGCCATTGGTGAAGGTGGCGGAACACGGAAGGACGGTGTGAGCTTCCGGTTCGCGTTCTGCGATGTATTCACGTTCGAAGGAGCGCTTATCCGTCGGGTTGAGTCGTATCTCGCGCCGCTGGGCGGGACCGCCTGACGAACCGGGTAATGGCGAGTCAGCCGATGCCGGTGCAGCCGGGCAGGACGAAGTAGGCGAGGATGAGTGCCATGCCGAATACGGCCTGCTTCATATCCGGATAGTCGGCGGTTTGTGGCGCGTTCCACAGTGAGTGCCCTAGCATCGTCGCCGATGTCCCGCGATCCGTACGCCGTTGACGCCGCATTCTACGACGCCATCCACGGAGATTTCCGTGATGACACTGGTCTCTGGGCGTCGTTTGCGGGGCGGACTGACCGCCCTGTGCTCGAGGTGGGGTGCGGGACGGGGCGGATCGCCCTCGAACTGGCGCGGCAGGGGTACGCAGTCACAGGGATCGACCCTTCGGGCGCGATGCTCAGCGTGGCGCGCCAGAAAGCCGAAGATGATGCGCTCGATGTGACCTTCATCGAGGGTTCCATGCTCGACCTGGCACTGGAGCGTGAGCACTACGGCCTCATCCTCCTGCCACTCGACGTGTTCCTGTACTGCGAACACGGCGAAGAGCAGCGGGCGACACTCTCGCGGCTGGCCGAAGCACTCGTGTTCAACGGCATACTGGCGATCGACCTTCCCGGCCCGGCAGCGTTCCTGGACCCGGATTCGAATGGGCAGCAGCGGATGGTCTTTTCAGGCGAGACGGCCGACGGGCAGCGGTTCGAGTGCTACCACCTGCACGAAGACGACCTCGCCAGCCAGACGCGCTATCTGCGGGTCAGCTACGAAACGCTTGACGAGGGCGGGCTTGTGCGGCGGCGCGTGAGCGAGCATGAACTGCGCTACGTGTACCGATTCGAACTCGAGTATCTGCTCGATGATTCGGGGTTGGCGCTCTCGGATGTCTACGGTGACTATGACCTCGGCCCGCTGACGAACGACAGCGAGCGCATGATCGCGATTGCGCGCAGGAGGGATGGATGACCGCTCGGATCGTGGTCGATGCGATGGGAGGCGACAACGCACCCGGCGAGATTGTCGCGGGCGCGCTAATGGCCGCCGGCGGACTCGGGGTCGAACTGACGCTCGTGGGGCAGCGCGCGGCCATCGAAGCCGAGATGGAGGGCACGAAGGCCAGCTTCAAGATCGTCGACGCCCCCGATGTGATTGCGATGGACGAGCACCCGGCGGAAGCGGCGAAGAACAAGCCGAACAGCTCGATCAATGTCGGGCTGAAGATGGTTAAGGACGGCAAGGCCGATGCGTTCTTCACCGCGGGGAACACGGGCGCGACGATGGCGGCCGCGTTGCTCACCCTCGGGCGCATCAAGGGGATCGGCCGACCGGCGCTGGCGACGATTTTCCCGACGGGTGAAGGCAAACTGACCATGCTGCTCGATGTCGGCGCCAACGCGGATTGCCGGCCGATTCACTTGCTGCAGTTCGGATACATGGGCGCCGCCTACATGGAGCGGATGTTCAAGACGCAGAGCCCGAAAGTCGGCCTGCTTTCGATCGGCGAAGAGGACAGCAAGGGGAACCAGCTCACCATCGAGGTGAACGAGGCTCTGCGCGCGAGCCGGCTCAACTTCATCGGGAATGTCGAGGGCAAGGACCTGACCAAGGGCGTTTGCGATGTTGCGGTGATGGACGGATTCACCGGAAACGTTGTGCTGAAAACGGCCGAGGGGATGGCGGAACTGCTCCTCGGCGAGATTCGCAAGGCCGTTGAACTCACGCCATGGAACCGCGCCGCCGGGCTCATCCTGATGTCGGAGTTGCGCAAGGTGAAGCGGCGGCTCGACTACGCGGAATACGGCGGCGCGCAGCTCGTAGGCGTCGACGGGATCGTCATCATCGGGCATGGCCGCTCGAATGCTCGCGCGGTGTTCAGCGCCATCCGGGCCGCTCGGGATGCGGTCGACAACAAGGTTGTGGAGACGCTGCGGGGCATCGGCAAGGAGATCCCGGCGCGGACGACGCTCGTGGGGAGCGGCAAGGACGCGAAGGACGAAACCGACGACTAACGCGGCGGATTGCTAGACTCGGGCGATGACAGACCAGCTGGCGGAAGACCTTCGCGCGATCGTGGGGGCCGAGCACGTGCTGCTCGACGCCGATCTGCGCGCTTCGTACGAGACGGACTGGACGCGCCGTTACCACGGCGAGGCCCGCGCGGTCGTTCGCCCGGGGTCAACTGAAGAGGTTGCGGCGGTGTTGCGAGCCTGCGCGTCCGCCCGGGTGGCGGTGGCGCCGCAGGGTGGAAACACCGGGCTGGTTGGTGGTGGTGTTCCGCGGGGCGGGGAAGTGGTCCTCTCGCTGAGACGACTCACTACAATCTCGGACCTGGACCCCGTCGCGGGCGAAGTGACCTGCGGCGCGGGGGTGACCCTGGCGGCGCTCCAGGAGGCCGCGCGAGAGGCTGGATGGGGGTTCGGGGTCGACCTTGCTTCGCGTGATTCCGCCACGATTGGCGGCATGGTCTCGACGAACGCAGGTGGTGTCCGTGTCATCCGCTACGGCGGCATGCGCCAGCAGGTGCGCGGGTTCGAAGCTGTGCTGGCCGACGGGCGCGTTGTGCGGCGGCTGCCGGGCCTGATGAAGGACAACACCGGGTACGACCTTGGCCAGTTGCTCTGCGGGGCCGAAGGGACACTCGCGGTAGTCACGGCCGTGCGGCTGCGACTCGTGCCCGCGCAGCCAAATCGCGTGGTTGCGCTGCTGGCGTTGCCCGGCCTGCGCGAGGCACTGGCCGTGGTTTCCACCGTCCGGTCGGCGATGCCGTCGTTGGAAGCAGCGGAGGCGTTCTTCCCGGAAGGGGTTGAACTGGTCATGCGGCACACCGGGCTACCGGCGCCGTTCGCCATGTCCGCCGGGTGTTACGCGCTGGTGGAGTGCGCCTCGCGACGGGACGAATCGACGGAACTCGCCGAGGTACTGGCAGGCTGCGAGAGGATTCTTGATTCAGCGCTGGCCGTCGACGCGCCGGGGCGGGCGCGTTTGTGGGCATACCGCGAGCGCCACACCGAGTCGATCAACGCCGAAGGGGTGCCGCACAAGTTGGACGTGACGCTGCCGCTCGCGCGGCTGCCGGAGTTCGAGCAGCGAGTGCGCGGAGTGATCGCGGCTGCCGTAGCGGGGGCGAGGCCGGTGCTCTTCGGGCACGCGGGTGACGGCAACCTGCACGTGAACATCCTCGGACTCGCGGCCGACGATGAGCGCGCGGATGACGCGGTGCTCCGGCTGGTGGCCGAACTGGGCGGAAGTATCAGCGCGGAGCACGGTATCGGCGTGGCGAAGCGCCCGTGGCTAACGCTCACGCGCTCGGCGGAAGACATCGCGACGATGCGGGCAATCAAGCGGGCGCTCGACCCGGCGGGCATTTTGAACCCGGGCGTCATCCTGCCGCCGGAATAGCGTCGCGGATGCGTTGCTCGACCTCGACCTTCGCGGCGGCGAGGTTTTCGACTTCGCGTTCGGCCTTCGGTTCGGTGAAAACGAAGACTGCGCGGGCGACGGGCATGCCGAGCGCCCGTTCGAGTGCGAGTGCGTAGGCCGCGCCCTGGAGCCTGTAGCGAGCCATCGCGCTCTCGATGGCCGCTTCGTCGCGGACGGAGTCGGTCTTGTAGTCGACGACGACGAGGCCTTCGGGCGATTCGTAGAGCAGGTCGATGAAGCCTTCGACGAGGACGCCGGCGATTTCGACGCCGACGTAGAGTTCGCGCCAGTAGCGGCGTGAGGCGACGGCGGCGACCACCGACGGCGAGGTGCGCGCACTTTCGGCGAGGCGGGCCACGTGTTTCGCCTGGTCCGCCATACCCTCGCCCAGGGCCTGCGATTCTGCGATCGCCTCGATGCCTGCACCGGTGGCGAGGTCGAGCGTCTGCATGACGGCGTGAACGGCGCGACCGACTGAAGTGCCGGCGCGTCCTTTGCGCCATGGCTGGTCTTCGACGCCGGGCTCGGGCTTGTCGTCGTCTGTCTCGCCGTGCACGAGGGTGGTGACGGCGCGAACCGGCGCCTGGCCCAGCCGGGCGATGCGTTCGGCGCGCTCACGAATCCAGGCGTCGCGCTGGGCGGGGGTGTCATCGATGGTGGACGTCACTGCCTCGCCCGACCCCATCGAGAGTGCTCGCGGCGCACCGGGCCACCGTTCGGGCTGTTCGGCCTGGATGGCGGAGAGGCACTCGGCGGTGGAGCACTTCCGTTCCGCGTGGCGCAGCGCGTGTCCGGAGTTCTTCTGGAGCTTATGGAACAGGCTGACGACGAGCCGTTCCTTTGCACGCGTGGCTGCCACATAGAACAGGCGGTCACGTTCGAGTGCGGCGTGTTGGTTCTCTTCGTCGGCGAGCGCCTGGTAGCCGGGAGTTTCGAAGTAGCCAGAGGCGTTGCCGACGCGCACGCCGATGGACTCGCGCCCGCCGTTCCGCTTCCAGACGATGTTGGGCTTTGCGTTCCTGGGGTCGATGCCGAGGCCGGCGAGGATGACGATGGGGAACTCGAGGCCCTTGGAGGCGTGGACGGTGAGGATGCGGACCGCGTCGTCGTCGGGCTCGTTGGCGACGGCTTCGGCAATGAGGGTGCGCTCTTTGGCCTGGGTTCGAAGCCAATGGACGAACTGGCGCAGCGAACTCACCGTGCCGGAGTCGCCGAGGGCGCGCGCCTGCTCGGCGACGAACCGCAGCCGACGCCAGGTTTCGCGTGGACGCGGAGTGGTGACCGCGAGTTCGAGCATGCGACGGCTGGCGATCACCCGCTCGACGAGTGCGCCGATGCTCATGCGCCAGCGGTCGTCGTGGAACTGCCCGAGAGCAGCCATCGATTCGCGCATCGAGTCCGGCGATTCGTCCGGGATGTCGCGCGTGTAATCCCAGCGGCCACCGGCGCTGACATGTGCGAGCAGTTCGCCATCCTCTACGGCGAAGGCAGGAGAGCGCAGCGCGGCGACAACGGCGACATCGTCGGTTGGGTCGTCGATGGCTGCGAGGATGTTGGTGAGGTCGCGGATCTCCTGGGCGCCGAAGAGGAGGGAGCGGCTCTCGACGCGAACCGGGATCCCGGCTGCGGCGAGGGCGCGTTCGATTGCGGGTGAGTTGGTGCGTGTGGGCAGGAGGATGGCGATGTCGGAGTAGCGAGTTGGTTCGCCCTTCGGCTTGCTGCCGTGCAGCCAGTCCTGCTTCTTCGCCGCGAGGATGGCGCCCGCGATCGCTTCGGCTTCCTGGCGGCGGATCTCATGCGCGAGCGTCGAGGAGTCGACTCCGTGGCCCAGCACATGGACGCGCGGTTCGCGGGCGGTTTCCTTCCCGGCTTCAAGCGGGATCCAGTCGGCCTGGCGGTCATCCCGGCCGAAGCCGGCGAAGAGGGTCCCGCAGACGGTGTTCACCCAGTCGATAATTTCGGGACGCGAGCGGAAGTTCTTGCTGAGCGGCAGGTGCGTGGCGGAGAAGGCGCCGCGAGCGCGCTTGAACAGCTCGATATCGGCGCGGCGAAAGCGGTAGATGGACTGTTTCGGGTCGCCGACGAAGAAGAGGCGGCCGGGTTCGGCTGTGGCGGTATCCCAGCGCTCGGGGTCGCCGGCGCCTTCGTGCGCGAGCAGCGCGGCGAGTTCGACCTGGAGCGGGTCGGTGTCCTGGAACTCGTCGATCAGAATGCGTGGGAAGCGGTCGTGGAGAGCTTTGCGGACGTCCGGGCGGTCGCGGAGGAGGTCGCGCGAGAGAACGAGGAGGTCCTGGAACTCGAGCTTGCCCTGGCGCCGGCGGTCATCCGCTCCCTCGAGGACGAACCGAACGAGGTGTGGCAGGAGCGCGCAGAGCACCCAGCTTCGCGTGCCTTCGAGCAGCGCGTCATGCGCTGCGTCCGATGCGTCGCGGCAGGCGCGAGCAGCGTCGATGTCGCGCCACACCTGCTTATTGCCGCGCGCATCTTTGTCAGCGAATCGAGGCGTGCGGGCGACGATGCGCAGGGCGTCCACCTCGAGGCGCTCGCGCTCTTCGCCGGTGGCGTCGCGCAGGTCGCGGGCGAGGGTGGTGAGGGCCGTGAAGAACGGTTGGACTTCATCGATCCGCCTCGTCAGGGAGTCCGAACTCGTGGGGCGCATCGCGACCAGTTCGCGGAAGGGGGCGAGGAGGAGGTCAAGGTTGATCGCCGGTTCAGCCGCGACGGGGATATCGAGGAGGGCCAGCCGGTCCCAGTTCTCGTTGAACGACTCGGCCACGCGCTCCAGGTCGCGGAGGCGAAGGCCGATCGTGAGCCCGCGCAGGAGCACGCGCTCGAGTGCGGGGTCATCGAGGAGGCGGTCGCGGAAGCTGGCCCAGCGGTCATCGAAATCGAGCGAGGCCTCGACGTCGTCGCGCATCGTGATGCGCGGTGGCAGGCCGGCTTCGAGCGGATAGAGGCCGAGAAGGCGCATGGCGAAGCTGTGGAGCGTCTGCATTGCCGCCATGTCGAGGTCGCGGAGGGCCGTTTCGTAGCGAGCACGCGCGGCGGAGTCGGTGGTGGCTTCGATGGCGTCCTCGAGGCGCTGGCGGACGCGTTCGGCCAGTTCAGCGGCGGCTTTTTCGGTGAAGGTGATGGCGGCGACCTGGGAGATGGCAATGCCATCATCGACCAGCGCGAGGATGCGGCCGACGAGTTCGGTGGTCTTGCCCGTGCCAGCGCCAGCTTCGACGAAGATGGTTTCGCGAGTGCGCTGCTTGATGATCAGCCGGGCTTCGGCGTCGCTGACTGTTGGGTGCATCTCAGCCCTCCGCCCGGATGTCGGCGAGGGCGATGAAGTCGCCGAGGCCGGGGTCTTGCTGGTCGGCGGCCCAGTGTTCGGCGCGCTGGTTCGCGGGGCAGATCAGGTCGTACGGGCAGTACTTGCAGTTGTCGTAGCTGTCGCCGTTGGTCCAGGTCTCGTTGCCGGGGTTCGCCGGGAAGTAGCCTTCGCGCATGGTGTCGATGAGCGTCCCGACGGTTTCGCCGAAGCGCAAGAAGAGTGCGTCATCGAGCGTGATGTTCTGGCGTTCGAACTCGGCGCGCTCGCTGATGAACCAGTAGCAGGCGCTGACGGGCTTGTTGCTGTCATCGCGGAAAGCGAGCGCGTAGACCGGCAGTTGGAGGTGGCCGCCCGCGCCGAGCGGGTCTTTTTTCATGTCCTTGAACGAGGTGGTGCTGCCAGTCTTGTAGTCGATGACGCGCAGTTCACCCGCCGGGCCGACGTCGATGCGGTCGACGAGGCCACGGAACGCGACCACGTTGCCATCGGGTAGCGTGAGTTCGGCGGCCGGACGCGGCGATCGTCGATTCTTCGTCGGGCGCATGCCGAATGCGGCCTCGGCCGATTGGAACCGGTAGCCATCGGCGCGGCGCTGGGCGAGTTCGTGGGTAAGCAGGAGGTCGAGGTCGCGGCGGATGCGGGCCTGTTCGGCGCGCCAGGTGAGCGCCTTGCCGGTCTGCCCGCGCGCTTCGAACTCGTGGAAGACTTCGCCGGAGATGGCCTGGAGGCGCTGGAGTTCGTCGCCGGTCCAGTCGGCTGCCGCGTCGGGACGCGTGGCGGTTTCGGTGAAGAAGCGCTCGAGGATTTCGTGAACGATGGAGCCGATGGTGGCTGGTTCGATGGTGACGGTCTCTTCGGGGCGTTCGATTTCGCTGACGCGGAGGACCTGGCCGAGGAAGTAGCGGAACGGACACTTTGCATAATGTTCGAGGGCGGTCGGCGAGACGGGCCTTGCGGCGCCGGGGACGGGGGCGGCGCCAGCTGCGACTTTTCCGCGCCAGCCGTCGAGGCGTGTGGGGGTCGGGCGGAGGCGAGACTCGCGCGCGGCAACACCTCGCGCCAGGGGGCTCCGCCCGGTGGATTCCTGGAGGAGGAAGTGCGCCCGGAAGCGGCCCTGGTAGCGAAGGAGGCTTCCGAGGTCCCACTCCTGCAGGGAGGCCGGTTCGCCCGGCGCGCGAAGGGCCGCTTCGAACGAACGGACGGCGCGGAACCACGACGGGGGGTTCACGAGCAGGTCTTCAAACCCCGAGGTGTAGAGCCGTTTGCCGCCGAGGGTGGTCGCTGCTTCGAGAATCCAGCGCGAGGGCTGCGCCGGCCGCTGTGCGCGAAGGTCTCCGCGCGGTGCGCTGAGGACGCGCACGCCGGCGGAGTGGAGTGCGCCGAGGTAACCCCGGCGCTGGTCGCGGAGGCGCGTCCCAGGACCGGGGAGTTCGCCATCGGACTTCGCGCGGTCTTCGCTCGACAGGACGGGGTCTTCGGCGAAGTGCGCCGGGAAGGCGCCTTCGACCATACCGAGCACGAACGCAGCGTCGAACGACATTTCGGCGGCGAGCGAAACCGGCCCGATGAAGATGCCATCGCCGAGCTTGCCGACGCGGCCGGCCGGCTGGGCGAGCGCATCGTCGAGGGCGCTGGCGAAGTCGGAGCGGCTGAGGAGCGGATCGAGTTCGGGCGGAAGTTCGCGGCCCATCCGGGCGATGCCTTCGAGGAGGTCGTGTACAGCGTCGCGGGCTTCGGCCTGGGCTTCGTTCGGGAGCGCACGTTCGGGCAGGTAGGCGTCGAGCCAACGAAGCGCCTGTTCGGCGTGCTCCCCGGCACGCTGGCGGCGGTCGGGTCCGACGACGGCGACGAGGTCATCGATGAACCGGCGGAGGCTACGGGCCCAGCCTGCCTTGCGTTCGAAATGGTCACGTTCGCCCTCTTCGCGTTCGGCGGCTTCCGCGTCCTGGCTGGCGGCGTAGAGGTCGAGGCGGCTCTGCCACTGGCCGTGGCCGCGAACGACGCCCGCATCCCGGCTGATCTCGTCCCAGCGGTGGGACGGCGCTTCATGGCCGCCATCGAAGATGGGCGCCGCGGTGAGCCAGTCCATCACCATGTCGCGCGCGAAACCCGGGTCGCCGGGGCCAGTGGACGCCGCGAGCCGCGGGAGTCCGAGCACGGTCTGGCCCGCAAGGGATTGGCCCAGCGTGCGAATCGGCGGGCCATTATGGGGGATTTCGGCGGAGGTGAGGGCGTCGTCGAGTAATCCGGCGTAGACCTGCCGGGTGGCGTAGGTGATGGCGATGCGGTGGAGCGGCGTACCGCCGCCGAGGAGTGCCATCGCCTGGCGGGTAGCTTCTCGCGCCTCCTCCTCCGGGTCGGTGGCGGAGATGATGCGGGTTACGGCCGGGAGTGAGACCGCTGATTCGGAGACTTCGCCCGGGAGTTGTGCCGCTATGGCGCGCGTTTCGCTGTCGATTTCGGGGTCGCCGGTGAGGCCGAAGATCGCGTGGGCGCCGGCGGCTGCGAAAAGCGCCGCTGCCCCCGCGGATACGGCGCGAGGTAGATAAAAGACGATGGCGCCCGCGTCGTTCGAAGCCGATGTGTTCGATGTGAGCTGTGCGGCGGCCGACTCCAGCAGATCGAACTCGTCGAAGTAGTCGCCGGTGAGTTCGCGGAAGCGCCCGTAGAGCCGGATGACGTCGGCAGCGCGCGAGGTGCTCGCGGCGACGCGGGTGAGAGCGGCGGGACTCGCCTCGCGCAGTTCGCGGAAGGTGCGGTGAAGTTCACGCGCGGTGGAAGGATGACTGGCTACGCGGGAGAAGACGCCGGGGTCCTGGGCGAGCGCCGAACGAACGGCCATCACCGCAATCCATGGCGTCAGTGGCCGTTGCCCCGCGGCGACCAGCGCGGGCGCGCCCAGTAACTCGGCGAGCCGGGCGAGCACCTGGAAGCGGACGTTGACGAGCGGGCGCCGCGCGGCGAGCGAACGCCGGATGGACAGGCCGGCGTAGTTCGAGGGCACGATGACGGTGACGAGTGCGAGGGGGTCCGAGGCTTTGAGTGTGGCGACGCGCCGCTCGAGCGCATCGAGCGCGGGCTGGCCGTAGGGCGCCAGGTCAATCATCGGGCGAACATCCTCGCTGACCCGCAAAGGGGGTGATGGCACGATCGTCGCGCGCTGGCGCGACAGGTGGCGACGACTTTGCAGGATACGCTGGAAGACGGTGCCAGCGCACGAATGTTCTGCTAACCTGCTCAATCACATGGTCCGGTTTCTGCACACGTCGGATTGGCAGCTGGGCATGACGCGCCGGTTTCTCACACCGGAAGCGCAGTCGCGGTTTACCGACGCGAGGATCCAGGCAATCCGGACGATTGGAGCACTGGCTTGGGAGCGTGGCGCTGGCTTCGTGGTCGTTGCGGGCGACGTGTTCGAATCGAACATGGTGGAGCGGCAACTGGTGCACCGAACCGTGGAAGCGCTGCGGGAGACCGGGGTACCGTTCTACCTGTTGCCGGGTAACCATGATCCACTCGACGCCGGTTCGGTGTTCCGTTCGAAAGTGTTCCTCGACAAGCTGCCGGCCAACGTAACGGTGCTCGAAGGCGACCCGATCGAGGCCGAGCCGGGCGCCTGGCTCGTGCCGGCTCCGTGGCGTTCGAAGAAGTTAGCGGTCGACCCGATCGCAGGGGCGTACGAAACGGCGGCCGGGCTGCCCGGCATCAAGGTTCTCGTTGGCCACGGGGGGACGGAGGCGTTCGCGCCCGACCTCGAGAAGAAGGACCTGATTCGCACGGCAGCGGCTGAGGCGGCGGTCGCGTCTGGCGCAGTGCACTACATCGCGCTCGGCGACCGGCACTCGCGGACGGCGATTGGCGCGACGGGGCGGATCTGGTATTCCGGCGCGCCCGAACCGACAGAGTATCGCGAGTTGGAGCCGGGGCTCGTGCTCGACGTAACGCTCAGTGAGGACGCTATTGATGTTCAACCGGTAAAGGTGGCGACGTGGCGGTTCACGGAGAACAAGGGCATCGCGATCGATACCGCTGCCGATGTGGAGCGGCTGGGGACATGGCTCGACGGGCTGCAGGGCAAGGAGCGGACGATCCTCAACCTCGGGTTCACGGGCACTATCAGCCTGAGCGTTTCGGCGCACCTGGAAGAGCTGGTCGACCATTACCGCCCGATGTTCGCAGCGATTGAGCGGCGGCCGGACGATTCGGACCTGGTGGTGTTGCCGTCGGATTCGGATGTGGGTGAGCTTGGCTTTTCCGGGTTCGCCGAGCAGGCCGCGCGGGAGTTATCGGCGCTGGCGCAGCAACACGGGCCGCAGGGGCAGGAGGCGCGCGATGCGCTTGGATTGTTGCACCGGCTGGCGAGGGCCGCGCAATGAAGTTCCACCGCATCAAGCTGCGCGACTACCGGGGGATTCGCTTCTGCGAGATCGAGCCGCGGGAGAGCGGCGTGACAGTTATCGAGGGCGAGAACGAAGTCGGCAAGTCGAGCATCGCCGAGGCGCTGTGGCTGATCTTCGACCTGCACGACGACTCATCGAGCAAGCTCGCGGAGAGTCTTCGCCCGCTCGGCCGCGATGCCGCGACCGAGGTCGAGGTGGAGGTTTCGACCGGCCCCCACCGGTTCGTGTACTTCAAGCGGTTCCATCGCGGCGCACGCACCGAGTTGACCATCGTGGCGCCGCGGCGGGAGACGCTGAGCGGCCGCGAAGCTGACAACCGTGCGAAGGCGATCCTCGAAGAAACAATCGACACTTCGCTGTGGAAGGCGCTTCGGTCGCAGCAGGGCATGGAGGACAGCCTCGAACCGCCCGTGGCGGGCAAGCACCAGTCGCTGATGGGCGCGCTGGAGACCGCGGCCGGGCCGCTCATGGGCGGCGAGCGAGAGCAGGCGGTGTTCGAGGCGGCGCAGCAGGAGTACGAGCGGTATTTCACCTCGACCGGCAGGGAGCGCGCATCGGGCGATGGACCGAGTTTGCCGCGGCTTCGCGCTGTGGCTGCGGAGGCAGCGACGGAGCTCGACCGCCTCGAAAAGAAGATGGCAGAGCTCGAGGTCATGGCAGCGCGGGCAGGTGGACTTGAGAACGACTTGAAGTCGGCCGCGCAGGAGTTGGCGCGAGCGACGGAGTTAAGGGATGGGCTCGACGGCAAGGACCGCGCCCGGCAGGCGATTTCGGCGAAAGTGGAACGGCTGAGGGCGGAGTTGCAGGCCCGGGAAGCAGAGGGGCGCTCGCTGGCAACAGCCGCCGAGCACCGCGAGCAGACGCAGCAAGGGAGCGCGGCCCGCAAGGACGCGCTCGATGCGGAGGAGGCCGCCGCCGCGGATGGTGTCCCCGAACTGGAAGCGCTCGCTGAGGCGTTGTCGAGAACAGGCGCGGCACTCGAAGCAGCGCGGAATGCCTACAGTTCGGCGCAGAAGGCTGATGCCCGTTTCGAAGAGTTGGTGCAGCTTTCGACGCGCCAGTTGCAGGTCGAGCAGATGGCCGAGCGCCTCGCGCGGCTGGAGTTGCGCGAACCGGAGATCGCTCAACTCGACGCATGGTTGGCCGGATGCCGCGTGGACGCGGCGGTGGTAGCGAGGCTCGACGCACTCGATAAAGAAGCGGCGGTTCTGAATGCTCAGCACAAAGACGAAGCCGCACTCGTGACGATCAGCGCCGAAGAAGACACGTCGATCGATGTCGATGGCAGGCCGGTATCCGTGGCTGCCGGGCAATCGCGGAAAGGGAGGGTTCGCGAGACGGTCATGCGCTTCCCCGGCGGCATCACGGTCGCCATCACCGCCGGATCGGCCGCGCGCGAGACCGCGGCGAAGGCGCGCGAAGCGGATGCAGCGTTCCTGGCGGCGTTGGAAAAGGCGGGCGTGCCCTCGCTGGGCGAGGCGAAGGAGATGCTGAATGAGCGGACCCGGAATGAGGAGCGCCGGGCTCAGTTCGCGGAGCAGGTGAAGAACGACCTGCGCGACCTGCCGACGGCGCGGGAACTCGCGGACAAGCTGCAACGGGAACGGACTGCGATCGCGGGCATCCTGCGTGACTTCGGGCTGGCGGAGATTCCGACCGTGGACGCAGCCAAGCTCCGTCGCGACGAGGCCGCGACGACGGTTGCCACGCTGGAGGCGGAACTTCGAAAGGCGGAAGCGGCCGAGCAGGCGGCGCGCGAAGCCCACGGCGTGGCTGAGCGCGGAGCGCAGTTGCGCGCCGAGCGCATCGAATCGATGCGCGGCGAGTTGCAACGGGCTGAGACGGAACTCGCGCGGCTCCGTGAGCAGCAGTCCGATGAGGAGTTGGCCGGGGCGGTCGCCAGCGCATCGAACGCACGAACGGATGCCGAACGGAACCTCGCGGACGCGCTGGCCGAACTGGGCGCCTTCGAGGACGTGACGGAGCGACTCCGGGCAGCGACGGCGGAGGCGATGCGGCTCAGCCAACTGGAGGGTGAACTTGGTCGCGAGGAAGCCGGTATCTCTGCACTGCTCGAAGCAGCCGGCGCCGATGGACTCCACGGGCAACTCGCGGACGCCCAGGAGCGGGCGGACGCGGCCACTGGCGAACTCGAATCGACCGAACGCCGGGCGAACGCGGCCCGCCTGCTGTTCCAGACCCTGCGCGAACGGCGTGACGAGGCGCGCGTGAACTACGCGGGGCCGTTGAAAGACCGGATCGAAGCGCTGGGGAGGCGCGTCTACAACCCGTCGTTCGGCGTGGAGTTGTCGGACGACCTGCGAATAACGCGTCGCACGCTCGACGGGGTCTCGCTGGACCTGGCGAACCTGAGCGTCGGTGCACGCGAGCAGCTGTCGGTGCTGATGCGGCTGGCCTGCGCTGCGCTTGTGAGCGCTGATGGCGGCGCTCCACTGGTGCTCGACGACATCCTCGGGTGGGCCGACCAGAAGCGGCTCGAGGCACTCGGCCCGGTGCTGGCCGAGGCGGCGGGTGAGAGCCAGGTGTTGCTGTTCACCTGTTCACCGGCGCGGTTTGCGTCGGTCAGCCCGGCGCTGGTCATCTCTCTCCCATCGGGCGCACGGAGTGAACGCCCGGGCCCTGGTGCGGCCAGCGCGCCGGAGCGGCGAGCGAGCGACACGGTCCGAACCGCGGCGGCTGCCAGCCTGGTTGCCCGCCCGCCGCAGGGCGCCTTCGACCTGTTCGATACGCCGCCCGCGCCACGCGTGCCCTGAGACGCTTGCCATGGCGTACTGATACGCCGTATCGTTTGCGTCTAAGTGATACGTAGTCTCAATAGCCGCCTGAACCTGTCTTTCGGCCTGGCTGTCGCCATGTTGGCCCTGGCAATCGGCGCCGCTGGTTGCACGCCGGAGACGCAAACGACGGGCCACGGTGTGGCGGTTGTCGCGACGACGACGCAGATCGGCGCGCTCGTTCGGGCTATTGCAGGAGATGACGTACGGCTGACCGTGCTCATCCCGGCCGGCGCTGATGCGCACGATTTCGAGCCAGACCCGCAGGCGATCAAGCGCGTCCACGAGGCGAGGCTTGTGCTGCGAAACGGGATCGGCCTCGACGACTGGATGACGAAGACCGTGAAGAACGCCGGCGGCGATGCACGGATCGCGGTGGCGACCGAGGGAACGACATTGCTGAAGGCTGCCGCGGGAGACGAGGCGGGCGAAGATGACCCGCACGTCTGGCACGACCCCGAGAACGTCCGGGTCATGGTACGCAACATCGCGGCGGCACTCGCGATGGCCGACCCGGCCCACGCGGAGATGTTCGCTGCCAACGCCGCCGCGTACGATGCGCGCCTCGTCGCCGTCGATGCGGAAATCTGGGCGATGATCGATGAGATCCCCCCGGCGAACCGGAAGATGGTCACGAACCACGACGCCCTCGGCTACTTCATCGCGCGCTATGGGCTGGAGTATGCAGGGGCGGTGTTTCCGGTGAGTTCGAAGGAGAGCCAGGTTTCGGCCAAACAACTCGCCGCGCTCAGCGACTCGATCCGGTCGCAGGGTGTGAAGGCGGTGTTCGCCGAAGCGGAGGTCGACCCGAAGGTTGCGCGGGAACTGGCAAAGGACGCCGGCGTCCGGGTGGTGACCGGGCTGTACGCCGACTCGTTGGGCCCGCCGGGCAGCGGCGCCGACACGATCGACGGGATGCTGCTTGCCAACGCGCGGATGATCAGCGAGGCCCTGAGGTGATGCCGTGACCGAAGAAGGGGTGATCGAGATTCGAGGCCTGGCGGTGAGCTACGGCGCGAACAACGCGCTCAGTGGTGTCGACGCCGTCATTCCGCGCGGCGAGGTGGTGGGGCTCATCGGGCCGAACGGCAGTGGAAAGAGCACGCTGCTGAAGACGATCGCGGGGGTGGTCCGGGCGAGCACGGGCAGCGTGACGCTCGACGGCCGGCCGTTGCAGGAGCAGGCGTCGAAGGTTGCCTTCGTGCCGCAGCGCGAAGAGGTGAACTGGGACTTCCCCGTTTCCGCGCGGGAGGTGGTGCTGATGGGACGGTACCGCTCGATCGGCTGGCTGCGCCGGCCCGGCGCGGAAGACCGGCGGCGGGCCGATGCAGCACTCGAACGGCTTGGGCTTGGCGGGCTTGGCGACCGACACATCAGCCAGTTCTCCGGCGGGCAGCAGCAGCGGATCTTTCTCGCGCGGGCGATGGTGCAGGATCCGCGGATTGTGCTTCTCGACGAGCCGTTCACGGGAGTCGATGTTCGGAACCGCGCGGTCTTCCACGACGCGATCCGGGAGTTCGCCGAACGGGGTGTGACGGTGCTCATCGCGACGCATGACCTCGGTGAAGTGCAGGAGACGACAAGCATGGTGATGTGTCTGAACCGGCGGATGGTGGCGTTCGGGCCGACGGCAACGACCTACACAGCGGCGAACCTGAGAGCTACCTTCGGCGGCCAGGTCGCTGTCTTCGAGGGGGCGCGATGAACTGGCTGACCGACCCGCTGCAGTACCCGTTCATGCAGCGCGCGCTGCTCGAGATGGCGATTATCGGCGCACTTTGCGGGCTGATCGGATGCTTCGTGGTGCTGCGCGGGCTGGCCTTCATCGGCGATGCACTGGCGCACGCGGTGTTCCCCGGTGTGGTGCTTTCATACGTGGCAGGGCAGAGCATCCTGATCGGCGCGTTCGTGTTCGGGAGCCTCACGGCTCTCGGCGTCGGTGTTTTGTCGCGTTCGCGACGGGTGAGCGAAGACTCGGCGATTGGTGTGCTGTTCGCGGCGTTCTTCGCGCTCGGCGTGGTCATCCTCAGCCGGCAGGGTGGCTTCCGGCGCGACCTCGGGTCGCTGCTTTTCGGGAACATCCTCGGAGTCTCGGCGAACGACGTGTGGGTGACGCTCGCGGTTGCCGTGGTGGTCGGGGGCATCGTGCTGCTGTTACTGAAGGAGTTCACGCTGGTCGCGTTCGACCCCACGATGGCACGGTCGGCGGGCTACCCCGTGTTCGCGCTCGATCTGCTGTTGTTGCTGCTGGTGGCGGCGACCATCGTGGTGAGTCTGCAGACGGTGGGGAACATCCTCATCCTCGCGCTGGTAGTCACGCCGGCGGCGACCGCGCGGCTGCTCACCGACCGGCTTGGCCGGATGATGCTGGCCAGTGTGGCGATCGCGCTCGGGAGTGGGGTGGCGGGGTTGTACATCTCGTTCCATGCGGCGACGGCGGCGAGCGCGACCGTCGTGCTGACGACGACGGGGGTGTTCCTTGTCGCGCTGGTATTCGCGCCGAACCATGGCTATCTCAGCGCGGTCATGGCGCGCCGCCGTGGGATACACCACGCGCACCACTACCATGCCGGGGAAGAGGCGGAAGCCTGACCGCGGAACCGCGGTACGGGTTAGGATGACGGCAGAAGAACGCGGCCAAGCGGCGGCTACCGGGGCATCAGCGGTTGAACATCTTTTTTGACGTCGACAACACCATCATCACGTGGGACGTGAAGCTGCGGCCCGGCGTGGAGGAGATTTTTACGCGGCTGCGCCAGGACGGGCACACCATCTACCTGTGGAGCGGCATGGGCCCGCGCTGGGAAGTGGTGAAGCGGTTCGACCTGCATGAGCACGTGACGGACTGCTTCTGGAAGCCGTTGCACAACCACCATGCGCGGATGGAGGAGTTGGGTGTGACGGTCCAGCCGGACTACGTGATCGACGACCACGTCGAGATCATCCACGCGTTCACCGGCTCACTTGTGCCAGAGCCGATGCTGCCACTCGATCGCGACCGTGTGATGTGGCGTGTGTACGAAGAGATCCAGGCGCACGTGGCCCAGACGAGCGCGTGAGCGGCGTCATCCTCGGGGATCACGGGAGCGGCTGTGGTTCGGTGGGCTGGCGGCGGAGTAGGGCAGCGGCAACGTATGTTGCCCTTCCTTGGAGCCAAAGTTAGGAAAGTTAGGCGAGTTTAGGGCAGTTTAGGGATTCCTTGTAAACCAGCCTAAGTTCGCTATAAACTTAGCGTGTGGACCCAATAACCAATCCGTTCTCCCCTGGGGCGGGCGCTCCACCTCCGGAGTTGGCCGGGCGTGACCAGCTTCGAGAGTCAGTGGCGATCGCAGTCGAACGGGTGCGGCGCGGTTTGCAGGCGAAGAGCGTCCTGATGGTTGGCCTGCGTGGCGTCGGTAAGACGGTGCTGCTCGACCGGATGGCGGAAGACGCAGAGGCTCGGGGCGCTCACGCCATTCGTATCGAGGCCCCGGAAGGCCGTTCACTGCCGGCGCTCCTGGCGCCCGACCTGCGACTGGCCCTGCTGCGGCTGTCGCGCAATGAACGTGCGCGGGATCGGGCGCAGCGGGCATTGCGGGCGCTCGCGGGCTTCGCCCGGTCGTTGAAGGTGAAGTATGACGACCTCGAAGTGGGGATCGACTTCGAACCGGAGCCGGGACTGGCGGATAACGGTGACCTGGAACACGACCTGATCGCACTCATCGAGGCGGTAGGAGCGGCTGCTGCGAGCGCCGAGACGGTGCTGGTGATGTTTATCGATGAACTGCAGTACGTTGTGGAGGCAGAGCTGGCAGCGTTGATCACGGCGTTGCACCGGGTGGCACAGCGGCAACTTCCGGTGATGATGGTCGGAGCCGGATTGCCTCAGTTGCGGGGCAACATGGGCAAAGCCCGCTCCTATGCGGAACGGCTGTTTGAATTTCCCGAAGTTGGCGCTCTCGAGCCTTCGGCCGCCCGGGCCGCGATTCGCAAGCCGATTGAAGGCGCCGGCGCCGCGATCGACGAAGACGCTCTCGAGCGGATTCTTCGAGAGACGGAGTGCTACCCGTACTTTCTGCAGGAGTGGGGCAAGCACGCGTGGGATGCCGCGCCGCACTCGCCGATCACACTGGGCCACGTGGAGGTGGCGACCGTTTCAGCGGTGGCGGCGCTGGACCAGAGCTTCTTTCGCGTCCGCTTCGATAGAGCGACCCCTTTCGAGCGGGTCTACCTCCGGGCGATGGCGGAACTCGGGCCCGGACCACACCGTTCGGGCGACGTTGCGACGAAGCTCGGGCGGCCCGTGACATCACTCGCTCCGACCCGGGCGCAACTGGTCGCGAAGGGGATGATCTGGAGTCCCGGGCATGGGGAAACAGCGTTCACCGTGCCACTTTTCGACCAGTTCATGCGACGGATTATGCCCTTCGAACGCTAGACCTGGCCGTTGGCTTCGAGTTGCTGCTTCAGGCTTTCGAGCGACGGAACCGGCTTGCCGTTGAGCGAGTCGAGGGCGTCGATGGTGTCGTCGTCGGCGTTTTCGGCGAAGGCGAGGTCGACCAGTTCCTGGCGGTCGGGCTGAAGGCCCTGGTCGAAGAGGGGTTTCACGAGAGCTTCGATGACGCTCCAGTTCGCGGCCATGCGGAACCTCCGGGGGTGCGCCGGTGGGCGCGGTGTGGTTCGAACGAGTGGTTACTTCGGGAAGATGTCGCCCTTGAGCGGCTTGCCGTAGTCGATGTATGGCGGCCAGAGCGTTTCGAGTTCCTTGCGGATGGGATCGCCATCGGGGAGGTAGCGCTGGAACTGCGGCTCGACGTCGCGGCGCACCCAGTTCTTGCCGATGGTGTCGTGCCGGATCTTGTCCTGCAGCAGCATGAGGCCGGTGAGGAGCGATTCAGGGCGAGGTGGGCAGCCGGGGACGTAGACATCGACCGGGAGCAGGGTGTTCACGCCCGGGGTGACGCTGTAGGCGTAGGCGAAGGGACCGCCCATGGTTGCGCAGCCACCCATCGCGAGCGCCCACTTCGGCTCTGGCATCTGGAGCCAGATGCGGCGAACGGCCGGGGCCATCTTCCAGGTGACTGTGCCGGGGACGAGCAGGAGGTCGGCCTGGCGTGGTGAGGCGCGAAAGATTTCGGCGCCGAAGCGGGCCATGTCGTAGCGCGGCGTGACCGTCGCGATCATCTCCATGGCGCAGCAGGCGAGACCGAACATGCAGGGCCACAAGGACGAGCGACGAGCCCAGTTGAGCACCTGGTCGACGCTGGTGACGAGGATGTTCTGCTGGAGTTCCTCCTCGATGCCAGTGTCGAGGAGGGGGAGCGGTTCGTAGATCTTGTTTGCCTGCGGCATTGCTCGTGCAGCCTATCACAATCGGGTGGGCGCCGCGCCAGTGGCGGGGGCGCCCTCAGACCCCAAGCTTAGCGGCTGCGGCTGTAATGCACCTGCCCGTCGTTGATTGGTTCGTCGATAAACAGGTCTCCGTTGCGGATCTTGATGTTGTACCCGCAATCGGGATTGGTGCAGACCCACGCTTTGAAGTGGATCGGCGCGCCCTGGCTCCCGAAGTCACTAAACGGCACAAGGTCGCCAAACTCGCATTTTCGGCACTTAGGAAACTGAATCATCCCAACGCCCTCCCCATTCTGGGCGCGGATATTACGACAAGAATTTACAAAGAGACAATCAAGCAGCCTGCGTGCGGTTACAGAGCGCGGGTTCGGGCTGGCGCCATCGTGCCAGCCCGAAGGTCAGGCTTTCACCGCGGCGGCGGCCTTCATGTCCTTCATCAGGAGGTCCATGTCGTCCTGGGGGATGAGGTGAAGGTTGCCCTGGTAGGCGAGTGTCCAGTTCGCGCGCGGCCATTTCTGCGTCCAGCTGAAGCGGTCGTGGTAGGGCTCGGCGTCGAGCCAGTGGGCCTCGTCGGGTGCGATGACCTTTTCGATACCGGCGCGGAACGGGTACATCTCGTTCGGCTTCTTGTCGGATTGCCAGATACGGGTGTGCTCTTCGACAACCGGGCTGGTGACGCGAGCGATCGCGGCGAACTGCTTGCGGCCGGTGACGTAGAAGGCGAGCAGGTCACCCGGCTGGATGCTGTTGGCCATGTTGCGGCGTGTGCTCTTGAAGCCGTGGCGGGTGAAACCCATCTCGCGGGTTTTGCCGAAAATCTCCGGTCCACCAACAACGATCCAATTCTGTGCCATTCCTTCGCCCCCTTTGCTTGCGTCAGGATGTCCAGGCGCCAGTGTAGCCCCGGATGAGGACGTCCGGGGGAAGTGGTTCGATTTCGACTTCGCGGAGGCGTTCCGGCCCGAAGCCGGCGCCAGGCGCGAAGAGCGGCAGGCCGTCGCCACCGAGGACGATCGGCGCGATGTAGGCGTGCACTTCGTCGACAAGTTCCTGCGCGAAGAACGACGTGAGTACCGTTGGGCCGCCCTCGACGATGAGCGAGAGGACCGAACGTCGACCGAGTATGCGCAGGAGTTGGTGGAGGTTCACGCCATCGCCCGACGGTTCGAGCATGAGCACGTCGGCCCCGGCAGCGACAACGGCGGCCATCCACAGCTGGTTGACGGATGAGGTGGCGACGATAGCTCCGTGGCCAAGCGCGCGGGCGCCCGGTACGTGGTCATCACCGATGTGAACCCGTGGCGGTTGGAATT
>CAYYDX010000019.1:37302-42127 GCA_964470735.1 uncultured Anaerolineaceae bacterium
GTGCGTCCGCGGGCGTCGAGGATGATGCGGAGCGGCTGGTGTGGTGCCGGTTCGTCATCGCGTCGGGCGGTGAGCGCCGGGTCGTCGCTGAGGACCGTACCGCTGCCCACCGCGATGGCATCGACCCAGGCACGGTCTTCGTGGGCCCGGGCGAGTGCCGCCGCGCCGGTCAGCCAGCGGACGCCGTGTGCCGGCGCGCCGACGCGTCCATCGAGACTGACGGCGAACTTGGCGATGACGTAGGGCAGGCCGGTGTGCTGGTACTTCAGGTAGGGACGGAGGAGGCGGGCGACATCTTCGGCGCCATCGCCGACTTCGACGGTGACACCACGCTCGCGGAGGTAGGCGACGCCCCGGCCGGCGACTGGCGAATGCGGGTCTTCGAGGCCAACAACCACCCGCGAGACGCCGGCTTCGATGATGGCTTCGACGCATGGGCGGGTACGCTTGCCGGGGAATGGCATGCAGGGTTCGAGGGTGGTGTAGAGCGTCGCACCACGCGCGTCGATGTTCGCGAGGGCGGCGGCTTCGGCGTGAGGGCCGCCGGGTGGCGCGGTCGCGCCTGTTGCGATGATCGTGCTGTCGCGAACGACGGCGGCGCCGACCCAGGGGTTGGGGCTGGTGTGGCCGCGGGCCGAACGGGCGGCTTCGATGGCGCGGCGCATCGGCTCGGAGGGAGACATGGGCAAAGCGTAGAGGAAGCGGGTTGGAAACGGCTAACGAAGGTTCGTGGGGCGCAGTTGCCTGCGCCCCATGTCCCACGCGGCCGCCATGCCCGCCGCTAGGGCTGAATCAGCCAGCTTCCAGCCACTGTAGCGAAGCGGCTGGGCTGTTCGAGGTTGACCAGGTGACCCCCGTTCACGATGGTCTTGACGTCCGAATTCGGGATGTGGCGTTTCCACACCCCGGCGTAGGCCGACGGGATGAACCGGTCGGCGGTGGCGCCAACGATGAGTGTCGGCGCGGTGATGCGGCCGAGCCGCCGGGCGACGCCGGTATCGGGAATCGGCCAGAGGAACTTGGCGGCCGCCTTGAGGTCCTTCATCTCCTGGACGTAGGTCTCGAGCGGGTCAACGGTACCATCGCGAAGGATGAGGTTTTCGCGTAGGCGGGGTTCGGCGAAGAGAACTTCAGTGGGCTTCGCCGGGTTCTGGGCGAAGACGTCTTCGCCGCCGATCTCCTCGGTCCAGATGCCAACGGGGTTCGCGAGGACGAGCCGGGAGACGCGGTCCGGGTAGAGCGCGGCGAGTTCGGCGGCGATCCAGGCGCCGAAGCTGTGGCCAAGCACGCGCACCGATGGCAGTTCGAGGTGGTCGAGGAAGTCGATGTAGTGGAGGACGAGGTCGAGGCCGGTGTCGACGTCATCGAGGCCTTCGGAGGGGCCGAAGCCGGGGTGGTACGGCGCGATGATGTCGAACTTCGTCGAGAGTTCGGAGAGGGCGGGTTCCCAGCCCTGCATGCCGGCGATGTGGTGGAGATAGAGCACGGGTTCGCCCGCGCCACCGCGGAAGTAGTGGACAGGCGCCGTGCCGGGGCGAACGACGGCGGTGAGTTGCTGCATGGCTAGCCTCCCCGCCCGGCCGCGGTTCGCTGGCGAATCGCGCGCGGTTCGGCCGTGCTTGCGAGCGGTTTCGGCGACCACTCGTCTTCGAACTCGGCCCAGAGGTGGCGGAGGCGCGGCATCACCTGCTCGGCGAAGAGGGTAGTGCTCTTTTCACATTTCGCGCGGGGCATGTCGCCGATGTGCATGAGGCAAAACACGTGGCCAACCCGGAGCGTCTTGATCATGTGCTCCATCTGCTCGGTCACCTGGTCGGGGTTGCCGGCGATGAGGAACCCCTCGTCGACGCACTGGCGGAACGACTTGCCGACGGCGCCGCCGGAACTTACGCCACCGACCTGGGACTTCAGGCCCGCGCGAATGGTGGCTTCGGTGCGATAGCCGGGCGCGTCGGCGAAGCCGGGATAAACGTGGAGGCAGCGCTCGAAGAAGTAGCGCGCGTGCTCGAAGTAGCTCTCTTCGGCTTCCTGCTCGCTGTCGGCGACGATGATCTGCTGGGCGAAGGACGCCTGGTACGGATTGAACTCCTTGCCGAGTTCGATGACGCGGTCGTGGAAGCCGTTCATCAGCTGGGCGCCGCGCTTGAAGCCGCTGAAGCTGAGGTAGCTGTAGTTGTAGTTGTTCTCGGCGCAGAAGTCCCAGGTCTCGACGGAGCCGCCGCCGGGAATCCAGATCGGCGGGTAGGGCTTCTGAATCGGGCGAGGCCAGATATTGACGTAGCGGAGCTTGTTGAACTTGCCGTTCCACGGGAAGACGTCGGGGTCGGTCCAGGCGCGAATGATGAGGTCGTGGTTCTCGCGGTAGCGGTCGCGGAGGGTAGCGGGGTTGGCGCCGAAGGCGTAGTTCGTGTCCATCGAGGTGCCGACCGGGAACCCGGCGATGAGCCGCCCGCCGGAGATGACGTCGAGCATGGCCATCTCTTCGGCGACGCGCGTGGGGGGGTTGTACAGGGCGATGGACTGGCCGAGGAGGATGATGCTCACATCGCGAGTGCGGCGGGCGAGGGTGGCCGCCATCAGCGCGGGCGACGGCATGAGGCCGTAGGCGTTCGCGTGATGTTCGTTGACGCCGATACCGTCGAAGCCGAGGTCCGCCGCGAACTCGAGGAGATCCAGGTAGTCGTTATAGATCTCGTGGCCCTTCACCGGGTCGTAGAGCCGGGAGTCGACGTCGACCCAGACACTCCGATGGGTCTGCCGGAAGTCTTCCGGCAGATATGGGTAGGGCATGAGGTTGAACCAGTGGAACTTCACCCGCAGCTCCCAATCACATGTGAATGGAAGCTAGACGGGCGCGCTGAGGGTTCCGAGGTCCGTTAGGACACGAAAGGTGGACCAACCGGGCTAAGGTCGGCGAATCGGCTAATCGACCGAGTAGCTGCAGACGTTGTCGCCGGCCAGGCGGTGGGCGACGCGGGTCACGTCTTCGGTTCCCAGCACAGAACGGATGGCGCGGCATTCGACTTCGCAGACGCCGGGGTGCTCACTGGCGATATCGAAGATCGGACAGTGGCGCAGGGTGATGACCGCGGCTTCGTTGTCGACCATCTCGAGCCTGGGGTAGTAGCCGAACTCCTCCAGGTACTGGACGAGTTCGAGGAGGCGCTGGGAGCGGCCCTGACTCTGTACTTTCGCGCTGGCAAGCTTCACCTGGGAGTCAACGAGACGGGAGAGGATACGCGCGAGCAGTGCCTCGTCTTCCTCGGCGACGGCGCTGAGGATTTCGTTGGCCATGAGGGCGTACTGCTGGGGGAAGAGTTCCTCGCCACGGGCGGTAAGCCGGAAGACGTGCCTCGGGCGGCCCGGGCCATCGCGCAGGCGGAAGTGGCCGACGATACCGAGGGCTTCGAGGCCGAGCAGGTGCTGGCGTACGGCGCCTGGCGAGAGGAACGTGTCGCCTGAGAGCTGGTCGGTGGTGGCTTCACCGCGGTGTTTGAGGGCGACAAGCAGCGCCTGCCGGGCCGGACTGAGGAATTCAAGGCTACTGCGAGGTGGGGCACTCATGTGGCGGAACCATACCGGCGAGAATGTAATGCGCGACAGAAAACTGGCGCGATTTCCGGGATTCTAGCAGATTTCCGACCAAAGCATGATAAATCTGCTGGAAACATTGTTCATGGTACGCCCCGGGAGCAAGTCCCCGGCGCGAGCTGTCAGGTCGTGAGCATCTTGAGGGCGTACTCCATGTTCGATTGCATGGAGGGCTTGATCTCCTCCCAGTGGGGGTCGTGACGTTTGCCGCGGCGATGGAGGGAGAGGTTGAGCCCGCTGATGATCGCGAACTTGTACATGGCGAGCGCCTTGAACCACTTCAGGTTGCCTTCGACGGGGCCGTAGGCGTCGCGGTAGAAGGCTTCGAGTTCGTCGCCGTGGGGCATGCGGCTGGCGATCTGCTGGTGCGCCCATGCCTCGGGGTCACTGAAGGCGCAGATCCAGCCGACGTCGTTCAGCGTGGGGCCGATGCCGCAGAGTTCCCAGTCGATGACGGCGAGCAGCTCCGCGCGGGCGGAGTAGAGGAGGTTCGTCCACTGGAAGTCGCCGTGGAAGATGCCGATGCGGGCGTCGTGCGGGATGTTTTCAAGGAGGAGTTGTTTGACGCGGGGCTGGAGCGCCAGGAGCTGGGGTTCGGCGGCGCGCTCGTAGAAGCGTTCCCAGCGCTCGACGTCGAACTCGTACCCCCAGTGGTCACCGAGATACGGCGCCCTGGCGGGGTCGACCTTGTGGATGCCGGCGAGGGCAGTCATCGCGTCCTTCGCCATGGCGCGAAGCTGGTCATTGCTGAATTGGAGCGGCCAGTCGTCCTTGAGTGTGTCGCCTTCGAGGCGTGGCTGGATGAAGTACGGGTCGCCGAACCAGTCTTCTTCGGCGCTGGCCCAGAGGATGGGCGCGTGGGGGACGTTCGTGTCCTTGAGGGCGCGAACGGCGGCGACCTGGCGCATCACGTCGCCGGTGCCTTCGTGCTTCACGCCCGGCGGAGGCAGGCGGAGGAAGTAGCTGGTGACGAGGCCGTGCGAGACGACATCGAAGAAGTACGAGAAGCCGGCGTGGCCCGGGCCGGGCTTCACATTCTGGATTGTTGCGCCGGGGTCATCGAGTTTGGTGCGGGCGAAGCGTTCGAGCCGCACTGCAAGTTCGTCCAGTTCCATAGCCCCCTCCGGGATGCAACGAGGCGGTGGGCTCACGCCCGCCGCCTCGCGGTTCGTTCAGTTCGCCCTGGCTACTGGATGCCGAAGTCCCACTTCGTGCCAGCCTTGAAGCTCTGGAG
>CAYYDX010000020.1:0-15710 GCA_964470735.1 uncultured Anaerolineaceae bacterium
CCGTTCAAGGCAGCGACGTTCGTGACGATCGATGACATCTTCTCTGTTCCCTTTCGATTTGGGTCGGCCTGCGGGCGGTCACTCGCTCGCCGGCCCCTGCCCCTCTGGTGATTCAGGCAGGTCTGACACGATGGTTATCGCGAGAAACCCGTGCGGTTGCGGGTACAGGAGTGGATACGAAGGGGAACAGCAGGTGACAAACGCGTCGCGGGAGTGGACGAAAGGGAACAAACGGGTGGCCGGGTGGTGACGCGCCGCGGGCACGAAGAAAGGAGGCTCCTTGCGGAGCCTCCTTTCTTCACTCGGAGAGCGGCGTCGAACGGTGGTCAGCGGGCGAAGAGCTTGCGCGCCTCGCCATCCGTGCTGTTAGCCCTGGAGGAGTTGAAGGACGGCCTGCGGGGTCTGGTTCGCCTGGGCAAGGACCGAGACGCCAGCCGACTGGAGGATGTTCGAGGCGACCAGGTCGCTCGAAAGTTCGGCGATGTCTGCGTCGCGGATGCGGCTTTCGCTGGCGGTCAGGTTTTCGACCGCGACGCCGAGGCTGTTGATCGTGTGTTCGAGGCGATTCTGGGCCGCGCCGAGCGTGCCACGCCGGCTGTTGAGCGTCTGGATGGCCCCGTCGAGGGCGCTCATCAGATTGTGCGAGTCCTGGATGGTCTTGACCACCTGGTCGCCGAGGGTGGTGATGAGGCCGGTGGAGCCACCGAGCTTGTAGGCGGCGGAGCCGAGGTTGTTGCTCAACATGCTCACGAACTGGAGCGCCAGCGTGTCAGGGACGTTGGCGCCAACCTGGAGCGTTGAGGTGTTGCCCGTACCCTGGATATCCAGCGTGTTGTTCGTGGTGCCGGTCAGGTCCGTGATGACGTTGGCAGCCGTACGGCCGGCCGGGCCGGTCTGCAGGGTGATGGAAATACCGAGCTGGTTGAAGTCGAGCGTGCGCGTTTCATTCGCGACGAGATCCGCGATACTCAGGGTCTGTGAGTTGCCATCGGCGCCGGTGAGAGTGAGCTGTCCCGCGCCGGGCGAGGTGAACGTGTACGTCTGCGGCCGCGCCGTAGTGGCCGTCATGGTTGTACCGGTGAGGCCGTTGATGGAGAGATTCTGGTTGCCGCCCACGGCCATGTCGGCGAGGAAGCTTGTCCAGTTGTAAGCGGTTGCGTCGGTGGTAATGCCGAGCGAGAAACCGTTGCTGAACGTCACCGTTCCCGCGGAACCGCCGGCGATGCTCGAACCGGAAGCAAACCCTGCCGCCGTGCCGACAAGGGCGCCGGTCGCGCCACCGAGCCGCATTTCGAGGATGCCGCCGTTGTTCACGAAGGTGTAGTTGCCAGCAGGAGCTGTGGCAAAGGTGACCGTTCGCGAAGCCCCCGATGGAAGCGCGTCGCCTGTGACGAGATGCGTGCCGGTGGCGCCGGCGTTGGCGTAGGCAATGGTCTCGCCCTGGATGAAGTTGGTGCCCGATACGCCCTGGACCTGGCTGGACAGCGCACCGGTGAGCACCTTCTGGCCGTTGAACTCCGTGCTGTAGGCGATGCGGTCGATCTCGGACCGGAGTTGGACGATCTCTTCGCCGATACTGGTGCGCTCCGGGCCATTGTCCGAGTAGGTGCCGTTCGCGGCCTGGACCGCGAGTTCGCGCATGCGCTGGAGGATCGCGTGGACCTCGTCCATGGCGCCTTCCGCGGTCTGCAGCATCGAAATGCCGTCCTGGGCGTTGCGCAGCGCCTGGCGGTTGCCCCGGATCTGGGCGCGCATCTTCTCGCTGATGGCGAGCCCGGCGGCGTCGTCGGCGGCGCGGTTGATGCGGTAACCACTCGCCAGCTTCTCGAGCGTCTTGCCCATCTTCAGGCCAGTCTTCTCAAGGTTCCGCTGGCCGTTGATGGCGCTCACGTTGGTCATAATCCGTGTCATTGTTCGATTCCTCCGTGGGGGCTCGTGGCCCGGTTGGCTTTCCCCCTCGGTGAGAGTGCCGCTCTCCCGAAAGGTGTCTCTGTGGTGACTATCGGGTGGACACGGTGGACGTTGAGTGGCAAACCGGTGAACAGCGCCGAAATAGGGGTTTCCCCGGAGCGGAGCAGGCATGGCGCGACGGGGTTAACAGGCGGCGGCTAGAATGCGCGAAGCACGAGGGAGGCAGAGTGAACAACATCCTCGCGATGATCCTCGCCGGCGGACAGGGAGACCGGCTCTCGATCCTCTCCGAACAGCGGGCGAAACCGGCGGTGGTTTTCGGCGGCCAGTACCGCATCGTCGACTTTGCACTGTCGAACTGTTCGAACAGCGGGATCTCCAAGGTGGCCGTTCTCACGCAGTATCGGCCGCGTTCGCTGGTGAACCACATCGGCGCCGGGCGGGCATGGGGGTTCGACACACTCGAAGGCGGCATCCAGATCCTCCAGCCCTACCTCGGGCGCGCCGATAGCGACTGGTACCAGGGCACCGCTGACGCGGTCTACCAGAACCTCTACATGATCGAAGAATCACGGGCGCGCGAGGTGCTCATCCTCGCCGGCGACCACATCTACCTCACGTCGTACCGCAACATGATCGCCTACCACCGAAGCCAGGCGGCCGACGCGACGGTTGCCGTCTATTCGGTGCCGCGCGAAGACGCGCACCGCTTCGGCGTCCTCGACCTCGACGCGAACGGCCGCGTCATCGACTTCCAGGAGAAGCCCCAGCAACCGCGCGGCGCCTGGGCTTCGATGGGCGTCTATGTCTTCAACAAGGACGTGCTCGTCGAACAACTGCAGGCCGACGCGGCGATGGATGGCGAAAGCAAACACGACTTCGGGCGCGACATCATTCCGCGCATGTTCCAGACCCACCGGGTGTTCGGTTACCAGTACCAGTCGTACTGGCGCGACGTCGGCACGATCGAATCGTACTGGGACGCGCACATGGACCTGCTCGCGCCGAACCCGCCTCTGACACTCGAAGAGAGCGAAATCAAGCTGCGAACGTCCGGGCCGATCATGCCGGCAGCGCGAATCGGCGGGCAGGCTTCGGTGCGCGAGTGTCTCATCTCGCCTGCCTGCCACATTGACGGTGACGTCTCGCGATCGGTTATCTCCCCGGGGGTAGTCATCGAGCCGGGCGCGGTGGTGCGGGATTCGATCATCCAGCACAAGTGCGTGATTCGCGCGGGCGCCGTCGTCGACCGTTCGATCCTCGACAAAGAGGTGTCGGTGGGCCGCGGCGTGATGATTGGCGGCGGCGAAGATACGCCGAACCGCGAGCGGCCCGACATCGTGAACGCGGGCATCACGGTCATCGGCAAACGGGTCCAGATCCCGGCCGGGATGATGATCGGCAAGAACGTCGTCATCGGGCCGGGCGTGAGCGAAGAGTTGCTGAATCGGCCGGCGCTGGAGAGCGGCGCCACGGTGCACCCGACCCACATCCCGCCCCACCTGTTCGTCTGACGGTGAAGCTCTACACCGTCGCCGAAGCGCGCGAACTGCTGCCCCGGGTCATCCCGGTGCTGGAATCGCTGCGCGAAGCGTACCTGGGCATACGTGCGATGCAGGCGGTGGTGGCGGGTCAATCACGGGGCGCTTCGGGCGATGGCCATCTGCTGGCGAACCCCTGGGCGAACGACGGCGAGAACCGGATGGAAGACCTGGATGTCCAGCTCAGGCGCGCGGCCACACAGCTGGACCGCTGGGGCATCGAGATCAAGGACCCGGACCGCGGGCTCATCGATTTCTTCCACGAGCGCGATGGGCGGGTGGTGTATCTCTGCTACCTGCGAGGCGAAGCGGAACTGGGCTTCTGGCACGAACTGGGCACGGGGTTCGCGGGGCGCCAGCCACTCGAGTAGTGGCGCGGTTGACGGTCCTTACTACAATGCGCCGACGAACCTGCCGAGGTACCCCATGAGCAGCACACACGCCGTCCGCGACATCTTTGTCGAAGCAAACGGACTCCGCCACCACCTGATTGCCCGTGGCAAGCCGGGTTCACCGGTCGTGATGATGATTCACGGGCTGGCCGGCCAGGCCCATACCTTCGACAGCATCGCCAACCACCTCGCTTCGAAGTTCCACGTCTACTGTCTCGACGTGCGCGGCCGGGGCGAATCGGCATGGGGGCCGCCCGAGCAGTACGGCATCGACACGTATGTCGGTGACCTTGAAGCGATACGCGAGGCGCTCGGGCTGCAGCGCATGTCGCTCGTCGGCACGTCGATGGGTGGACTCATCTCGATGCAGTACACCCCGAAGCACCCGGACCGGGTGGAACGCGTGGTGCTCAACGACATCGGCCCGGAAATCGACCCCGAGGGGCTCCAGCGGATCCTCCAGTACGTCGGCGGCGCACCGGAGATGTTCGCCGACATGAAGGCGGTGATTCGCTACTACAAAGAGCACTACGCGCCGATGGTCGAGCACCTTCCCGATGACCAGATCGCCGATTTCGCCCGGGCGAACGTGCGCAAGAGTGACAGCGGTGTGTATGTCTGGAAAATGGACCCGGCGGTACGCACTGCCGCCGCGCCACCGGCTGGCACCGATCCGTGGGTTGCCCTCAAGAGCATCACCTGCCCGGTGCTCATTCTCCGTGGTGGGAAAAGTGACGTACTGAGCGCGGACATTGCACGCCGGATGGTTGATGCGCTGCCGGGCACGCAACTCGTGGAGGTACCCGGTGTCGGCCACGCGCCGATCCTGGTGGAGCCAGCGGCCGTGAAGGCGCTGGACACGTTCCTCGTTGGTTAGCCCGGCGCGACGATCGCGACGTCCGGGAAGTAGGTGCGGTACCGGCGCGCGTCACGCGTTAGCAGAGTGAATCGGCTGACCTCGGCGTGGGCGCCGATGTAGAAGTCGGGGAGGAGCGACGAACGCGTACCGCCGCGTGCGCGGTAGTCCGCAAACGCCCGGCTCGCGCGAAACGCCGCCATCCAGGGGATCGACACCTTCTCGATGTCGAAGCGCACCAGGACGTCATCGAGCTCGGCCACAGTCCTGTAAACGAAGGCCGTTTCGCCGAAGACGATCTGATTCACTGCGAACATCTGGTCGGGCATGGACTCGAGTTGGTCCGCAACCCAGTCAGCCCACTCAGAATTCGTGGCGAGGTCAATCACGACGTTCGAATCGAGGAGAATGGTCAATCGTCGCCTCGCGTCATCGCCATAATCTCTTCGGTGGTCCACGTTCGATCTGTCGCCGAGTCACGGATGCCCTCGGCGATCCAGCGGCCGCGATTCATTCCGCCCGGCCGCGGTTGAATCACCACGCGTCCGCCATCCTCGATAATCTCGACCTCGGTGTGCGGCAGGAGCCCGTACTTGCGGCGGAGTTCCACAGGGATCGTCACCTGCCCTTTTTCGGTTACCTGGCCCATGTACTACCTCCTTCGAGTATTACCATCTCATAGTATAGCGCGCGGGCCAGCAGTGTTATTGACAACCCGCCCCACCGCCCATACCTTGAGCGTCTCAAATCGAAGAGTGATGCATTGATCGGGAAGAGTAGCCGGTCAGGCGAGCCTCCAGAGAGCCGGGGAAGGTGAGAACCCGGTGGCGGCGCGGCTGGTGAATGGGCCCGGGAGCACCGAATCCGAACGCCCGGTGGGTCAGTAGGGTGAGGCGGAATGGCCCCGTTATCGAAGCCAGGGCCCTCACGGCATGCCGTGGTGGCTGAAAAGTGCCTCCAGCGCGCGAGTGCCGGGGGAACAAAGGTGGTACCGCGAGAGCCCCTCGTCCTTTGCTGACGAGGGGCTTTGTGTTTGCCGTAGCCGCGACGGGAAACACCGGGCTAGTCAGGCAACAAAACGGCATCCCTGGAGAGGAAACCAACATGGCAACGCGAAAGTTCTTCCTGAATGAGTCGGAACTGCCGACGCACTGGTACAACATTGCGGCGGACCTCAAGAACCCCCCGGCGCCGCCGCTGCACCCGGCGACACAACAGCCGATCGGCCCCGAAGCTCTCGCGCCGCTCTTCCCGATGGAACTGATCAAGCAGGAAGTGAGCGCCGAGCGCTTCATCGAAATCCCCGACGAAGTGCGCGAACTGCTGAAGATCTGGCGGCCGGCGCCCCTCATCCGCGCGACCTTCCTCGAGAAGGCCCTCGATACACCGGCACACATCTACTACAAGTACGAAGGCGTTTCGCCGTCGGGTTCGCACAAGCCGAACACCGCCGTCGCCCAGGCCTACTACAACAAGAAGGAAGGCGTGAAGCGGATCGCAACCGAGACCGGCGCCGGGCAATGGGGCTCATCGCTGGCATTCGCCTGCAAGCTGTTCGACATCGAGTGCAAGGTCTACATGGTGAAGGTTTCCTACAACCAGAAGCCGTATCGCCGCTCGATGATGCAGCTCTGGGGCGGCTCGGTCGTCGCCAGCCCGAGCGCCGACACGAACGCCGGCCAGCAAGTACTGAAGGATGACCCCGAGAGCAACGGCTCGCTCGGCATCGCCATCAGTGAAGCGGTCGAAGACGCAGCGATGCGCGAGGATACGAAATACTCGCTCGGCAGCGTGCTCAACCATGTCCTCCTCCACCAGACGGTCATCGGCCAGGAGGCCATGAAGCAGATGGAGATGGCGGGCGAGTACCCGGACGTCGTCATCGGCTGCGCGGGCGGCGGTTCGAACGCGGCCGGGCTGATGTTCCCGTTCCTGCGCGAGAAACTCGACGGGCGGCGCAACACGCGCTTCATCGCAGTCGAACCAGCCTCGTGCCCGAGCCTGACGAAGGGCGAGTACCGCTACGACTTCGGCGATGTCGCCGGGCTGACACCCCTGATGAAGATGTACACGCTCGGCCACACGTTCATGCCTCCGGGAATCCACGCGGGCGGCCTGCGCTACCACGCGATGGCGCCGCTCCTCTGCCAGTTGTACGAAGAGGGCTACATCGAAGCGCGCGCCTACCCGCAGAACCCCTGCTTCGAGGCGGCCACGCTCTTCGCCCAGACAGAAGGGATCGTCCCGGCGCCGGAGAGTTCGCACGCAATCCGCGCCGCCATCGACGAAGCGCTCGCGGCGAAGGAAGCCGGGCAGTCGAAGAGCATCATCTTCAACCTCAGCGGCCACGGCCTGCTCGACCTCCAGGCGTACGATGATTACCTCGCCGGGCGACTGGTGGACGACCACTACCCCGCGGAGAAGGTTCGCGAAGCGATGAAGCACCTTCCAAACATCTAGGTTCCAGCCCCGGCGCTGATCCCGCGGGACAAGGAGAACAAGACTATGACCACCGCAACACTCGCCGCCGACCTCGAGCGGCGGATCAAGGCGATCCTCGACGAGAAGTCGCTGCTCAAGCATCCGTTCTACACGGAGTGGACGACGGGCGAACTGCCGCGCGAAAAACTGCGCGAGTACGCCCGCCAGTACTACCACTTCGAGGCGGCGTTCCCGCGCTTCCTCAGTTCCATCCACGCCCGCACCGAGTCGCCGGAGATCCGGCAGCTGCTGCTCGACAACCTCTGGGACGAAGAGCACGGCGAGCGTAACCACCCGGTGCTCTGGCTCGAATTCGCTGCCGCGCTCGGGGTGCGTGCCGACGAGGTGAAAAAGGCTGCGCTGCGCCCGCAAACACGCGCGCTCATCGACCACTACAACGCGACCTCGCGCGAGGCGCCGCTGGCCGAAGCGCTGGGTACGCTCTTCGCCTACGAAGGGCAGGTTCCGGCCATCGCCTGGCAGAAGATCAAGGGACTCACCGAGCACTACAACTTCGAGCCAAGGCAGTTCGAGTTCTTCTCCGTACACCTCGTAGCCGACATCGCCCATGCAGGCGCGGAGATGGAGTCGATCGCGATGGCCGCGGAGGACGAAGACGGCGTGGTGCGCGCGGTCGATACCGCCTGTGACCTGCTGCTGTCGTTCCTCGATGGCTGCTACGAAACGGCGGCTGCGTAATGGCCGACAGCGATCCGCAATCGATCGAGGCATGGAACACGACGGTCCGGCTGGCGGCGGCCATCGGCAGGCTGAAGATTGGCTCGAACCTGAAGGCTGCTGCCGACGCCCAGGGCAAGGCGTTCGAACTCACCGGCGTAGCCGCCGGTCTGATCGCCGAAGCGGCCCAGCGCCACGGGCCTGGCCAGGCGGGCCTCCTCCAGGATGCGCGCGGCGCACTCGCCCAGGGCCGTTCGTGGATCCATGTGCTTGCGGCGGTGACCAACGAGCAGGACAGCGTCTTCGGCAACGAACTCGACCTGCTCGAACAGGCGAACAAGCAGATCGGCGCGTTCCTGCGCTCGCTTGACCGGCCCACGCAGCAGGTTGGCGGGCCGCGCCCGCAGTTGCGCCCACCCGGTCCGGGACCGCGTGGCGGTGGCCCACGGGGTGGCGCCGGGGGCCCGCGATGACCGAGCGCAAGCGCATCCTCACCGGCATCAGGCCCACTGGCGCATTGCACCTGGGCCACTACGCCGGCGCCCTCGAAAACTGGGTGCGCTTGCAGCATGAGTACGAGTCTTACTTCCTGATCGCCGACTACCAGGTCTCGGACTACGCCGACGACATCGCGCGGGTGCGCGATTCCGTGTGGCAGGTCGCGCTCGACTGGCTGGCGGTCGGCCTCGACCCGGAAGGCAGTTCGTTCTTCATCGAGAGCCTGGTTCCAGAGCATGCGGAACTGACCACGCTGCTCGGGTGGTTCCTCCCGGTCTCGATGCTCGAACGCAACCCCACGTTGAAGGCCGAGATGGCCGCGATGGAGAACCCGGAGGATGGCTCGCAGGAACGCAAGCCGGTGCCGGTGGCGTTCTACACCTACCCCGTGATGCAGGTTGCGAACATCCTGATGCCCCGTGCGCACCTCGTGCCCGTAGGCGAGGATCAACTGCCGCACATCGAACTCACGCGGGAGACCGCGCGGCGCTTCAACCACCGCTTCAAGCCGGTCTTCCCCGAACCCGAAGCACTCGTCGGCCGGGTGGCCCGGCTCGTTGGCATCGATGGCAACGCGAAGATGAGCAAGTCGCGCGGAAACACCATCGAACTGCGTGAAGACGCCGAATCGGTGGCGAAGAAGGTGAAAGGCATGTACGCCGGGCCACCACGCGGGGCGACCGAACCGGGGAAGGTCGAGGAGAACCCGATCTTCCTCTACCTCGACGCCTTCGACAACGACACCGCCGGTGTCGCGGAGTTGAAGGAGGCGTACGAGAAGTCCGGACTTCCCAACAAGGTGTTGAAGGATCGGCTGACAACCGTGCTGAACGCGCGGCTCGACCCCTTCCGGGAGCGGCGCGCGCACTACGAAGCGCACATGCCGCTCGTGAAGGAAGCCATCGAAGCCGGCACGAACCGGGTGCGCAAGATCTCGCGCGAGACCATGGAGATGGTTCGCGACGCACTCGATATGAACTACCTGGAGCGCTATTGATGCTCCATCCATCGCTCGAAGAGGTGCAGGCGATAGCCGCAAAGGGCGAGGGGAACCTCGTGCCGGTGTACCGCGAGATCACCGCCGACCTGGAGACGCCGGTGTCGGCGTTCCTCAAGGTGCAGTCCGGTGACTACTCGTTCCTGCTCGAATCGGTCGAAGGTGGCGAGCGGCTGGCGCGCTACTCGTTCATCGGAACGAACCCGTACCGTGTGATTCGCACGGGCCCGGGCGAAGCGTACGACGGCGACCCGCTGGCGCCGCTCGAGGCGGAACTGGCGAACTACCGCGCCGTGCCGATTCCCGGCGTGCCGGCATTCAGCGGCGGCGCCATCGGCTACGTCGCGTACGACGCGGTTCGCCATTTCGAGCCGCGCGTGAAGCCGCCCGAAGCCGACCCGCTCGGTATCCCGGAAGCCGTCTTCCTCCTCTGCGATTCGATGGTGGTGTTCGACCACCTTCGCCACACGATTAAGGTGGTGGCGCACTGCCGCACCGAGGGCGACATCGCCGCTTCGTACGCCGCCGCCAGCGCACAGATCGACGAGATCGTCGAGCGGCTGACGAACACGTCCGTCCGGCTCCCGGAGCAGGAAGTCGCCGCCGTTTTTCGCACGAACAACCGCGGCGAAAGCAACGTCGGCCGCGAAGGCTACGAGATGATGGCCGAGCGAATCCGCGAGTACGTGGTCGCGGGCGAGACGATCCAGACCGTGCCATCACACCGGATCGCCCGGCCGACCGCGGTGCACCCGTTCAACATCTACCGCCAACTCCGCACAGTGAACCCGTCGCCGTACATGTTCTATCTCGACCTCGGGGGATTCCAGGTCGTTGGTGCATCGCCGGAGCTGCTGGTGCGAGTGGAGGATGGTCTCGTTGTGAACCACCCGATCGCCGGGACCCGGCGACGTGGCGCTTCGAACGAGGAGGACGACGCACTGGCGGCCGAACTGCTGGGCGACGAGAAGGAGTGTGCCGAGCACATCATGCTGGTTGACCTCGGCCGCAATGATGTTGGCCGCGTGAGCGCACCGGGCACGGTTCACGTCGACCAGTACATGGAGATCGAGAAGTACTCGCACGTCATGCACATCGTCTCGCATGTGTCGGGGCGGCTGGCCGAGGGGAAGACACCGTTCGACGCCTTCCGCGCTGTCTTCCCGGCGGGCACGGTGACCGGCGCGCCGAAGGTTCGCGCAATGGAGATCATTGCCGAACTGGAACCATCGAAGCGCGGGATCTACGCGGGCGCGGTGGGCTACGCCAGCTTCGCCGGGACGCTCGATACCTGCATTGCCATTCGCACGATGCTCGTGAAGGACGGCGTGGCTTACGTGCAGGCCGGCGGCGGCATCGTTTACGACTCCGAACCGTACGCAGAGTACGTTGAAACCGTGAATAAGATGGGCGCTGTGATGCGCGCCATCGACCAGGCCGAAATTGCCGCCGCGGAGGCCAGGTCCCCCGCACACGCCGCAGGATAATCCGTGACCGACAGGAAGCCCGACTGCGTCTATGGCCTGCTCATCCGCGATGGGCGGGTGTTCGTGCGCGCCATGGACGGCCATTTCGGGTTGCCCGGCGGCGTCTTCCGTCCGATGGCCGAAGACCGCAAGGTCGAACTTCGCGCGCACCTCTGGGATCAGCTCGAAATCGAGGCGCGGTCGATCTGGGCGCAGGGCGCGTTCGACTATCGCAACCCCGATGAAGACCGCGAGCGGTTCTCCGGCTTCTATAGCGTGTGGGAGTGGGATGGCGAGATCGCGCCTGACCGGGGCCGCTGGCTCAGCGAGGACGACATCCCGCTGACCGCCCTGCCTTCATCGCTGCGCATCCTGCTGCTCAGCGTCCTCCAGACGCAGGCGGTGAGAACGCGATGAAGCAGGACATCCGGATGGGTGCAATCCTCCAGCGCGATGGGCTGCTCTTCCTCCTGAGGCGGTCCCCCCGGGCCCCGTGGGAACTCCCCGGCGGCCCGCTCCCGCCCGAAAACGACGACATCGATGCCGAGATGGACGCCGTGCTGCAGCGGCTCGGCGTTATGGCGCCCGCCATCGAGGAAGACTTCATCCAAACGCACTTCGTCCCGGCGGACGACGGCCAGATCGTCTTCAACCTGTATGCCGCCAGCGACTGGACAGGCGACCCGTCGGTCTCGCCAGATGTGAGCGCGGGCTGGTTCAGCCTCGAAGACCTGCGCCAGGTGGCGATGGACGAACACGTGCGCAATGCGGTGCTTGAGGCATATGGCCTGCGCGAACCCGAAGACCAGGACGCCCGCATCATGGCTGCGCTCGCCGGTATCCAGGAGCCTGCCCCGGAAACGGCAGTGTTCAGTGACCGCCGTGCTGCAGGTCTCGATGTTCTCCGCACAATACGCGGGACAGACCCGCTCGTCGCCGCGGAGGGCATGCTGAAAGCGCAGCCAGAACTCGCGGGAGACGTCATCGACTTCGCGCTCGGCGAGGTGTGGGCGAACCCCGCCCTCGACCGGCGCACGCGCAGCCTCCTCGCGGTGGCGATGATCGCCGCACAGGGCCACGCCGGCGCGGCGCTGACGTCGCACATCCACGGCGCCCTCAATCACGGCGCATCGCCCGAAGCGATCACACAGACACTTCGCATGGTTGCCGTCTACGCGGGCTTCCCGGCGGCCCTCAGCGCATGGCCGCTCATGGAGCAGGTATTCGAGAAGCGCGGGATCCCGCGGCCAGGGAGGCTGGAATGAAGGCCCTGCTCTGGGATATGGACGACACCCTCCTGAATACGCTGCCGGGCAGGATGAAGGCCCTCGCGTACGCGTACGACCGGTGCATCGGCGGCAGCATCGACCCCGAGGCGCTCTGGCGCTCGCACCGCGGCGGGTCGCTCGAAGACATGGGCAAGCGCCTCCTTGGGGACACCGACTACATGCGATTCGTGAACACCTACCGCGAGTTCTACTACGAACTCGACCGGCACGTGCAGCCGTTCCCCGGAGTGATCGCGGTGCTCGACGCGTTCGAAGCCGCCGAAGTCCCGATGGCGATCGTCACCTCCAAGATCGCCCACGGCGCCATCGAAGAACTGACCTCATCCGGACTGCTGCGCTACTTCCGGTCGGTCGTGGGGGCCGATGACACCGACGCGCACAAGCCCGACCCGGCGCCGATCTACGAAGCGCTCGACCGGTTGCTCATCGAACCCGGAGAACGGGTGTTGTTCGTTGGCGACAGCCCGGCCGACATCCTTGGCGCACGCAACGCCGGCGTGACCTCGGTGGCGGCGCTCTGGGGCACACTCGATTCGGAACTCCTCCTCGAAATGCTCCCCGACCACACGGCGAAGACTCCCGGCGACGTGCTCTCGCTCTTCGCGGAACTGGCAGAAACGCGATGACCACGAATCTCGAGAAGCAGGTTGCTCACGTTGGTGTGCGCTTCTACCGCATCGGAGGCGTCGAACTCGTCCTCGTGCCACTACTGCAAGAAACCGCCAGCTTTACACGCTCCGCCGGCGACGGGTACTTCCTCGTCTCGCTGATGGGCGAACCGGGCAGCGCCTACCCGTTGAACCTTCGCTCGGCGGCTTCGCTGGAACCCTCCTACCTCGCGAAGAAGTTCAAGCTCGACCGGCGCGGCTACGGCTACACGCCGGAAGAACTCGCCGACGCCCTCAACCATATCGCCGACGACCTCGCGCGTGAGGAGAACCTGGACCGATGACCACCGTCCTCATCGACAACTATGACAGCTTCACCTACAACCTCTACCAGTACCTTGCCGAACTGGGGGCCGAGGTGAAGGTGTTCCGCAACGACCAGGTCACCCTTGATGAAATTCGGGCGCTCGAACCGGACCACGTGGTGATTTCGCCCGGCCCCGGCGACCCTGACGACGCGGGCATCTCGCGCGATGTTATCCGGGAGTTCGCGGGCAAAGTGCCGGTGCTCGGCGTTTGTCTGGGCCACCAGTGCATCTTCGACGTTTACGGCGGAACAGTGGCCGGCGCGGGCGAGATCAAGCACGGAAAGACCTCGACGATCGAGCACGACGGCGAGGGGGTCTTCCGCGAGATCCCGGAGCGCTTCAACGCGGTGCGTTACCACTCGCTGGCCGGGACACCGGAGACGCTGCCAGAAGAACTCAAGGTGACCGCATATTCGGAAAGCGGCGTCATCATGGGTGTGCGCCACAAGACGCTCACGGTCGAAGGCGTGCAGTTCCACCCCGAGTCGATCGCGACCGAACACGGCAAGGAGTTGCTGTGGAACTTCCTGGAGATGGAGGGCGGCACATGGTGATCCAGGACGCAATCCGAGCGCTCATCGACCGTGGCCCACTCTCTGGCGCCGAAGCGGCCGGGGCGCTCGAAGAGATCATGACCGGGGCGGCCACTCCGGCGCAGATCGGCGCATTCCTCGCGGCGATGCGCGTGCGCGGCGAAACGCCCGAGGCGATCGCTGCCGGTCTGACCGTTATGCAAACTCATGCTGAGCCGTGCCCTGCCGAGGACGTCATCGACATCTGCGGGACCGGCGGCGACGGTATCGACACCATCAACGTCTCCACGGCGGCGGGTTTCGTCGTCGCGGGGGCGGGGGTCCGTGTGGCGAAACACGGCAATCGTGCAGCATCGTCGAAATGCGGCAGCGCCGATGTCCTCGAAGCGCTCGGGGCGCGCATCGACCTTGGCGGTGAGCAAGTAGCAAGGGTCATCAACGGTTGCGGATTCGGGTTTCTGTTTGCCCAGCGGTTCCACCCGGCGATGCGCCACGTCGGCGGACCGAGGCGCGAGATCGCTGTGCGCACGATGTTCAACATCCTCGGCCCGCTTTCGAACCCGGCGAACCCGCGCGCCCAGCTGGTCGGCGTCGGTTCGCGAACCATCGGGCCAGTGGTCGCGGAAGCGCTGGCACTGCGCGGCATCGGCCGGGCGATGGTCGTCCACTCCGCCGACGGTCTCGACGAAATCAGTACAGCAGGACCGACACACGCATGGCTCGTCGGCGAGGGCGTAGTCGAAGAGCGCGACATCTCGCCTGGGGACTTCGGTCTACCGCTCCACCCGCTGGCGGAGGTGGCCGGCGGCGAGGCCGCCCGGAACGCCGGAGACATCCTCGCGATTCTCGACGGCGCCGACGGCGCCAAGGCTGACTTCGTGGTCATGAACGCCGCCGCCTCGCTGTTCGTCGCGGGGAAGGCCGGAAACTTCCTGGAAGGCGTGAGCCTCGCACGCGAATCAATTGCGACCGGGCGCGCGCGCGAAGTGCTCGACCAGTACCTCGCGCTCACCCAGGGGGCGGCCGGTGGCTGAGGCGACGATCCTCGACACGATCGTGGCGCGCCGGCGGCTCGATGTCGCCGGCGCAAAAGCGCGTGCACCGCTGCCGGGTCTTCAGCGCCAACTCGCAACTGCCCCGGCGCCGATCGACTTCGCCGAACGCCTGAAGCGAGACCGGCCGATGGCGGTCATCGCCGAGGTGAAGCGCGCATCGCCGAGCAAGGGAGACATCGCACCCGGCATGGATGCGGTGGCGCAGGCGCTGAAGTACGCAACGGGCGGCGCCGCCGGTATCTCCGTGCTCACCGAACCGGCCTGGTTTAAGGGCACGCTCGATGATATGGCAGGGGTGCGCGCCGCCATCGAACCCATGGGCGCAGGCCGCCCGGCGGTGTTGCGCAAGGACTTCATCATCGACCCCTACCAGGTGGTCGAAGCCCGTGTGCACGGCGCTGACACCGTCCTGCTCATCGTCGCCGCACTCGCCGACGGTGAACTGGCGGACCTGATGGCACTCTCGCGAGAGCTGGGGATGGAACCGCTGGTCGAAGTGAACAACGCGGATGAAATGTTCCGCGCACTCGACGCCGGCGCGAACGTAATTGGTGTCAACAACCGCGACCTGCGCACGTTCAAGGTCGACCTCGGGACAACAGACCGGCTCGCAGAGATGGCAGGCGCAGACGTGATCCTCGCCGCCCTCAGTGGGATCAGCGAACGCGCGGATGTGGAGCGGTTCGAAGCTGCGGGCGCGTCCGCAATCCTGGTTGGCGAGGCGCTCATGGTGGCCTCGGACCCGGCGGCGAAGATCCGTGAACTCCGCGGGGACTCGCTCCCCTCTCCCGACTCGTGCCTCGCGGGAGAGGGGCTGGGGGTGAGGGCATGACGCTCGTCAAAATCTGCGGGATCAAGGACGCGACTACGGCGCTCGAGACGGCGAAGGCGGGCGCCGACTTCATCGGCGTGGTGTTCGCCGAGTCGAAGCGGCGTGCTCTATTCCGCGATGGCTCGCTCCCCTCTCCCGCGAGGCACGAGTCGGGAGAGGGGCTGGGGGTGAGGGCATGACGCTCGTCAAAATCTGCGGGATCAAG
>CAYYDX010000020.1:15810-41318 GCA_964470735.1 uncultured Anaerolineaceae bacterium
CGGCGAAGGCGGGCGCCGACTTCATCGGCGTGGTGTTCGCCGAGTCGAAGCGGCGGGTGACCCCGCAGCAGTGCCACGACATCGTCGAGGCGATCAAGGAGAACCGGACACAGGGCCGGGAGGCGATGTTCGAAGGGCCGGTGCGCGGCGAAGTCTCGGCGCGCACCTGGTTCGGCGCCTGGGCGGAGGCGATCGACCAGTCGGCGGCGCGCTGGCGCCCGCTCATCGTGGGCGTCTTCGCGGGGATGAACCCGGACGAGGTCAACGATATCGCCGACGCCGCCGGGCTCGACCTCGTTCAGCTCTCAGGCGGGGAAGACGACGACTTCGTGCGGCGCGTCCATCGCCCGGTCATCCGCACGATCCACGTAAGAGACCAGATGACCGCGTTCGACGTGGAGGACCGTTGCGTAGCCGGTGTTTCAGCCGCGCTTCACCTCGATAAGGGGTCGGCCGCGGCGCTCGGCGGGACTGGCGAGCAGTTCGACTGGGATGTAGCAGCAGAGGTCGCGCGCACGAAGCCGTTTCTCCTCGCCGGCGGTCTCTCGCCCGGCAACGTCGCCGACGCTATCCGCGCAGTCGAGCCATGGGCAGTCGATGTCTCGACTGGCGTGGAGACCGACGGCGCGAAAGACATCGAGAAGATCCGCGCATTCATCCGCGCGGCGAAAGGGGTACAGGTTGGCCGCTAACGTTGCCTCCCCGTCGCGCTTCGGCGAGTTCGGCGGGCGGTATATCCCGGAGACACTGGTCGCCGCGCACGAAGACCTCGAGGTCGCGTATGGCGAGGCGAGGCGCGACCCCGGGTTCCAGCGCGAACTCGACGACCTGCTCCACCACTACGTCGGCCGCGAAACGCCGCTCTACTTCGCCGAGCGGTTGACCCGCGAATGCGGCGGCGCGCGTATCTGGCTGAAGCGCGAAGACCTCGCACACACCGGCGCGCACAAGATCAATAACGCGCTCGGGCAGGCGTTGCTGGCGAAGCGCCTCGGTAAGCCGCGCATCATCGCCGAGACCGGCGCCGGCCAGCACGGCGTCGCGACAGCAACCGTCTGCGCGATGCTCAACCTCGAGTGCGTCGTCTACATGGGCAGCGAGGACATCAAACGGCAATCGCTGAACGCCTTCCGCATGAAGATGCTTGGCGCGACGCTCGTTTCGGTTGAATCGGGAAGCAAGACGCTCAAGGACGCCATCAACGAAGCAATGCGCGACTGGGTGACCAACGTCGAAACCACGCATTACATCATCGGTTCGGCCATCGGCCCCCACCCGTTCCCGACGATCGTGCGCGACTTCCAGTCGGTCATCGGCAAGGAGGCACGGGCGCAGATGCTCCAGCAGGCCGGGAAACTCCCGGATGTGGCGATCGCCTGTGTTGGTGGAGGAAGCAACGCTATCGGGCTGTTCCACCCGTTTATCGACGACCCGGTGCGGCTCATCGGCGTGGAGGCCGGCGGCCACGGGGTCGGCAGCGGTAAGCATTCAGCCACACTGGTCGCCGGCCGCCCGGGCGTCCTTCACGGAACGAAGACCTACCTCCTGCAGGATGGCGACGGCCAGATCCTGGAGACGCACAGCATCTCGGCAGGCCTCGACTACCCCGGCGTCGGGCCCGAGCATTCGTGGCTGAAGACGAGCGAACGCGCGGAGTACGTCGCCGTCGACGACGAGCAGGCGCTCGAGGGATTCCAGGCGTTGACCCGCTCCGAAGGCATCATCCCGGCGCTCGAACCCTCGCACGCCATCTACCACGCGATGAAGGTCGCGCGAGAACTGCCCGCCAACCACGACGTCCTGATCGGGCTGAGTGGCCGGGGCGATAAGGATATGCACACCGTTGCAGCAGCACTGGGAGTAACGCTCTGACCGAAGCGCCCTCAGCTCCAGCGCGAACGTATCCGTGGGGCCCGAAAGAGGTTCTCGTTGGGCTGGGCGGCTTCCTCGTCGTCTTCATCGTTTCGAACCTGTTTATCGTCGTTGTCGCGGCGATGCGCGACCAGGGATTCGAACCGAAGGACGCCGGGAACATCTTCGAGAAGGCGCGCGACATCGCGGCCTACGCCGACCAGCGGCTCCAGGCCGCAGCCGATGCGAAGCCGCTGCCGGCGCCCCCTCGTATCCTCGCCGACCAGGGCGCGCTGCAACTCGGAATGTTCGCCACGCTGGTCACGCAGGTGCTCCTCTTCGCGGTCGTCGGCATTGCTTCGAAGCAGACCTTCCACGGGCTGACCGAGGCCCTCGGGCTGAGGCGGTTCAGTTTCGGGCGAATCTGGCTGATCGTCGGCGCGGTCATCCTCGCCTACCTCGGCACGTTCGCTTATTCGAAGGCGATGGAAGCGACCGGCATCGATTGGCTCATTCCGAACTCGACCGTTCCCACGGAGATTTCGCGCAACGACCTGACATTGAGCGTTGCGGCCGTGGTCACACTCATCGGCGCGCCCATCTCGGAGGAACTCTTCTTCCGTGGGCTGCTCTTCAGCGGACTCTTGCGCTGGGGGTTCTGGCCCGCGGCGATGCTCTCGGGCTTTCTGTTCTCGCTCGTTCACTTCGACCCCGGGAGCTTCCTGCCGTTCGTCGGCGTTGCGACGCTGATGTCGTACCTCTACTGGCGTCGCGGCTGTCTCTGGGACTCCATCCTGTTCCACTTCACGTTCAACAGCGTGAGCATGGCATTCCTGGTGGCAACGCGATGATCGGCGAACGCCGCATCGCGATGGCGCCCTGGGGCGAACTGGCGGTGCTGGTTGGGCTCTGGCTGGCGGTGCTGGCATACGTTGTGCCGAAACTCCTGATCGAGCCCGTTTCGCTGCTGCTCGGGGGCGGCGCGAATTACGCCGACCTCGGCACTGCATTCGACAAGGCGGGCGCTGTCGCCCGGTATGCCGACCTCCGGCTCGCGCAGGCCGTTCCCGGCGCGCCATTCAGTGACCCGCCGGAGTTCATCGGCAGCGTGGTCGCGGCGCGCGTGGCGTGGGTGTTGGCCATCGCTTCCGCGGGGCTGTTCGTGACAGCCGCGCTGGTAGGCAGCCGCCAGCCGGCGCGCGTCTTCGCGCGCTACGCGGGGCTTGACCGCTTCGACTTCGACCGCCTGTGGGTTCCGGGCCTCGCGGTCGCGGTCGTTTATCTGCTCATCGGCGCATACCTGCGCCTCGTCGATGCCTCGAGTATCGAAGTGCTCAAGGGCGAGCCCCACGTGCTCGACGCCACATCGCGTGACACCTTTGCGTTCGCACTCTACGGGTTGACCACTGTGGTGGCGGCGCCGCTCGGCGAGGAAGTGTTCTATCGCGGCTTTGTCTTCGGCGGGCTTGCGAGCTGGGGGTTCTGGCCAGCCGCCGCCGTCTCCAGCGCGATATTCGCGCTCTCCCACCTCGACGCTGCGACGCTGATCCCGTTTACGCTGGTCGGCATCACGCTCTGCTGGCTCTACTGGCGCAGTGGCTCGCTGTGGGACGCCATTGCCTTCCACAGCATGTTCAACCTGCTCAGCTTCATCCTTCTCCTGGCGAGGACCTGACCGATGTCGAAACGAATGCGCGACCTGTTCGAAGAGGCCCGGAAAAGCGGCCGCAAACTGTTCATCCCCTACGTAACCGCCGGCTACCCGCGGCTCGAAGACACCGTGCCGATTCTGCTCGCGGCAGAGGCAGGGGGCGCCGATGTCATCGAGATTGGGATGCCCTTCACCGACCCGCTGGCCGACGGTGCAACGATCCAGCACGCGAACACCATCGCGCTGGCGAACGGCATCACGCTGGTCGAGAGCTTCCGGATGGTGAAAGAAGCGCGTGAGCGTGGCCTCACCTGCCCGGTGGTGTTCATGGGCTACTACAATCCGCTGCTCGCCCGCGGCGAAGAGCGGGCAATCGCCGAAGCGAAGGCGGCCGGCGCCGACGGTTTCATCATCGTCGACCTCCCTCCCGAGGAGGCCGGCTCGTTCGTCGCCGCCTGCCGCGCGAACGACATGAGCTTCATCCCGCTCGTCGCGCCAACCAGCCGCAACGAGCGCATCGAGGCGCTCGCCGAGGTCGCCGACTCGTGGATGTACTGTGTGAGCGTGACCGGCACCACGGGCGGCAAGACTGTCGACCCGGCGGAGCTTCGAACCTTCATCGCGCGAGTTCGCGAGCACAGCGGCCTACCCCTTACGATCGGCTTTGGAATCAACAACCGGGCACAGGCCGACGCAGCTCGCGAAGTGGGGGATGCGGTAGCGGTGGGCACTGCTATAATCGCCACCATTGACGCTGCGGCGGCAACAGACCGCGCGGAACGCGTCAGGGAGTTTGTGGAGGATGTCTCCGGTCGTTAGCGGACAGGTGTATGCGGCCCACACGTGGGACAACGAGCGCCGATGGGCGTGGCGTTGGCCCCTCGTGGGCCGCGGATATGGCTGCCCGCAGACCGGGGTTTTTGGGCTCCGGGTTCGCGAAGGCTAGCAACACAACCCTCGTTTTTCGAACCAGTTCGAGGTGCGTCTCCAACATTGGCGTCGCGCTTCTCGTGATCGGAGCCCCATTGTGCATGCCGGCGTACTGCTATCGCCGAAGCCGCCGTCAGGCGGTGTATCCCCGGAACGGGCGCCTGCCCGTCCGCGTTCCTGTGGAGAACCACCCGTGATTATTGTCGTTTCCCCGGAGGCCACTCCGGATGACCTGGACCGTATCGTCGCCAGGATCGAACAAACCGGCCGGACGGCCCATCTTTCGGTCGGCACCGAACGCAGCATCATCGGCGTCATCGGGCCGGATGACCCGGCGTTGCAGGATGCGTTCGAAGCCCTGCCCCACGTCGAATCCGTCCACCGCGTCACCAAGCCATACAAGCTCGTCAGCCGTGAGTTCCACCCGTCGAACACCGTCGTCGACGTCGGCCGGGGCGTGACCGTTGGCGGTGTGGAACTGGCCGTGATGGCCGGGCCGTGCTCGATCGAGGACGAGGACCACATCTTCGACGCCGCCCGTGCCGTCAAAGCGGCTGGCGCGAACATGCTCCGCGGAGGCGCCTACAAGCCGCGCAGTTCGCCCTACGCGTTCCGCGGTCTCGGGCCGGAGGGCCTGAGCTACCTTGGAGCGGCCGGCGCGGAGACCGGCCTACCGGTCATCACCGAACTCATGAGCGTGCGCGACATCGATGCCGTCTGCCGCTACACCGATGTTATCCAGATCGGCGCGCGGAACATGCAGAACTTCATGCTGCTCGACGAGGTGGGCAAGGTGAAGAAGCCGGTGATGCTGAAGCGCGCGCTCAGTGGCCAGATCGAAGAGTGGCTGCTCGCGGCGGAGTACATCCTCGCCCAGGGGAACCCGAACGTTATCCTGTGCGAACGCGGTATCCGGACGTTCGAAACGGCCTATCGCAACACGTTCGATGTAAACGCCATCCCGCTGGTGAAGGAGTTGAGCCACCTGCCCGTCATCGCCGACCCGAGCCATGGCACCGGGAAGGTGGGCCTCGTGACGCCAGTCGCGATGGCAGGCATCGCCGCGGGCGCCGATGGACTGATGATCGAAGTGCACAACGATCCCGAACACGCGCTCAGCGATGGCGCGCAATCGTTGACCTATGAGAAGTTCGGGATGATGATGCGCTCGGTCGCCGCTGTCGCTGCCGCCGTCGAGAGGACACTCACCGGGGTGAGGACGCCTGCCGCGGCGCGATAACGGAGAGGGTCGGAAGACCAGGACGGGGGCGCCCCTGCGGGGGGGTGCTGGCCCGTCGGGAGTCATGGCCGAAATAACCCTGCCCGTGTTCCAGGGTCCGCTGGACCTCCTTCTCCATCTCATTGAACGAGACGATCTCGACATCACTGCGGTGTCGCTTGTCTCCGTGACCGACCAGTACCTGCGGGCGATTCGCGAAGGTGAGCGATTCGACCCGCAGGCACTGGCCGAATTTGTCTCCGTCGGCGCAAAGCTGATCTTCCTCAAGTCGCGGGCGCTGCTTCCGCGGCCGCCCCAGGCCGACGGCGAGGAGCTCGACGACGACGATGTCGGCCGTGAACTGGTCGACCTGCTGCGCGAGTACAAGCGGTTCGCCGAAGTGGCCGACATGCTGGAAGAGCGGCAGGAAGAGGGCGTTCGCATCTACACAAGGCTGGCGCCACCACCCGAACCACCCGAAGGCGCGGGCCTCCAGAACGTCACGATGGAGCGGCTTCGAGCGATCATGCTCGACGTGCTGAACAAGAAGCCCGTCGAACCGCGGGCTCGTGCGGTGATCGTCCGCGACACAACGATGACGCTCAGCGTTCGGCTCATGGACTTCCGCGAGCGGTTGCAGCGGCGAGGCCGGTTCTCGTTCCGGCGAATGATGGCCGAGTGCACGACGCGCATCGAGGTCGTCGTGAGCTTTCTCGCGGTGCTCGAGCTGATTCGCGCCGGCGAGTGCGACGCCGAGCAGACAGGCGCATGGGGCGACATCACGGTGGTGGCGCTGGCGCCAGTCGGCGGCTGACGCGTATCACGCCGTAGTACACTGAACGTCTCGTGATTGAGTTGGATTCGCTGATTGAGAGCACTCCCGGCGTAGCGGGTGGCCGGCCATGCCTGGCGGGAACCGGCATGCCTGTCGTGCAGATTGCGGTTCACTACCGTGCTGGTGAAACCCCAAAACGGATTCTGCACCGCTACCCGCACCTTGACCTTCAGCACATCCATGCCGCCATTGCGTTTTACCTCGCCAATCGAGGACCAATGGACGACGAGATTGCAGCGGAGGCAGCCGAATACGCTATTGAGAAGCAGGCTGCCAGATCGCTGGCGAGGCATGGCTGACCGGCGGTGAGTTTTCGCCTCTACATGGACCAGGATTCCCTCGACTTCGACGTAATCGCGGGCCTGCGGATGGTGCTGTCGTCACAGGATGCCGGAATGCAAGCGGGCAACCGATGAGCAGCAACTGACGTTCGCCACGGTTCAGGGGCGCGTCCTGTACACGGCCAACCGGCGGGGCTTTGCGCGGCTTCACGCTGAATGGCTGGCCAGCGGCCGCCACCATGCTGGCATCGCCCTGAGAGCACGCCAGCAGGTCGGCGTTCGCTGGCAAATCAAAGCGCTGGTGGCCCTCAGAACCTTGCTCACAGCCGAGCAGTGGATCGACCGGCTCGAATACCTCTAACCAACCCAATCCCCAGCCCCGCGCCGAGCGCGTCGAACCCCACGTCGAGCCAGTTGGCATCGCGGTTCGGCACGAACGACTGGTGGAACTCGTCCGACATTCCGTAGAGGACAGCGAGCGTCCAGGCCGCCACCATGACCACCATCGCGGGCCACGAGGGACGAAACGACCGCACCACGAGGAACGCCAGCGCCCCGAGCACTGCGTACTCGACCATGTGAGCGAGGTCATACCGCCACTCGCCGCCGCTGGCGCCAGGCGGATTCGGGAAACTCGAACCGATGAAGATCAGGGCTGCCCAGCCCAGCAGCAGGCTCAAACGGAGTCGCACCACGCGAGTCTATGGCGCACGCTACCAACCGGCGCTCAGCCCTCGAGCACCATCTGCGTCTGCGTGACCTGCGCGATGAGTTTGCCATCAGCGCCGCGGATGTTCGTTTGCCAGGTATGAAGACGCCGGCCGAGGTTCACCGGTAAGCACTCGGCGGTCAGCGTTGTCCCGGCCACACCGGGGCGGTAGAAGTTCGTCTTGCTCTCGATCGTCGTTGTCCCGGCTCCCGGCGGGAGGTGGAGCGTCGTGCCGACGGCGCCCAGCTGGTCGGCGAAGGCCATCAGAGCGCCACCATGGCAGACGCCCGGCACAGTGCAAAGCTCGTCGCGCACCAGCAGTTCGGCGGTGACACGCTCTTTCGTAGCCGAAGTCACGCGGATGCCGAGCGTCCCCCCGAAGAATGGCTGGATGCGCTCCTGGATGGCCGCTGCCTGGTCGTCCATGGGGTGTATCTCCTTCGTCCGGGACCGGACGCACATGCATAATCCTATTACGTAACCTCAATCGGCAGAACCATTCCCGTGAAACATGCGCGAGCCACCCGGCATTGCTAGGCTTGTGAAGCGATGACGATTCCGTCGTTCACCCATGCACAGCTGAGCGCGGGAGCGCCTGGCCCGGAGACGGCCGTCACCATCGGCGTGCTCGACGGTGTCCATCTCGGGCACCAGGCGCTGCTGCGCCGCCTGCGCGACGAAGCGAAGAAGCGGGCGCTGTCGCCGGGGGTGGTCACGCTCCATCCGCATCCGATTACCGTGCTCCGGCCGGAGATTGCCCCGAGCTACCTCACCTCGCTCGAGGACCGCATCCAACTCATGCGCGCCGCGGGCGCCGATTGGGTCATCCCGCTGACGTTCACGGGCGAAGTGTCGGAGGTCTCGTGCGAGGACCTCGCAAACGCGTTTGTCGACCTCCTGCGCATGCGGCTGATGGTGCTCGGGCCCGATGCGGCGTTCGGTCGCGGCGCACCGAAGGACACCCCGGAGCGGATGCGACAGCTAGGCGCCCGGCGCGGCTTCGAGGTTGTTCAGATCGAGCCGCTCATGCACGACCACGAACGGTACAGCTCAACCGCGGTGCGCCGGGCGCTGGCCGATGGCGACATGGCGCGGGTGACGGCGCTACTCGGACGGCCATACCGCATCGGCGGGCCCGTGGTGCACGGTTTCGAACGCGGGCGCACCATCGGCTTTCCTACCGCGAATATCTCAGTCGCCGCCGACCGTGCGCTCCCGGCGATTGGCGTGTACGCCACGCGGGCACGCGTCGCCGGGCGGACACTCACAGGGGCAACGAATATCGGCCGCCGCCCAACCTTCGACGAGGGCCACATCTCCATCGAGACGTACCTGCTCGATTTCGAAGGCGACGTCTACGGCGAACGGATGGACCTGGAGATCCTCGAACGGATCCGGGGCGAGGTGAAATTCGAGTCCATCGACGCACTCAAAGCGCAAATCGCGCTCGACGTCGAAGTGGTCCGGGAAATTGTGAAGTGACCAGCACGAATGATGGTGGCGGCCAGGCCGAAAAGGTTCGCGGGCCAGCTTCATACTTCCCCTCGATCGAGAAGACGTATGGCCGGCCGATCGCCGAGTGGAAAGCCCTCATCCGCACACAGACCGGCAAGAAACATATGGAAATCGTGAACTGGCTCAAAGCCGAGCACGGGATGGGCCACGGGCATGCGAACGCGCTCGTTGCCCACACGCTGAGCGAGGACGAACAGGATTAGGTGACAGGTTTGACGCGAACGATGACCCCGGTCGACGAACAGCTAAAGGTGCTGATGAGCGGCGTCGACTACGGCGACGCCCTGCTGCGCAGCCAGATGGAACGCGAGCTTCGCGCCGCTCTCGAACTCGACCGGCCGCTGCGCGTCTATCTCGGGATCGACCCCACTGCGACGTCGCTGACACTCGGCCATACGGTTCCCCTGCGGAAACTGGCGCAGTTCCAGCGGTTCGGTCACCACGCCATCTTCCTCATCGGCGACTACACGGCCCTTGTCGGCGACCCGAGCGACAAGAACAAGCTCCGGCCCATGCTCACGCCGGAACAGATTGCGGCGAACGCTTCGAGCTATTTCGAGCAGGCCGCCCGCATCCTCGACCAGGAGAAGACCGAGCTTCGCCACAACTCCGAGTGGCTCGGGAAGCTCACGTTCCCGGAGATCATCAGCCTGATGTCGAAGTTCACCGCGGCCGAGATGCTGCGCCGGGAAAACTTCCGCAACCGCTGGGATGCCGGCGACGCCGTCTACCTCCACGAATTCCTCTACGCGCTGATGCAGGGCTACGACGCCTATGCGCTCGAATGCGACGTGCAGGTCGGCGGCACCGAACAGCTTTTCAACCTCATGGCCGGCCGCAAGATCCAGGAAGACGCCGGGCAGAAGCCGCACGTACCGGTAACGCTACCGATCCTCGTCGGACTCGACGGCAAGGAACGGATGTCGAAGTCGAAGGGCAACCACATCGGCGTGAACGACAGCGCCGACGAGCAGTTCGGCAAGGCGATGTCGATCCCGGACGAGGTCATCGAGAACTTCTTCACTCTCGCGACAAACGTCCACCCGGACGAGACGCGCGCCATCATGCTCGCGCTCAAGAACGGCGACCGGAGCCCCATGGACACCAAGAAACTGCTCGCGCGGACCATCGTGAGCGAGTTCTGGGGCGAAGAAGCCGCGGCGGCCGCCCAGGACCGGTTCGAACGCACCGTTCAGCGCAAGGAAGTGCCCGACGACATCCCCGAGCACCGTGTCGCCAATGGTGAACTCCTGCTGGACGTGATCCTCGCAGTGGGCGCGGCGCCGTCGAAGCGCGAAGCGCGGCGGCTGTTCGAACAGCGCGCCGTGACCATCGACGGCAACGTGGTCGAACCAACCACTCCGCCCCGCAAGGGCGCCATCGTGCAGGTCGGCAAGCGGAAGTGGATCAGGCTGGTCTGAGGGGGCCGGTCAGCGCACGGTAAGCATGTTCGTTGCGGGCGCGCGAACCGGGCGGCTATCCTTCGCGGGCGGTGCTTACCGCTCGGAAAGGGACACGAACGATGGCAGAACTTCGCGAGACACTGAACCGGCACGCGCAGGACGTGGTGAACGGCAACATGGCCGGCCTGATGGGTGACTTCACCCCTGAAGCCATGACCAAGGTGATGGCGCTCGCCTCCAATCCGATCACCGCGACTTCCTTCGAAGTGAAGGAACTCGGCAACAACGAAGCCGAGATCAGCTACATCGGCGCGAGCACGCGCAAGGTCTGGAGCAAGTGGGCCGACAACAACGGCAAGTTCCAGATCGTCGATGTGAAGGAAGTCTAGTGACGCAACCGGCGACAGCGCGGGAGGCCGCCGAACGGAACGCCCGGGCAATCATGGAGGGCAACCTCTCGCAGCTCATGGCGGACATTACGCCGGAAGTGCTCGCCCAGGTGATGGCCATGGGCGCACAGGCGCCGGCTGGCCTCAACGTCACCCAGATGCCGAACATCCGCGGCTACGAGATCGCGGAGAAGGGTCAGCAGGGCGACGCAGAGGTGTTCGACGTGACCTTCCGGTCGGACATCGGCACCGCGACGATCGCGGCTTCGTGGAAGCTGCTCATGGGCCAGTGGAAGATTACGAACGTCGCCCTCGTTTCCGCCGAGCTGGCCGGGAACTGAGCGATGGAGCTCTTGCTGGTTCGCCACGCAATCGCCGTGGAGCGGAACAGCAAGGGCTACATCGATGACCGCGCGCGCCCGCTGACACCCGAAGGCCGCAAACGGATGGCCGAATCGGCGGCCGGGATCGCGAAGCTATTCACGCCCGCCGAGATCCTGACCTCCCCGGTGCTGCGCGCGCGCCAGACCGCCGAAATCCTCGCGAAGGTGTGGCGCTGTCCGGTAGCCGAACTCGAGAGCCTCGGCAACGGCGATCATTCGGCGGCCCTGGGCGCGGTCACGCAACGAGCGGCAAATCGCGTGGCGGTGGTCGGTCACGAACCATGGATGGGCGAACTGCTCTCACACGCGCTGACCGGCGACGCAAATGCAGTACACGCGCCATTCAAGAAGGGCGCGGCCGCGCTGATGGAGAGCTTCGACGGCGAAGGACCGGCGGAATGGTCTCTCACCTGGGCGATGCCGCCGGCGGCTCTGCGGCGGATTCGCTAACCCTTCTTCTGGACCACCCGGACGTCGAGCTTGAGGCGAAGCACTGACTCTACCCGTCGCGCCTGCGTTTCGAGTTCATGGACCTCGGCGTCGAGCGGGACACGCGCCGACAGCTCGAGCCGGAGTGACTGGCGGGCAACCTTCGCATTGAGTTCGAGCACAGGCGACGGCACGCGCCGGCGCACCCCGCGCGCAAGTCCAAGCATGACCGCAAGCACGGTGGCTGTCCGTGTGTCGGCGGGTTCGATAATCGGCGCATAGGCGGAGAGGTCGGGCGAGCCGCCACCGGCCCAGCGAACCAACGCCGCCAGGATGACGATCTCACGGTGGCTAAAGCCATGGAGGTCCCCGCTGTGGACGAGGTACTCGGCATGGCGGTCACGGTTGTAGTAGTCGATATGCATCCCGACGCCCGCCAGCCGCGCCGCATGCAGCAGGAGGTCGAGTTCGCCGTCGCCAAGACCGTGGACTTTGCGCGTGGCGTTGAACACAGCGGCTGCGGCGTGCACAACCGGCTCCGCGGCCAGTTCGTCGACGCCGTTGGCCCGGGCGAGCCCGCCGATTGACGCGGCGCGAACGTCGGGAAGCGGTGCTCCACCGTCGCGCAGTTCCTGCCAGACGAGCCCCTCGCGCAGGCCCTGCCCGGCAATCGTGAGCGTCTTCGCTCCAACGAGCTCCATCACCTCATCGATGACCAGCGCGGCCGCGGGGAGGGTATCGGCCCGGTTCTAACCGAGGCCCGGGACGCGCCGGCGCTGGTCTGTCGACATTCGGGCGAGGAGCCCGGCCAGCCGCGTCACCTGGCGGCGGTTCATTTCGAGGCCATGCAGGCGGCTGAGCGGGTATGCCCGCTGGATCCGCGCGATCCGGGCGAGGTTTCGCGCCGCGCCGCCTGTGGCGACGAGCGTGGGGTGCTGTTCGCTCACCTTCAGGTGGTGGCGAACCGCCTTGCGGAGGTCGCGTACTTCTTTCGCGGACGGTGGGTCCGAGGGCAGGTAGCGTTCGCGCGCGTAGAGCGCGCCCAGCGGAACCGACTGCACCTGAGACAGCGTGCGATCGGCCACCCGGATCAGTTCGAGTGAACCGCCGCCGATATCGAGCAGGTGACCGTCGCGAAACGTGGTGCTGTTGACGACGCCGAGAAAGCCGTAGAACGCCTCTTCGTAGCCGGAGAGGATACGCACGTGGAGTCCAGTTCGCTGGTGCGCGAGTTCAACGAAGTCGCTGGCGTTGCCGGCCCGGCGCAGGGCTTCGGTGCCGACCACCGTGAGCGACGCCGGTTGGTGGGAGGTCGCAACCTGGGCCATCACCTGGAGCGCGCTGAGACCACGTTCGATAGACGCCTTCGACAGGTTCCCATCGCCCTGGCCGGCGCCGAGGCGCGCGTCGAAGCGCTCTTCGTCCACCACCTCGAAGGCGGACAGAGTCAGCGCCCGGGCGACAAGCAATCGCACGGAGTTTGACCCAACGTCGATGACGGCGATCACGCTGCCACGGTCCACAAGCCCTCTGTACGCCTTCCGGCAGGGACCGTCGAGTGCCCCGACTGATTTAGGCCGGGCTGCAATGGGTTGAATCGCGGAACTTGACGCGGTGCGTATAAAATGTATGGGAAGGTTTTGAGGAGGCCGTGTCCATGCAACGCAAAATGCTCGGCGCGATCCTGTTACCGATCCCGTTCGCGGCCCTGCCGGTGATTGTCGTGCTCGCGGGCGCGCTTTTCGGGGGCAAAGGCGGGGATAGCGAACTCGTCACCACCCGCAACGATGCACCCGCCATCGAAGAGCGCGTGAGCGACACCAACTTCCCTCTCGACGGCGATGGCGCACTTGCGCGAACCACCGCCGGCAACCAGTCCGACGGTTGTATCGAAGACCTCAGCGCGGACTTCTAAAATCCAGATTTCGTTGTGCTAGCATTGACGGCAGTGGCGCTCGCGCCCTGCCGTTTTGCATGGCGCACGCACCGGGAGGTTGGGCAATGACCGCAACCCGGACGACAAGACGGGCACGTTCGCAAAAGACGATCGACGAGTACCTGTTGAGCGAACAGCAACTCGAAGACATGTACTACTACATGCTGCTGGCCCGGCGGCTAAACGAGCGGATGCTCGTGCTGAACCGCCAGGGCCGCGCACCGTTTGTCATCGCGGGCGCCGGCCAGGAAGCCGCCCAGGTTGGCGCTGCGATGGCACTCAAAGTCGGAACCGACTACCTCGCGCCCTACTATCGAGACCTCGGCATGATGCTCGTCTTCGGCATGACCGCGCGCGAAGCGATGCTCAACCTGATGGCGAAACGTGACGACTGGAACAGCTACGGCCGCCAGATGCCATCGCACTGGGGAAACACCGAACGCAAGATCGTCACACAGTCGAGCGTCGTGACGACGCAGTTCCTGCACGCGGCCGGGATTGGACTGGCTGCGAAGCTGAAGAATGACCCCATCGTCGTACTCACCTGCTGCGGTGAAGGCAGCACGAGCCGTGGCGACTTCCACGAGTCGCTGAACTTCGCCGCCATCCACAAGCTGCCGGTGATCTTCTTCGTCCAGAACAACGGCTACGCCATCTCCGAGCGCACCGAGAAGGCGATGCCCGTGGAGCACGTCGCCGACCGCAAACGCGCCTACAACATGGAGGGCGCGGTGTGCGATGGCATGGACGGCATCGCGGTCTACCAGACGGTTCGGCCGGCGGTGGACCAGGCTCGCAACGGTGGTGGACCCCACCTCATCGAGGCGAAGTGCTACCGGCTCTGGCCCCACTCGAGCGACGACGACGACACCCGCTACCGTCCACGCAAGGAACTTGAGGAGTGGGCGCTCAAGGACCCGATCAAGCTCTTCCGCGAGCGCATCGAGGCCGACGGCGTGTTCCCGAAGTCGGACCTCGACGAGATCGAGGAAAGGGTGGACGAAGAAATCCGCGAGGCTGCCCAGTGGGCGTTCATGCAGCCCGACCCTGCGCCCGAAGACGCGCTCGGGTTCGTCTACAAGGAGCTGTGAGATGGCACTGATGACCGTCATCGAAGCGGTCCGCGGCGCACTCGATGAGGCGATGGCCGGTGACGACCGCATCTTCCTCCTCGGCGAAGACGTGGAGGCCGGGGGAGTCTTCCGCGCGACTGAGGGTCTGAAGGCGAAGTATGGCGAACGCGTGATCGATTCGCCGCTCGCGGAATCGTCGATCATTGGCGTGAGCATCGGCGCGGCGCACTACGGGCTTCGGCCGGTCGCCGAGATCCAGTTCGCCGACTTCATCCACGCCGGGTTCGACCAGCTCTGCAGCGAGGCTTCGCGCTGGAGCTACCGGACACGCGGCGACGCCTACCTGCCGATGGTGGTTCGCACACCGTGGGGTGGCGGCGTACACGGCGGCCAGCACCACTCGCAAAGCATCGAGGCGTTCTACTCGCACCTGCCCGGCATCAAGGTGGTCGCCCCATCATTCCCGGCCGACTACCGGAGCCTGCTGAAAGCTGCGATCGCCGACCCCAACCCGGTGCTCTTCCTCGAACACAAGCGCACCTACCGGCTTGTTCGCCAGGAGATGGACGGCGCGCCGGCCGAAACCCGGATCGGCAGGGCCAGGATCACCCGCAGAGGCGACGATCTGACGATTTTCGCCTATGGGCTGATGCTCCACGAGTCGCTTGCCGCGGCAGACACGCTCGCGGGCGAAGGCATCGAGTGCACCGTGGTGGACTTGCTCACCCTGAACCCCATCGACCGGGAGACCATCCTCGAAGCGGCGAAGGCGACGGGCAAGGTGCTCATCGTGCACGAAGATGTGCTCACGGGCGGCCTCGGGGGCGAGATTTCGGCAATCATCGCGGAGCATGCATTCGAGTATCTCGATGCGCCGATACGAAGGGTCGCCGCTCCGGACATCCCGGCGATGCCGTTCCACCACGCGATGGAAGACTTCTTCATGCCGAACCGCGAGAAAATCGCGGCCGCCGCACGCGAACTGGCGGCCTACTGAGATGCCGGGCGACCGTCGCGAGGCGCGCACGCCAATCCTGGAGGTTGAGCGATGACGATCGTGAAGATGCCGCAACTCGGCGAGAGCGTGACCGAAGGCACCATCACCCAGTGGCTGAAACAGCCCGGCGACACGGTGAAGCTGGACGAACCCCTCTGCGAAATCGAGACCGAGAAGGTCACTGCCGAACTCCCCTCCGAGTTCGAAGGTACGATGGGCCGAATCCTCGTGCCACAGGGCGAAGCCGTGACAGTCGGCACCCCACTATGCGAAATCGAGGAATCCGTGGTTCCCAACGCCGCCGCCACTGCAGGCAACGGCCGCTGGTCGGGCGGGCCAATGGCGATTCCGCCCGACGAACCGCCGGTTGAGCTGCCCGCGGTCGCCCCCCCGGCCGTCATTCCATCAGCGCCCGTCGCCACTCGCGAAGCGCCGGCCCGCGCGCGAACGAACCCGGAAGACCGCTCGCGATACTACTCCCCCGCCGTCATGCGGCTGGCGACGGAGCGGGGAATCGACCTCTCGCAGGTCAACGGCACCGGTGTCGGTGGCCGCATCACACGGAAGGACGTCGAAAATTTCACGCCGGTGGTGACGGCAGTCGTCGAGCCTCAACCGGTGGCCCCGGTGGCCGTTTCGACGCCGCCACCCGGCCAGGCGTACGAAGTGGTCACACTTTCACCGACGCGCAAGACCATCGCCGACCACCTCACGCGCTCGAATGTCGAAGCGCCCCAGGCGTGGACGATGGTCGAATGCGACGTCACCGGCCTCATCGCCCGGCGGAATCGCGAAAAGGAGCAGTTCGAACGTGACGAGGGCGTTGACCTCACCTTGCTGCCGTACTTCACCGCCGCCGTCTGCGAAGCGTTGCGCGAGTACCCGATGCTCAACGCGCGCTGGGAGCAGAACGAACTACGGCGGTACCGGCCGCTCAACGTGAGTGTCGCCATCGCCACCGAAACCGGCCTGGTGACACCGGTCATCCGCGATGCCGGCGACCTCAGCGTCTTCGGGCTGGCGAAGCGGCTTGATGACCTCACCCGCCGGGCGCACGGCCGCAAGCTCCGGCTCGAAGACATCGAGGGCGGCACATTCACGGTAAACAACACGGGGTCATTCGGTTCGATCGCTTCGAAGCCGATCGTCAACGCTCCGCAGGTGGGCATCGTGACAATGGAACGAGCGGTGAAGCGGCCGATGGTCGTGGAGGGCGACGCAATCGCCGTTCGCTGGATGATGAACGTCTGCCTGAGCTTCGACCACCGCGCACTCGACGGATTCGAAGCGGGCGGGTTTCTCGCCGCACTGAAGAGGAAGCTCGAAGCCATCGGCTGAGGCAAGCGCTGCTCGAGCGTCGACCGGTATCCTTGCTCGATGACCGATGCGCTCACCTTCGTCGAACTGACCCCGGACCAACATCACCTCGCGGAGATTGACGCGCTGCGCGAGGCCGGTGGCTGGGGCCCCGGCTCGTGGGTGCACGGCCCGATGATGCAGACCGGTGGACGTGTCATCGGCCTGCGCGACGGTAGCGGTGAACTCGTCGCGATGGGCGGCGCGGCGGCGAACCCACCCACCGGCTTTATCTGCAACATGATGGTGCGGCCCGACCAGAAGAGGCGCGGCCACGGCCGCCGGCTATTCGATGAGCTCATCCGTTGGCTGCGGGCGTCGGGCTACCGGTCGATCGAACTGGAGGCCACCGAGGAGGGCCGGCCGCTGTACGAACAGTCCGGGTTCCGCGTGCGCTGGCAGTCGGTCGGAAGCAGCCTCGCGACGCCGCCAGGGCGAGGCGCCCAGGATGGCCTCGCACCGGTTACCCACGCGAACTGGTCCGAAGTCGCCGCCCTCGACCTCGAGGCGACGGGGCGTGACCGGGGCGAACTGCTCCGCCTGCTCACCGAACATTCGGGTTACCGCGATGGGGTTGTCGTGGAGGGCGGCGGCCGAATCGAGGCGTACGGCCTGCTTTTCGCCAACCGCATCGGCCCGGTGGTCGCGCGGACCGCGGATGCGGCTGGTCGGGTGGCGCGTGAACTCGCCTCGCGCAGCGAGAAGGGGACGATCGCGACTGTTGGACATCCGCAACATGCGGCGTTCTGGCAGCAGCTGGGGTTCGAAGTGGCGCCGTTTGACGTGCGCATGGTGCTCGGCGAAGAGCCACGGGACTCGCCCGGGATGGTTTACTGCATGTTGAACGGCGGAATCGGGTAGTACGCGGCGCGGACACGTAGTACCATCATCCAATGGTAGTACGCGGCAGAACAAAGGTGACCCGCAAGGGGCAGATCACCATCCCGGCGGAGGTGCGCCGGGCGCTCAATCTGCGCGAGGGTGAGGCACTCGAAGTCTCGTTCGACGAGGCGAAGGGCAGCGTCTCGGTGAGTCGGCCGGACTCAGTGGTGGCGAAAACGGCCGGGATACTCAAGCGGCCCGGACAACCTGCGTTGACCGACGAACAACTCGGCGCAGCCATCGAAGAGGCGGCGATGAGCGAAGCCACGAAGCGCTGGGAGCGCCTCCTGCGCGATGGCTGACGCGGTCCTCGACACGAACGTAATCCTGCGGCACCTGCTCAACGACAACACTGTGCATAGCCCGGCTGCATCAGCGGTGCTCGCCCGGATCGAGGCAGGAGAAATCACCGCTTCGTTGAGTTCGATTGCTATCGCCGAGGCGGTCTGGGTGCTTTCCGGCCAGGTCTACCGACTCGACAGAACGAGCATCCACGCTGCTCTCACACAACTCATCCAGCTTCCGAACCTGTCAGTGCGCGACCGCGATGTGCTGTTGGAGGCCCTCGACATCTATCGGGACTTCAACGTCGCGTTTGCCGACGCCTTTCATGCGGCGATCGCACGGCAAACGGGAGGGGCGGTGTACAGCTTCGACCGTGGACTCGGCCGCATTCCCGGGATCACACGACTCGAGCCAGCACCCCCGCGACCCTGACTAACCCCGCTTCGGGAGCGCCTCCAGTGCACGGCCGATGACCATGCGCTGGATCTGGTTGGTTCCCTCGAAGATCTGGAAAATCTTTGCGTCGCGGACCCACTTCTCGACCGGGTGCTCACGCATGTACCCCTGGCCACCGAGCACCTGCACCGCATCGACCGTCACCTTCATCGCCATATCGCTCGCGAAGCACTTCGCCATCGAGCCTTCGGCCTGCAGGTAGGGAACGTTGGCGCCCGCCATCCATGCTGCCCGCCAGACCATCATGCGGGCCGAATCCACGGCCATCGCCATGTCGGCGAGCATGAAACTCACGCCCTGGTTCTTCATGATCGAGCGGCCGAACTGCACGCGCTCCTTCGCATAGTCCAGCGCGTACTCGTAGGCGGCGCGGCCGATGCCAAGCGCATAGGCGCCAACCACGGGGCGCGTGCGCTCGAGCGTCATCAGAGCGCCGAGGGCGCCGGGGCCAGCCGACCCACCGGGCTTCGACGGCGCACCGAGCTTATTCGCCGCCGGAATTCTGCAATCGTTGAAGACCACGTTCGCGGTATGGCTGGCGCGGATGCCCATCTTCTTCCAGGTCGTGCCCTCTTCGAGGCCAGGCGTGCCCTTCGGAACCACGTAGGCGCCGATGCCGCCCCAGCCCTTCGAGCGGTCGTCGGTGGCGAAGACAACGTGGACGTCGGCGATGTTGCCGTTGGTGATGAACTGCTTTTCGCCGTTGAGGACGTACTCATCGCCATCGCGGCTCGCGGTTGTCTGGATGTTCGAAACATCCGAGCCGGCGTCCGGTTCGGTCAGGCACATCGCGCCGAGATGAACCTCGTCGCCATCGGAGGAGATGCGAGCCATCCACTCCTCGCGCTGCTCCGGGGAGCCAGTGGCCATGATTGCAGCGCCTGCGAGGCCCGAGCTGTTGATCGCGAGCGCAATCCCGGCGCAGCCCCACGAGAGTTCTTCGCTGAGGATGCTGGGGATGAGAGACGACGACGCGCCATCGAGCACCGAACCGGCCTTCGAAACGCCGAAGCCAATCGCGGCAGCCTTCTTGATGATCTCGTACGGCACTTCTTCGTGTTCGTCGTAGTAGGCCGCGACGGGGCGAATCTCCTTTTTGGCGAACTCGTGCGCGACCTGCTGCACCATGCGCTCTTCTTCGGAAAGCTCGAACGAAACCATCGCTGGGGGACTCCACACCGTTGCTGGATTGCCCCAGCTTACCACCCGGTAAGCCTCACAAAACCCGGGCTACCGTACAGGTTTTCGCGGCCTCCCGGCCCCGGCGGGGCAGAGTGGCGGCCTGGGGAAGAAGACGCTACCATTCGCGTTATGACGTGTGCCTTTGCGGGGCGCGACAGCTCTGCGCCATAGGGGTATGTCATATTATGACCGGCATGTTTCGGCCGCCGGGATCTTCACAAAGATCGCCAAAAGATCCGTGGACAGGCCGCGATCGGCGCGCCTATTATGGCGCCGCCCCTGAGACCCACGACCGTTATGCACCGAGGTAAAGCGACGTTATGGACGAGCGCATAGGTCAGTTTTTGAACTTTTTGGCAGTCGAGAAGAACGCCTCGAACAACACCATCGCCGCCTACCGGAACGACCTCTCGCAGTTCCTGGCGTTCGTCGCGGAACGAGCGCCGGGCCGAACGATCGAGGCTATCAATCACGACCTCATCGTGGCCTACGTCGAGCACCTTCGCGGGGCTGCGCAGTACAAAGATGCCACCGTCGCCCGGAAAGTCGCCGCGGTAAAGTCGTTCTACGGCTTCCTCGCGGCCGAAGGGATGGTCGACGGCGACCCGACCGAGCAGCTCAAGTCGCCCCAGGTTGGCAAAACGCTCCCACGCGCGCTCACCGTGGCCGAAGTTGACGACCTGCTCGAACAGCCGGCACGCAAGAACACACCCGAGGCGCGCCGCGACAAGGCCATGCTCGAACTGCTCTACGCGACGGGCCTGCGCGTCACCGAACTGGTCTCACTCGATGTCAACGACATCGCGCTCGAGAGCGACCCCGTGACCGTACGCTGTCTCGGCAAGGGCGAGCGCGAGCGCGTTCTGCCGCTCCACCAGCGCCCGGTGGACGAACTCCGCCAGTACATCTTCCACGTGCGCCCGCGGCTGGTCCGCAACCGGCGCGAGCCCGCGCTCTTCGTCAACCGCCGTGGCGAACGGCTGACGCGCCAGGGGTTCTGGCTCATCCTGAAGAATTATGCAAAGGACGCGCATCTCGACAAGGCGATCACTCCGCACACCCTGCGCCACACCTATGCCACCCACATGCTCTCCGGCGGCATGCCCCTGCGTAATGTCCAGGACGCCCTCGGCCACGCCAGTATTTCGACTACGCAGATTTACACGCACCTGACCGGCGACCAGAAGCGCCGCGAGTACGACAAGGCGCATCCGCGCGCCTGAGCTTTCGCAACGGCCCGTAGCCAAAGTCACAGGCACGCCACGGGGCGTGCCTGTACGCTGTCCCGCGTGGCTCTTCCCGGCAGCTTGATGGCCGCATTGACCGCGCCCGCCGCACTTCCAGAACTTCGCGCCCTGGACGAGCGCGGTGAACTGGCCCGCCTGGTGCCCGAACTCGACGCCGGCCGCGCCTTCAAGCAGCCGGAACTGCACTACTACGACGTGCTCCAGCACAACCTCGCGGCCGTGGGCGCGTTCGACGCCGTCGCCGGCGAAACGGCCGAGGGCGCCGAACTGCGCGCCGAGGTCTCGTGGCTCGACTTCGAGGCCGCGTTCGCGGGCGACATCGACGGCGTACCGGTCCTCGCGCTCACACGGCTGGCAACGCTCCTCCACGATGTTGCAAAGCCCGACACAGCCGTATTCGCCGACGGGCGACTGCGCTTCCCGCGCCACGGACCCCGCGGCGCCGAGCTCATGCGCGAGCGGCTTCCCCAGCTCGGCTTCGGGCCAGCAGCCACCGACTTCGTCGCACGGCTCATCCGCAATCACCTGCGGCCGGGCGAACTCGTGAAGAACTGGCCGGTGACCGACCGCGCGGTGCGCAAGTTCGTGGCCGATATCGACGGGCATGTCCTGCCGCTCATGCTCCTGAACCTGGCCGACGGCTGGGCAACGCGGGGACCGGGGTACACGCGAGAGAACTTCCGGCGGCACTGCACGTTCGTGAACTACGTGGCCGCTCGCGCCTTCGCCGCCAACGAGGAAGGCGAAACGCCATTGGTAACGGGCGACGACCTTATCGCCGAGCTTGACCTGCCCGGTGGACGCTTGTTAGGGGCTGTCCTAACATCGGTTCGCCGAGCCCAACTCGAAGGGGCCGTTTCGACGAAGCCCGAGGCGCTTGCGCTGGCACGCTCGGTCCTGGAGACCCTGATCGCCGCGGAGTAGCTGGCCAAGGGGGTTCGAGCAGGGAGTTCCCACCATGACCGCAATGTGGCAGGTGATCTTTTACACCGGTTTCGCGGTGATCGCCTTCTACTTCTTCCTCCTCCGCCCCGTCCTCCAGGAACAAAAGTCGCGCCGCAAGGCCGTGCGTCAACTCCAGGTTGGCGATGAAATCGTGACAACTGGCGGCATCATCGGAGAAGTGAAGGACGTCGTCGTCCCGGTCGATGGCCCGACCGAACTGATCCTTGAGATCGCGCCCGGCATCCGTGTACGGGCGTTGACCGATGCGGTGCAACGCCGCTTGAGCACGCTCGAACCCGAAGACACACCCGTATCCCCAACCGAGGCCGCGCCCGGCGAGGTATCCCACACCAGTGCGTAGTACCAGCAACGTCCTTCTCTTCCTCTTCGTCATGGCACTGACTGCGTTCTGCGTCACTGTCGTCTGGCCGAGCCAGCCGGAGCGCTACCTGCCCGGCGACTTCTGGCCCCAGGGCCGCGGTATCAAGGTCGGAAGCTGGGAACGAGAGACGATGCGCCTCGGCCTCGACCTCCGCGGCGGCGCCTACCTCGTCCTCCAGGCCGACCCACCGGCCGACTACCAGGGCAACCTGAGCGAAGCGCTCAACGGCGCGAAGGAAGTGGTTGAGCGGCGCGTCAACGAATTCGGCGTGAGTGAAGCCGAAATCCAGAAGACCAGCGGCAACCGCATCAGCGTGCAGGTGCCGGGCCTGACCTTGCCCGAGGCCCAGAACCTCATCGGCAAGACCGCCTCCCTCAAGTTCATGGTCTATGACGACAACCAGCAACTTGTCCCGGCCACCGGCGTCATCGACGGCAAGACCATCGCGATGACCGGTTCGGATCTGAAGAACAACACCTACCCGGCCCGCCAGGGTACGACCTTCGCCGTGGTGTTCGAAACCACCGGCCAGGGCGCCAAGCTCATGCAGCAGATCACAACCAAAGCGTTGCAGTACCCCAGCACCGACCCCCGGAACTACCTCGTGGTTCAGCTCGACGACCAGGTGCTATCCCAGGCAGCCGTGCAGGGCGTGATCTCGGACACCGGCCAGATCACCGGGCAGAGCAGCTTCACCGACGCGAAAAACCTGTCGAAGCAGTTGAACGCCGGCGCCCTGCCGATTCCGCTGAAGATCATCCAGAGCTCCGAAGTCAGCGCGACGCTGGGCGAAGACTCAGTGCTCGAGTCGGTGCGTGCAGGCCAGGTCGGCCTCGTTGCGGTCATGCTCTTCATGATCCTCTACTACCGGCTGCCAGGACTCGTAGCGTCGGCCGCACTGCTCATCTACACATCGATCACGCTGGCCGTATTCAAACTCTGGCCGGTCACACTCACGCTCTCCGGTATCGCCGCGTTCGTGCTCTCTATCGGCATCGCCGTCGATGCGAACATCCTCATCTTCGAGCGTATGAAAGAAGAGTTACGCCGGGGCCGGACACTCAACGCCGCGATCGATATCGGGTTCCGTCGCGCATGGACCTCGATTCGCGACTCGAACGTCTCGACGCTCATCACCTGCTTCATCCTCTTCTGGTTCGGTAACCAGTTCGGGGCCAGCGTCGTGAAGGGTTTCGCCCTCACCCTCGCCATCGGTGTCGGGATCAGCATGTTCTCGGCCATCACGGTGACACGAACCTTCCTGAAGATGATCCTGGGGACGCCGTTGGCGCGGAGCCACTTCCTCTTCAACGCCGAAGAGGTGAAGCGCACTTCGACAAACAGCCGGCGCGCCGCGCCCGTAACAGCGGAGGATTAACCCATGCTCGACTTCGCTGGCAAGCGCTGGTGGTATCTCAGCATCTCGTTGGTGCTCTTCGTGATCGCGGCTGCCTCGCTCGTCCTCTGGGGCCTCAAGCCGGGCATCGAGTTCACCTCGGGTTCGTCATTCACGGTGCAGTTCACGGAGCGCGACGTGGCCCAGGGCGAAGTGCGCGACGCCATGCGCGAACTCGGCCACCCCGAGGCCCGCGTGCAGGGCGCCGGGACGAACACGTACCTCATCCACACCGGTGAACTGCAAAACGCGCCGGCCCTGAACTCGGCCGAAGGCCCGGAACAGCCCGGCGAAATCAACACCATCGAAGACGGGCTGCGCCAGCGATTCGGCGCGGTCACCCGGACGAACTTCTCCACCGTCTCCGAAACGGTCTCGACGGAGATCGCGCGGAACGCGACCCTCGCGGTGATCGTCGCCTCTATCGCCATCCTGCTCTACATCTCAGTGGCGTTCCGTTCGCTCCCCAAACCGTGGTTGTACGGCTCGGCAGCCGTCGTAGCCGTGCTGCACGACGCGTTCATCATCCTCGGCGTTTTCGCCTTCATGGGTGAGTTCCACGGCACCGAGGTCGATACGGCGTTCATCACGGCCATCCTCACGGTCATCGGTTTCTCCGTGCACGACACGATCGTGGTGTTCGACCGCATCCGCGAGACCGTGACACACGACCCATACATCCCGTTCGAAGAAGCCGTCAACGCGAGCATGACCGAGACCCTGGCACGCTCGATTAACACATCGTTCGTCGTCGTGCTGACGGTGCTTGCGATGATGCTCATCGGCGGCGACACGATCCGGAACTTCCTGCTCGTCCTCCTCATCGGCATCGTGACCGGCACGTACTCGAGCATCGGCATCGCCTCACAGCTCGTGGTGGCCTGGGAGAATAACGACATTGGCCGCTTCTTCCGGCGGATTCGCGGCAAGAACGACGACGACGACCTGGCTGCCGAACCGGCCTGAGCTTACCGCAACGTCCGGCTATCCCCGGCTCGCCGGGTGATGTGGAGTGCGTCGAGCCGCTCGAGGAAGGCCTGCGCATACTTCCTGCTCGTGCCGAACAGGTCGCGCGTCTCAGCGAGCGAAAGTGTCGTGTTCGTTGCGAAGTGCTCGCGCACGCGCGCGACCATCCCATTAAAGGCCTCTCTCGCGAAGACGACGCCAGCGCCGGTATCCTCGACATCGCCGCGCTCCGCCAGGTAGGCGAGCAACGGCGCTCCGGGCAGCCGGTCGGTTGGTGGCGAAAGCGGGTTCGCGCGGAGTGCCCGCAAGAAGGTCTCGGCTTCGGCCTGCTGAGCCACGGTGAGCGCTGGTTCGAAACCGGCGCGGGCCAGCCCCACACCCCGCTCCTCCACGCGCCCTGTGGCGGCCAGGCGCGTCACCACAAGGTCGAAGTCGCCGGCGCCAAGGCCCGTTGCACGGCGAAGGTGCTCGCGCGGCGCCGCCCGGCGCAGGGCGTTCGCAGCCATGAAGACGTCGATATCGGCTTCGAGACGGAGTTCCATCCCTTCGAGCCATGCTGTGGCGAACAGCCTGTCGCCGGCGGCCACGACGACGCCGCGCGCGGCCAGGTCGTCGGCGAGTGCGGCCACGGCGGCCGGGTCGATGCTCAGAACACCGGCGAGCACCGCCTGCGACGCCGGGCCAAGGCTCAGTTGATCGAGAAGACGCGCCTCGGGCGTCCCGTGGAGTGCAAGTTCGAGACCCCGCAGGGTTTCCGCGTCGTTCCGGCGCTGTCGGCGGCTGTTCAGAGTGACGACCGGGCCACCGCCA
>CAYYDX010000021.1:0-41018 GCA_964470735.1 uncultured Anaerolineaceae bacterium
CCTGCGAGCATGCGGACGCCGCCTTCGTCGCCGAGGCCGCGGCCGCCGGCCACAACCACGGGGGCGTCTTCGATGCGGATGCCGGTGCTCTCGGCGCGGCTGGTGCCGGTTACCTTCACCCGCGGCTCACCGGCGGCGTCGATGCTCGAAACCGACCCGCTGCCGGCGGCGCCCTCGGGGGCGTCGAACGACTTCGCCTTCACCGTCGCGATCGCGGGCGAGTTCTTGAAGCCGACTTCGGCGCGGGCGTTGCCGCCGTAGGCCGAGCGGGTGGCGCGAAGCTTGCCGCCATCGACCTTCAGCTCAACGCAGTCCATGGCGACGGCGGTGCCGAGCTTGAAGGCGAGCGCGGGGCCAAGGTCACGCCCGAGGCTCGTCTGGCCGAGGAGGATGACGTCGGCGCCGCTCTGGGCGAGGGCCGCTTCGACCGCCGGTACGTAGGCGTCGGCGGTGCCGGTGGCGAGATTGGCGCTGGTGGCCGCGATGGCGTTATCGGCGCCGGCGGCGATGAGGCCCTGGGCGAGCGCGGCATCGCCGGCGACGAGCGCGGTGACGCTGCCTGCGCCCTCAGCCGAGAGCTTCCGTGCGGCGCCGATCAGTTCGCCCGAAATAGGGGCGAGAGCGCCATCTGCTGCTTCTGCGATTACGAGGATTCCAGCCATTCGTTGCCTCCCTTAGATCAGCTTCGCGGCGCGCAGTTTCTGCGCCAGGTTGCGAGCCTTCTCTTCGGGCGAATCGCCCTCGATGATCTCGACGTTGCTTTCCACCTTCGGCACATAGAGCGCTTCGAGCGTGAGGTCGCGGTTGGCCGCGCCCATCTGGTCGGCGATGCCAAGATCGCCAGCGCCCCAGACCTGCACGGTCTTCTTCGCGGCCAGCATGATCTGGCGAAGCTGCGGGTAGCGCGGCTCACCGAACTCGTTCGAAACCGAAACGACCGCCGGGGTGTTCACTTCCACGGTCTGGAAGCCGTCATCGAGGACGCGCTCGACCTTGAGCGCACCGCCCGACTTCTCGATCGACTTGGCCAGCGTCACAACCGGCACACCGAGGATGCTGGCGACACCGGTCGGCACGACGCCCATGTCCCAGTCGGCTGCTGCCCGGCCCATGAGCACGAGGTCGGCGCCGCCGAGCTTCTGGATCGCTGCGCCGAGCGCCTTCGCGGTCTGGAAGTTGTCGATACCTTCGAACTCCGCGCCGGTGATGAGGATGCCCTCATCGGCGCCCATCGCAAGCGCGTGCTTGATGGCGTCGCGCGCGGTTTCGGGCCCCAGGGAGATGACGGTGACTTTTCCGCCACCATCGGCTTCGTTGAGGCGAAGGGCGGCTTCCGTTGCCTGCGGGTCGTACGGGTTCACCACGGGGGCGATACCCTGGGCCGGAACCACCTTCTTCGCTGCCTCATCCACTTTGAACGAAGCGGCCGGCGTCTCCGGATCGGGAATTTGCTTCACACAGACGATGATGTTCACGCGGCTAATCTGCCTCCTGCGCGCAACCCGGACGGGGGATTCACTTGTGAGTCCGGGGAGAATCCTATGGGCTGGTGGGGTTAACCCGTAGCAGGGTACCACAGTTCACCCGTCTGTGAAATCTCTCACACGTCCCAAAAACCGCCCCCTCAAGGCCTTGTGCGCTCACCGCAGGCCTTGTCTGTCTCTGAGCCTGAAGTCTTCTACCCGGACGGGTATAGTCCGGGAGCGTTGGGGAATGCCCGGGTTGGCGGGCCCAGCCGGCGCCCCGAGGGGGACACCATGGCCGATGCGAAGCCACCGCTCGACGGGCTCCTTGTCGTCGACTTCGCCACAACGCGCGCCGAACTCGCCGGCCGCATGCTCGCCGAACTCGGCGCCGAGGTGTTCAAGGTCGAACCACCCGGCGGCGCACAGGCACGCACCATGCCGCCCTTCGACGAATCCCGCGCCGAAGATGACCCCGACCGCTCGCTCTACTGGGCGTCGGTGGGCGCGAGCAAGAAGAGCATCGTCGCCGACCTCGAGGATCCGGCTGCGCGCGCCTCGCTCCGCGGGCTGCTCTCGCGGGCGGACATCGTCATCGAGAGCTTCGACCCCGGCGAGATGGCCCGTCTCGGGCTCGCCTACCCCGACATCGCCGCGACAAACCCGGGCGTCATCTACGCTTCGGTCACACCCTACGGCCAGGACGGCCCGGACGCTCACACCGCCGCCACCGACCTCACGCTTGAGGCGGCCGGCGGCTTGCTCGGGCTCCAGGGCGACCCGGACCGGCCGCCCGTGCCGGTTGGGTTTCCACAGGCTTCGTTCCACGGCGGGATGCAGGCAGCCGCCGACGCGCTTGTCGCGCTGAACGAGCGCGAACGCTCCGGGCTCGGGCAGCACCTCGATGTCTCGATGCAAGCGGCCATTGTCTGGACGCTGATGAACGCGACCGGCTACCCGAAGAACACCGGCAACGACCCGCCAACCAGCGGGCCGAACCGCATCCTCCCTGTCCCCTCCGTCGTTCCCGGAGTGACATTCCCGCGGGCGTGGGAGTGTGCCGACGGCTACTTCACGGTCCAGCTTGCCGGTGGCCGGGTCGGTAAGACGCCCCTCCAGACGGCACTCGAATGGGCGAAAGCCGACGGCCTCGTGCCCGCGCACATCGCCGCGCGGGATTGGAGCGCCTGGGTGATGGACCTCGTCTCCGGCCGCCTGCCACTCGCAGACGTCCAGGAGGCGCTCGCTATCGTCGGCCAGTGCTTCAAGCAGCACACGCAGCACGAACTCATGCAACTCGGGTGCAACGGCGGGCTGCTGCTCGCGCCCATCCTGCGCATGGACGGCCTCTTGAGCGACCCTCAACTGAAGGAGCGCGACCACTGGCGAACAGTCCTCGGGCGGGTTCACCCGGGCATCCCGGTGCGACTCTCGGCCACGCCCATGCTCGAACCTCAGCGCCCGCCACGCCTCGGCGAACACCAGGCCGAACTCGCTCGCTTCGACGTCCGCGTCCCCGCCATCCACGGTTCGGGGAGTCGCCAGCGCGCCTTCGAAGGACTGAAGGTCGCCGACTTCGCCTGGATCGGCGTCGGGCCGATGGTCTCGAAGGCGCTCGCGGACCACGGCGCCACGGTCGTCCACGTCGAATCGGCAAGCCGGCCTGACCTCCTTCGCACGGTGCCACCGTTCAAGGACAACATCGCGGACCTCAACCACTCCCAGTTCATGGCCGACTACAACACCTCGAAGCTGGGGCTCAACGTCGACCTCAACACACCGGGTGGCCGCGAGATCGCCCGCAAGCTCATCGATTGGAGCGACCTCGTCACCGAGAGCTTCACCCCGGGCGCCTTCGAACGGCTGGGCTTCGGCTACCCCGAGCTTTCGAAAGACCGGCCCGAGTTGCTGATGTTCAGCACCTGCCTGCGCGGGCAGACCGGGCCACAGCGCTCGTTCGGCGGATACGGCGGGCAGGGTTCCGCACTGGCCGGCATCTACTCGCTCACTGGCTGGCCCGACCGCGTCCCCCACGGCCCATGGGGCGCCTACACCGATTTCGTCGCCCCGCGCTACGGGCTGGCAGCAGTTGCTTCGGCGATCCGCCACCGGAACCGCACCGGGCAGGGGCAGTTCATCGACCTCTCGCAGGTGGAGGCGGCGATGCACTTCATCGAGCCGGTCATCCTCGACTACACGGTCAACGGGCGGGTGGCGCCACCGGCAGGGCACGAGTCGCTCTACGCCAGCCCGCACGGGGTGTACCACACGCGCGGACTCGAGGAGTACGCGGTCCTCGCTTGCGAAACGAAGGAGCAGTGGCGCGCACTCTGCTCAGTCGCGCCGCTGCAGGAGTTCTCGGCGCCGGAGTTCGACGCGCTGGGAACGCGCCTGGCGCACGACGCCGCCATCGATGCCGCGCTCGAAGCCTGGTGCGCCGGGTTCGAAACCGCCGAACTGGTCGCGCTTCTGAAGCGGGCTGGCGTACCGGCGGCTTCGGCGCTGCGCCCTTCGGAACTGTACGAAGACGCGCAACTCGCTCATCGCGACTTCTTCAAGTGGCTCAATCACACGGTAATGGGCCCGACGCCGTACGACGGGCCGGTCACGCTGTACAGTGCGACGCCGCCGCAGTACACCGCCGCTCCCTGCCTTGGCGAACACACCGAGTACGTGCTGAAGGACCTCCTCGGGATGAGCGAGGACGAGATCATCCGTTACGCGGAGCAGGGCGCGCTGGTCTGACCGCTGGTGCGGTTCAGGCAAAAGGCGAAAGTGGCCGGGGACGGCCGGGTGCGCAGAGAACCGTAGCCGCGCCCTGGCGGGCGCGGCTCGGGTGGACGTGGTGGGCCGTATCGCGGTCAGGCGACGCCGGGCGGGACTTCGACCGCGCCGTCGGCCATGGCCATGGCGGCGGGCTTGACGCTGACCTCGAGCAGTTCGGCGATGTCGAAGGCGCGGATGGTGCGCTTCTCCTCATCGGGTTGAACGCCGGGGATGCCGTCTTCGAACATCTGGATGCAGAACGGGCAGGCGGTTGCGACGATGCTGGCGCCTGTGTTGGCGGCTTCGGCCGCGCGCAGGTGGTTCACGCGGGTGCCCGCTTCTTCCTGCCACATGTTGCCGCCGCCGGCGCCGCAGCACATGCCGCGTTCGCGGTTGCGCGGCATCTCCACGAGGTTCGCGCCGGGGATCGCTTCGAGCACCTGGCGGGGCGAATCGTAGATGCCGTTGCCCCGGCCGAGGTAGCAACTGTCGTGGAAGGTGATGGTCGCCCCGTTCGCTTCCTTCGGCTGCAGGTCGCCCTTGGCGAGCAGGAACTGCAGGAAGTCGGCGTGGTGGGTCACTTCGTAGCGGCCGCCAAAGTCGGGGTATTCGTTCTTGAAGGTATTGAAGCAGTGCGGGCACGAGGTGAGCACGCGCTTCACGCCCATCTCGTTCATCGCTTCGGCGTTGGTCTGGGCGAGGGTGGCGTAGAGGAACTCGTTGCCGAGGCGGCGGGCCGGGTCGCCGTTGCAGGTCTCGGCCTGGCCGAGGACGCCGAAGCTCGTTCCCGACTCCATGAGGAGCTTGACCACCGACTGGGTGATCGAGACGTTGCGTTCGACGAGGGCGCCGGAGCAGCCGACCCAGTAGAGGTACTCCTGGGTGCCGTCGTACATGGGTACTTCGATGCCCTGGTCGCGGAGCTGGTCGATCCAGGTGGTGCGGGTGAGCTGGGTGCCGCGCCACGGGTGGCCGCGCTGTTCGATGTTCTGGAGGGCCGCCTGCGCTGTTGCCGGGACGCGCGCCTGCTCCATCACGAGGTAGCGGCGCATGTCGACGATGCTGGGCACGTGCTCGATGAGCACCGGGCACTCCTGCACGCAGGCGCCACAGGTGCGGCAGGCCCAGAGTGTCTCGTCCTTCACGTAGCCGCCGACCAGCGGTTCGAGCGTGGCCTGTGGATCCTTGCCACGGATGAGAAGCGGACCGGCGTGGTTCATGTAGGTCTTCATGTCCTGGATGAAAGCCATCGGCGAGAGTGGTTGGCCGGCGGCGTAGGCCGGGCAGACGTCGGTGCAGCGGCCGCAGCGGACGCAGGTATCGGCGTCGAACAGTTGCTTCCACGTGAAGTCCTCGAGCTTACCCGCGCCAAGGCCGGCGCCGGACTCGATCAGCGCTTCGATGTCGCCCATGGGAGCAAGGTAGAGGGGTGTGGCCGGGCGCTTGAAGAACGCGTTCACCGGGGCGAAGAGGATGTGGCGGAACTTGGTGAGGGCCATGAGCGAGAGCAGCGAGAAGGCTGCGACCACGTGGAACCACCACCACCAGACGTGGAGGTCGAGCATGGTCCCGGGGCTCATGCCACCGAGAAGCCTGGCCACGACCCAGCCGGCGGGCGACCACTTCGACCAGTTTTCGTGGCCGGCCGGGATCTCGTTACCGCCGAGGCGGAGGCCTTCGACGAGGATGCCGGTGAAGAGCACGAAACCGAGCAGGCCGACGATGATGGCGTCTTCGCTCTCGCGCTTGTCCCAGCCGAGCTTGGTGGGCGGCGCGAAGTAGCGGCGGTAGACCGCCATGGCGATGCCGATGAGGCCGACAATCCCGAAGACGTCGCCGACGAGGCTGTAGACGAGGTAAACGGGACCTTTGAGGAAGGCGTGTTCGGTGTTCGCACGGAAGATGATCGGCAGGTAGTCATCGAGCGCGAGGAGCGTCGTGACGATAGTAAGGACGATAAAGCTGCTGTAGATGCAGCCGTGCATGATGCCGGCGAAGCGGTCGTTCTTGACGCGGCTGGTGCCAGCGCCGAGGGTGAGCGCCTGGGCGATGCGGGCGCCGAGGCTGCGGTTCACGTGGTGTGGCCGCCCGAGCCGCCAGATGCGGGAGCGGTTGACGAACGCGCCGATGATGATGCCCATAGAAAGGGCGAAGACGAAGTACATCAACCAGGGTGTGGAGATGTTGAAGAACACCTCGCGCGAGGCGGTGGAGGTGCGCGCGGTTTCGACGGCGGAAATCGCGCCGATGATGGCGACGGGGATGACGAGCCCGCCCCAGCTGGCGCGGAAACGCGTCCCCTTCGGCTGCTCACCGTTCTGTGGGGTTTGCGGTATCGAGGTCATACGTATCGAGTCCCGGCGTGAGGATAAAAGGGGCGCGCGTTGCGTTAAGCCACGGTTAGCCCAGGTGAGGCGAATCCTACCCGAGGGACGGGTTCGAGGCGAACGGAGGCGGGGAAGGCAAAAGAGAAAAGGCGAAAGGCAAAAGGCTTGGACTTGCCACCTGGTCCGCCCCGAGCGCGGTCTGCCGCTCCCGGCCTCTGATGTGGCGGTTCGGATGGTGGTGGGTGGGCGTTAGCGGCGGAAGACGAAGAGGCCGTGGCCCTGCTCGTGGCGTTCGTAGCTCTGGACCATCGACATGAGCATGTCGAGTTGGCGGAGGTACGGGCGGGTGCCGTAGCGCGGTTCGTAGAGCGGGCGGTTGCGAACCATGTCGGCCTCAGCGTTGCGCCAGGTGACGGTGGCGTCGTTGCTGATCTCCTTGTGGGCGGAGAGTGACCAGCCAAATTCGCCCCACTCTTCGATGAAGGCTTCGACGCCACCGCGCCCGTCGGCGGGGGCATCGCAGCAGAGGCAGAGGGTCGAGCCCGTGGCGGCGGCCACGCGGGAGAGTTCGCGCGGGGCGATGTAGGTGTCCATGGCCCACACGCCCTGGAATACGCCATCGCGGAACGGCAGCCGGCCACTATCGGCGCTTACCCAGCGCACCAGGTTTCCGCCGTCCATTCGCCGGCCGGTGGCGAGGAAGTCGTGGTTGATGTCGGTGGCGAAGGCTTCGCAGCCAGTTTCGGCAGCGGCGGACCGGGCGGCAGCGCCAACGAAGGCGCCGGTGTCGAGCATGCGCTTGCCGGGTCCAAGTTCGGCGCGTTCGAGCAGCCAGGCCGTGGCTGCGGCCCCGCCGATGTGGTTGTGTTCGCCGAGCATGTCGATCCACCAGGCGTGGTAGTCATCGGCCAGTTTGGCCAGCGGTTCGGGGATCGATTGCGGCATCGACATGCTGCCTAAGACTACGTCGCGGCGGAGCGACGCGCAGTACCGGGCGGGCGGAGTTCGGGGTCCGGACGGGCGCAGGAGAGGAGGGACAAAGGTGAAAGGTGAAAGTTCCCAGCACCCCGGGGGTGCTCAGTCGAGGTAGGCGCCGGCGGCGAGGAGTTGCGTGCGGAGTGATTGGACGGAGAGTGAGGCGAGCGGTGAACCGGTCTGCAGCGCCAAGGCGGCGCCGAGCCCGGCTGCCTGGCCGGTGGCGAAGCAGGCCGGGATCTCCTTCGTCGCGTGGTGGGTGCGATGGTCGACCGAGATGCAGCGGCCGGCGGCGGCGAGGTTCGACGTTCCTTTCGCGAGCAGCGAATCCCAGGGGATGTGATAGGTCGAGCCGTACTTGGTCCAGTGCCCGGTGATAGCGACGGCATCATCGCGGCGGACGTCCATCTCCTCGCGGCCGAGTTGGTGGCGGCCGACGAGCCTGCGCGATTCGGTGACTCCGAGGGTGGCCGCGAACCCGGAGAGGTAGGCGTGTTCGAAGCCAGGCGCTTTGCCGCGCAACCGGTCGACTTCGGCGCGAACAAGGCGGCGGCATTCCACTTCGGCGTAGGTCAGGTCATCGGGGTTGGTGGCGTCGATCTGGCGGCCGATACGCTCGGCGGCGCCCCAGGGGTGGAGGTAGCCGCCCTCCCAGATGGTGCGGTAGTAGCCGGGGCGGAGCTTCGAACTTTCGGCGGCGCTGGTATCGACGTTGGCGGTTCGAAACCAGAGCCACGGGTGCACCTGCTCCGACTCGACCGGTTCGCCGGCGAGGACAGCAACATCGGCGTCTCCAGTGCAATCGATGACGGCGCCGCAGGCGATGGCTTCGCGCCCGGCCTTGCTTTCGAAGATGACGTGCGTGATGCGGTCGCCGTCCTTCACGACGCCGGTAGCCCAGCGGTGGAAGCGGAGGTCGACGCTGGCGTCGGCGACCATGAGGTCGGCTTCGCATTTGAACTCCTCGGGGTCGTAGGCCACGGAGTAGCGGACGACGTGTGGCGCGCCACCCCAGACGAGTCCGAGGCGCTGGTATTTCTCGACGAGGTCCGGGTCGGGAAGGCCCCACTCGTCCTTCGGCGGGAAGAGGCAGGCGTTGCGGGCTGCCAGCCGGTCGACCATCTCCTGGCAGAGGCCTGCGATAACCTGCTTGCCGCGGCCATCATCGAGGGTGAGCAGGAGGATGATGAGGCCGTTCGTGGCCAACCCGCCGAGCGAACCGTAGCGCTCGACGAGCATCGCCCGGGCGCCGGCGCGGCGAGCGGCGATGGCGGCGGCGATCCCGGCCGCGCCGCCACCGACGACGAGCACGTCGGTTTCGGCGATGACCGGGGTGCGGCGTTCGGGTTCGGTGATGGTGGCGGTCACGCTCGGATTGTAGAGAAGGCAGCGGCGCGCGTGTTGGGCCGGTAGACTGCGCGCACCTTCGAACGGAGAGCCTGCATATGCCCGAACAACCACTGCCGACCGAAGAGGAGGTGCGCGGGTACTTCGAACGTTGCAGCAACTGGGGGCGCTGGGGCGCCGACGACAGCGCCGGGACGGTGAACCTGGTAACGCCGGAGAAGCGGCGGGAGGCGGCGGCACTGGTGAAGACCGGCCGGGCGGTCAGCCTCGCGCACCCGCTGAACACCGTCGGCGGCCCGGGGAACTGGAACCCGGCGCAGCACTTCCTGCGCACCGGCGCCGACTTCTCGGTCGACTACATCGGCCTGCTCTTTCACGGCTACGCCACCACCCATGTGGATGCGCTCTGCCACATCTTCTGGGAGGGGAAGATGTACAACGGCAAGCCCGCGAGTGACGTGACGACCGCGGGGGCGCGTTCCGGCGCGGTCGACGCCTGGCGGAACGGGATTACCACGCGGGGCGTGCTGATCGACATCCCACGGTTTCGCGGCGAACCGTACGTGACGCTCGAGAAGCCGGTGCGCGCGTGGGAACTGCACGACGCGGCCGAGGCCCAGGGCACTCCGCTGAGGCCCGGCGATGCGGTCATCGTGCACTCCGGCCGGGCGGCCTACTTCGCGGCGAACCCGGCCGCCGTGCCGGGCGTTGCGCCGTCGCCGGGCCTGCACGTCGATACCGTGCCATACCTGAAGGAGCACGACGCGGCGATCCTCGGCTGGGACCAGATGGATGCCACGCCATCGGGGTACGAGGTATTCAAGGGGCTCTCGGTGCACGTGCTGACGATCGTCTTCGCGGGGATGCCGCTACTGGACAACGCGCATCTCGAGCCGCTGGCCGACGCCTGCCGCGAGGAAGGGCGCTGGGAGTTCCTGCTGACGATCAACCCGTTGCACATCCGGGGCGGCACGGGTTCGCCGGTAAACCCGATCGCCATCTTCTGAGGCGCGTTTCGGTTCCCCGGCCTAGGATCGGGGGCGGCGGCGATTCGCCCGGAGGTTGGGATGCGGTGGCAAACGATAGCGGCGGTTGCGGCCGGCGCGGGGGTTTCGCTGGTAGCGGCGCCGGGGCTGCTCCTGGCGCGAAGGCTCCATCACGCCGGTTTTTCGCCCGAACCTGACCGCGTGCCCGACCCGCTGGATCTGCAGGTGACAGCGGTGAGCGACCTGACGGTGACGCTGCGCAAGGCTGCGAAGTCGCCGGTCGACGCCCATGACGCGGCGGGCGAGTACCTGCTGCAGGGCGCGCGGGGCTGGGGGTTCGCCGGTCGCGTCATCGATTCGAACGGTGTCATCGCGGTGCGGGACTTCCGCCCCGGTGGCGGCGACCTGCGCGCCGGCGACTATGCGCGCCTCGACAGCTTCGCCTACCCGGAGGATCCCGGGGCAGCGCACGGCCTCGCCTTCGACGACGTGACGTTCGATTCGCCGGCGGGACGGTTCGACGCGTGGTACGTGCCCGGGCGCGGGAAGACGTGGGCGGTGATCACCCACGGCAAGGGCGCGGACCGGCGCGAGGGGCTGCGCATCCTGCCGGCGCTCGTGGAGTCGGGGTTCCACTGCCTGTTGATCACCTACCGGAACGATGAGAACCAGCCAACGGGGCCGCGCGGCGAGTACAGCTACGGCCGCGACGAGTGGGAAGACCTCGACGCCGCGGTGGCGTACGCGCTGGGGAACGGCGCGAACGACGTCGTGCTCGCGGGTTTCAGCATGGGCGGGGCGATTACGCTCAGCTTCATGCGAAACTCGCCGCACAGCGACCGCGTCTCAGCGCTGGTGCTCGATGCGCCGATGTTGAACCTGGAGGAGACCGTTGAGTACGGTGCACGGTTAGCCCACCTGCCCGTGCGGTTCCTCGCCATCTCGAACCGCATCGCAGCACGCCTCTATCACTTCCGCTGGGACGACTTCGACTACTTCGGCGTGGCCGAGGCGCTGGACGTGCCGGTGCTCCTCTTCCACGGCGACGCGGACCGGACGATCCCGGTGGAGTTGAGCGACCGCCTGGCCGCACTTCGGCCAGACATCGTGACCTATGTGCGGACGGAAGGCGCGGGCCACGTGCGCGCGTGGAATGTCGACCCGGCCCGTTATCTCGCCACGGTGCGCGACTTCGTGCGCACACGGCGGCCCGTGACGCCGCGATGAGCGAACCGTTCCTTGGCCTGGTTTCGAACTTCTGGGAGGCGCTTGTGCTCAAACTCGGCGTGTTCTTGCTCGCTATTCCGCTGATCATCCCGGGGCTCGCCTGCGATGGCGGCGACTTCCCCGAGCCGACACCGACGCCGGAGCCAACCGCGACGGCGACGCCGCGCCCGGCCGAGGGCAGCTTCACCACGGCGCGTGTGGCGAACGGCTTCCAGCGCCCGGTGCTCGTGACGAACGCGGGCGACAAGTCGAACCGCCTCTTCGTGGTCGAGAAGCCGGGGCGGATTCGTGTCATCAAGTCCGGGCTGTTGCTTGCCCAGCCATTCCTCGACATCAGCAGCCTCGTCGGCTCGGGCGGGAACGAACAGGGACTGCTCGGGCTGGCGTTCCACCCGGATTTCGAACAGAACGGGCGGTTCTTCGTCGCGTACACCGCGAAGGATGCGGCGAACACCGTGGCCGAGTACCGCGTCACGACGCCCGGCGCGGACGTCGCCGATGCGAACTCGGGGAAGGCGCTGTTCGCTGTGCCGGATCAGTACCCGAACCACAACGGCGGGATGCTCGCCTTTGGGCCCGATGGTTACCTCTACATTTCCATGGGCGATGGCGGCAGCGGAGGCGACCCCGACGGGAACGGGCAGAGGCTCGGCGCGATGCTGGGCAAGCTGTTGCGGATCGATGTGAACAGCGGCAACCCCTATGCCATCCCGCCGACGAACCCCTTCGCGGCCACCACCGGCGCGCGCGGCGAAATCTGGGCGTACGGGCTTCGCAACCCGTGGCGCTTCAGCTTCGACCGGGACACGGGCGACCTCTGGATCGGCGATGTCGGCCAGGGCGACTACGAGGAGATCGACTTCCAGGCGGCGGCCAGCAAGGGTGGCGAGAATTACGGCTGGAACACGATGGAGGGCACGCACTGCTTCAAGCCGAAAACCGGCTGCAAGCAGGACGGCCTTGTGCTCCCGGTCTTCGAATACGACCACGGCGAGGGCTGCTCGGTGACGGGCGGGTATGTCTATCGCGGCAAGGCGATCGCGCCGCTCGCCGGGCGCTACCTGTTCGCCGACTACTGCGAAACGACGCTCTGGGCGACGACGCGGGCGAGTGACGGGACGTTTTCGACCGCCAAGATCGGGGCGGTTCCGACTGGTGTCACCTCATTCGGCGAGGATGAGGCGGGTGAACTCTACTTCGCGGTCGACCGCGAGGGAGCGGTCTACAAGTTCGTCGCGAAGTAGAGCGCCGGGACGTTTCGGGTCCCGGCGCGGTGGTGGAAAGCGGTGAGGTTCGCAGTTAGCCGCGGGGCAGGCCGAGGCCGCGCGTGGCGATGATGCCGCGCTGGATTTCGCTGGTGCCGGCGGCAATGGTTCCGCTGACGGCGCTCAGGTAGCTCGTCGCCTGGTCGATGACCTGGTGCTTCGTCCCGTCGCGCAGCTGGCCATGCGTGCCGAGCAGGTGCATTCCCGTGAGTGCGATGCGCTGGCTCAGTTCGGAGCCGAAGAGCTTCGAGGTCGAGGCTTCGTAGTTCGGCACGAGACCTTTAGCCTGCATGGTGGCGACCCGGTAGGAGAGGATCGTGCCGACGTTCACTTCGACGGCGCGGTCGGCGAGTTCGTAGCGGACGCCCGGGCGGAGGTCGACGAGGGAGGGCTTGGACTTCGCCAGGGCGGTCAGCCGCTCGACCGTCTTGCGGCCTCCGGCGAACGCCTGGATGCCGCTGCGCTCGAAGTCGAGGGCGACGGCCATGTGGTACCAGCCGCGGTTCACTTCGCCGACGACCTGGTTCGCGGGGACGCGCACGTCTTCGAAGAAGACTTCGTTGAAGCCGTGCCGGTCGGCGATGTTGATGAGCGGCCGGACGGTGACGCCGGGCGACTTCATGTCGACGGTGAACATGGTGATGCCCTTGTGCTTGGGGGCGTCGGGGTCGGTGCGGGCGGCGAGCCAGCCCCAGTCGGCAAGGTGACCGCCGGAGGTCCAGATTTTCTGGCCGTTGATGATGTACTCATCGCCATCGCGGACGGCGCGGGTCTGGAGGGCGGCGAGGTCGGAGCCGGCGCCGGGTTCGGAGTAGAGGGTGCACCACCAGTCTTCGGCGCTGGTGATGCGGGGGATGAACTTCGCCTTCTGCTCTTCGGTGCCGTAGAGCATGAGCGAGGGGCCAACCCAGGCGATGCCCATGTTCATCGAAGGGGCGCCGTTGTAGGCCATCTCCTCGTTGTAGACGAGTTGGCGCATGTGGCTGGCGCCACCGCCGCCGTACTCCTTCGGCCAGGCCATGGCGAGCCAGTCGCGCGCGGCGAGCTTCTTCTGGAAGCCCATGGTGTAGTCGTACTCTTCCTGGTTCGTCTTGAAGCCGCCCTCGTAGCCGCGCTGGAGGCGCTCCTCTTCGGACGGCAGGTTTTCCTTGATGAACTGGCGAACCTCCTGGCGGAAGGCTTCGACGTCCGGTTCGTAGCTGTAGCGCATGGGGTGGCTCCTCGCGGCGGGAATGGGTGTATGAGGCGAACTATAGAGCAGAGTGATGCCTCGTGGGCGGACGCAGATGTTATGCTTCACTCACCGTACGGATATGGATTTCGACTTCCGTCTTGCCCGTGATTCGGACCGCCTCGCGATTATCGAGGCCTTCGGCGAGGAGCCGACGGAGGAGCAAGTTGCCGTGGCCGCCGGCGACCCCGCGAAAGCGCGGCGGTTTCGGAAGGCGCTCACGGTCAGTCTCGTCTCCCACTCGGCTCTTGCGCGAACCATAGTGGCCGTGCGGCACGAGGGCGACATCGCCGGGTTCATCCAATGGGGCTCCGAGTCGGGAGACCGGGTCACACCGCGGCTGGCGTGGGAGGTGGTGCGGGTGTTCGGGGTATTCGGTATTCGCGGCTTCCTTCAACGCGACAAGATGCGCGCCAGAGTGGCGATACCAGCACCCGAGAACTCATTCCACATTGCGGAGGTTCACGTGCTTGCTTCGCTGCGTGGACGCGGGGTTGGCGCGGCACTGCTCCGTCGAGCCGAAGTGGAGGCGCAACAGCAGGGAGCAGCGCAACTCTCGCTGACAACCGCGACGAACAACGTTGCCCGGCGGCTGTACGAACGCGAAGGCTTCCGGGTGGTCGAAACCCGCACCGACCCTGATTTCGAGGCGGCGACCGGGGTGGCCGGCCGCGTCCTCATGGTGAAACCGCTGCAGCCCTACGTTCCGGTGGAATCGTCGCTGGCCCGGTAGAGGGCGTCGCGCGACGAGCGGAACGCCTCCCAGCCTTGCTCGCGAAGGACTTTCAGGTGCGGGTCGGGTTCTTCGGCGGCGACACCGAGTGCTTCGGCGATGGCCGGGTCGGCACGGTAGTCGAGCGCCTGGCGGAAGCCAGCGAGTTCGTAGGCGCGGTTCACGAGCATCTTGTTCGAGCGAACGGTCTTCTGGGGGAGCGCGGCGAGTTTCCGGGCCATCTCCTCGGCGGCCGCCATCAGCTGGTCGCCGGGGACGACGCGGTTCACGAAACCAAGCCGCAGGGCCTCCTGCGCAGGGATACGCTCGCCGAGCATGAGCGTCTCCTTGGCCTGCTTCAAGCCGACGAGGAAGGGCGTGATGAGCACGGGCGGCCCGAAGCTGTGGCGAATCTGGAGTTCGCCGAAGACGGCGTCTTCGGCGGCGATGGTCATGTCGCAGACTCCGGCCAATTCGTGACCCTGGCCGACGGCGTAACCGCGGACGGCGGCGATGACCGGCTTCGGGGAGTTCCAGATTTCGAGGCAGATCTGGTAGCCCGAGGGTGTTGGGTCGTCGTCCGGCGGCGGCGTCGACTGGATATCGCCGCCGGCGGAGAAGGCGCGGCCGGCGCTGGTGAGGATGATGGCCTTCACGTCGTCGTCCTTCGCCGCTTCGCCGAGCGCCCACCAGAGGCGGCGGCAAATCGACCAGTTGATGGCGTTGAGGACGACCGGGCGATTCAGGGTGATGACGGCGAAGTTCTCTCGTTTTTCGTAGAGGACATCGTCGAGCGATGGAGGGGGGATTTCGATGGGCTGGGGGTTCGTCATGCCTGCAAGCCTACCGGAAGGGCGGCCACGCATCAGCCGGGGACGCGACGTGTGTGAAAGTTCACAGTTCTTACAGAGGCTTTACACCCTCTCAGGGGATCCCCTGATTGGCGAGCGGTCCGGCACGTAGGACGATCGTGTTGCGCCTCAAAACCGCAAGGAGGTTTGTCGGAAATGCGTGTGGTGTGTGCGTGGTGTGGAGTGGTGATTTCCGAGTCGACGGAAGCGACCCCGGTGTCTCACGGGATCTGCGCAAGCTGCTCGATGACGCTGGAGCGCTCGTTCTTCAAGTCCCGGCTGCTGAAGCGTGACGCGCAGGTTGCGGTGCGCCGGCCACGTCGAACGCAGGCGCCGAGCCTGCCCCTGCCAGGATTCGTGGCCGCCAGCCGCTCCTGAGCGCCAATCCTTGACGAATGAAGAGGCCCGCTCGGATGAGCGGGCCTCTTCGTGTGCGTGGAGAGCGGGAGCGAGTCAGTCGCGGAAGTGGCGAATCTGCTGCCAGCTGCGGCGGGGGAGTTCGCGCAGGTGAACGTCGCCCATCGCCCGGACGAACATCCAGGAGAGGACGACCACGACGCCGCCCATGACCATGTCGAAGAAGTAGTGGTTCCCGGTCACGGTGACGGCCCACCACATGGTAACGGACATGGCGACGGCGATGCCGCGCACGTAGCGGTTCGTGGTGTTCGTCCAGATGGCCATGGAGGAGAGCAGGATCCAGCCGAAGTGGAAGCTCGGGAGGGCGGCGTAATCGTTCACGAAGGGACCCGGCTGGAAGTAGCTCACCTGGCTGGTCGCGCCGTGCACCGTGTCGATGAATCCGAAGTCGTAGCCGTAGTGCTCCATCAGGCGTGGCGGCGCCGCCGGGATGATCCAGTAGGAGGCGATGCCGATGACCGCTGAGACGAGCAGCACGTTGCGGACGAAGCGGAACTTGACCGGGTCCTTGAAGACGAGCCAGAGGGCGATGGCGAGCATCACCGGGTAGTGGCCCCAGGCGTAGACGATGTTCGCGGCAGTCATGAGCCAGCCGTGGCCAAGGAAGGCGGCCTGCCAGCGGACTTCCTGGAACACGCCAATGCTCTGTTCGAACTGGATGAGGTGGAGGCTGCGGCTGACGGAGCCGTCGACGTTATCGGGGCGGATTCCGCGCAGGTAGAAGTAGACCACCATGATGACCGCGGTGCCCACAATCTCGCGGGCAGCCAGCTTCAGGCGGCGTTCCGGCGTGAGCCGGTTCGGGGCTTGCGCTGTCTGGGCGACCACCGGTTGCGTCCTCCCGGGCGGCGGCCGGTCCCCGGTGGGGCCGGACTACCGTCCATCCACGCTAGCAAGCCGCTTACCGGGTGGTCAAGAGGTTGGCATGAACGTCATACGTCAGAAACCATGTTTTTCACGTTCAGCCACGGGTGGGCGGGGACAACCGCGGCGATGGCTTCGCGGAGCCAGGCGACGGCCTGAGCCGAGAGCAGCGGAAAGAGCGCATCGAAATCCTGCTGGTCGTGGGGGCGCGGTTTTCCGTTGCGCTCCTCCCGGTGGGCCGTCGCCTTATAGAAGAGGAGGACTTCGGGGACGGCCGCCGGGAACCCCCACGGTGTCGTCGCGAGGCAGTCGGGCCAGGGGCGGCTGACGCCCGCGGCTTCGTGGAGGCGCCAGCGGCCGGCCTCCTGGCGGTTGAGGATGATGTCGATGTTGCGGTCGTCGCGCAGCTGTTCGTAGGGCGGGGTCACCCAGCGGAGGAGGTTCGCCGGGCTTTCGGCGTCTTTGGGCCGGGCGTGCACGTGGGCGGGGAGTTCGAGGCGACGGCCCGTCCAGGGTTCGGTCGTAGCCGTGGGGTCGATCGCGTCGTGGGCGACCATGTCCCAGGCGGCGAACTGGTCGAAGGCGAGCCGTTGCTCGTCTTCGAAGACCATGACATCGATGTCGCCGTGGCTGCGGGTGACGCGGCCGAGCCAGGCGTCCACAGCCCAGCCGCCACACATGAGCCAGCGGCCGGGGTAGGTGGACATGAGTTCGACAACCGGAGCGAGGGGCGCGGGCTGGCTAGAGGACGCGGCAGAAGACACGGGAGGCGACTCCGATAGCGAAAAGAGGCTACGCCACGACGCCGTTGAGCCAGCGGATGATGTCGGCGGTGACTTCATCGCGGTTGGTTTCGTTGAGCATCTCGTGGCGGCCGTCCTTGTAGTAGAGGGTATCGATCTGTTTGAGGCCGGCTTCGTTCCAGAGGCGCTGGAGTTCGTAGAGGCCTTCCATGCCGCGGTTAATCGGGTCCTTCGTGCCAGCGACGAAGAGGCATGGCAGGTCGTAGCGGATGCGGGCGAGGCGCCCGGGGTCGGTGAGGCGGTCGAGGTCGGCGCGGCCGTTGCGCTGGGAGGTGCGGGTTTCGAAGCCGCAGAACGGGTCGGCGATGTACTTGTCGACCTCGGCCGGGTCGCGGCTGAGCCACTCGTAGGGTGTGCGCGCGGGTTCGAAGGCGGCGTTCGGGGTGAAAGGGGCGGGCGGGTCGCCTTCGCGGCGGCCCATCCGCGCGCTCGAACCGGAAAGGATGAGGGCGGCAATCTCGCGCGATGCTTCGGGGGCGAGTTGCTGGGCCGCGGCCGAACCCATGCTGTGGCCGAAGAGCACCACGGGAAGGCCGGCGCGCGCGGCCCTGGCCATGGCGATGAACTGCCCGATGTCGGCGACGAGGGCGTCCCAACCGCCCTCGCCGAAGTCGCCGAGGCCTTCGGGACCGGGGGATTCGCCGTGGCCGCGATGGTCGAGCGACCAGGCTTCGAAGCCGGCGGCGTTGAGGGCGCGGGCGAAGCGGCCGTAGCGGAGCGAGTGTTCGGCGGCGCCGTGGGCGATGACGACGATGGCTTTCGCGGCCGGGCGCTCCCAGGCGAAGCCCTGCAACGAGAAGCTATCGACGACGCTGGCGAAGCGGAATGTGCGGTCGGCGGGGATGTAGCCGGGGTTCATCGCGCGTCTCCCTGGTGAGGGTGAATGCGTCCGCTTGAGCGGTTGGAGCGCTCGGCGCGGGCTGGTTGCACCAAGGATACCGGTTGCGTGGGTGTGGGGTCAGGGCTCGAAATCGAAGGCGGTGGCTTCATCGCCGACCACGATGACGAACGCGTCGACGTTGCCCTGCCAGTTGGCCGGCCACCCGCTTCCGGCCTTGAACGAAAGCCCACCCACCGATGCCCGGATGCCCGCCTCCGGGAACGCCGACAGCACCTGCGACCACGTGCACGGATTGCTTTGCGGACAGGCGCCCTTGCCGGGGTTTCCGGTGGCCCACCACTTTCCCTGCAGCGGGTCCCACGTCTGCCAGGCGCCCTTGGCGACGGTCTCGCTGAAGTAGGGCTCATAGACCAGCCGCCCCTGCCAGGCTGTGTTCGAATCCGCCAGGTTGTAGTCCATGTCGAGTTGGAGAGAGATCGTCTGGACTGTGCCGGGGTTTGCCGGGGGCTGGTAAGTCGAATAGCTCAGATCCGCTATGTGGTCGAGACGGGTACCAGCGAACAGCAACGTTCCCAGGAGGCCGCCGCCAGTCGAACCCAGCTGGATTCGGGCGCTGCCTGATCCGAAGAGGTCTGCATGATCCCCGGTGATGAAGCTCCCACTTGCCGTTGCGGTTTCTTGGAGGAATGCCCACCCTCCAGGATTCGCCGAAGAGACAGCGACCGCCTCCGCCGGCGGATCCATACTCCAGACCTTCCACTCGCCGCCCTCCATTACCATCGCCAGAGAGCTTACGACCAGCGCCCCATCCGTCATTGTGGCAGCGGTCAGCACGCGGGCGATGGGCGTGCCTCGGCCGGGCAAACCCTTGTAATCGAACTCCGTGAGGAATCTCCAGTCGTCGATGATCGGCTGGCCGGATGTCTCTGCCGTCATTGCCGCTTCGAACTCCCCCTGAGTCTCATTTCCTCGAAGCTGCAGACTCGATCGTTCGTAGACGGTTGCCCAATCCCTTGCAGCAAAAGCATCCAGCGCAGCTGCCGCATTCGCTTCCGCATCAAGCTCGGCTGGCGACGTGGAGATAGTGTACGGGGTAGCGTTTACTTCAATGGTGAACTGAGATGTCGCAAGATCAGCATTCACGATGCCCGCTATTGAGAGTGCGACCACCGTCGCAGCTCCGGTCCGCTGTACGTCCCAGCCGAACGTTGGGTCCACCACGGCATCATCGTCGAGCCAGGCACTTCCACTGTACGAGACCGTGAGAGTTCCATTGCCATCGACAGATACGGATGCCACGGCCGGCGCGTCTAAGACTCCCAAACCAGGGATGGCGACGGCGAATCGGCCAAGATCCGTGCGGTCGAGGTTTAGCTCGACGATGATGTAATTGCCGTTTCCCTGATCCAGAAAACCGAGTTGCCGAGACTCACCGGGGTCGGCGCTTGCCGATGACCTGAAGCCCGCCATGGCGGCAACCAGGATAGTCATAGCCGAAAGGCCTAAGACAACCCAGATCTGCGTCGAAATGCGTGACAGCGCATGATCGATCATCGTATTTACCTCTAGCCGAAGCCAATCTTCACGACGAATATGGTCAAGAATCCCCCGCACTCGCGAACGGGCGCGCTCGGGTCCGGGCGGCACGGTGCCGCGGTAGACAACGATGGAACACCAACGCATGTCATTTCTTCACCTCTCGAATCTGAAGGGCATAGGCGTTCACGTCGCCGCCAAGGGGCGTGTCCAGATCCGTAGCGATTACGCCGGTTTCTTCGAGCAGCAGTTCGCGGCCGTCCCTCGTCCACCAAGCGACGCGTTGATCCGGCTCGGCCGCTCGACCCAACGCGGGACCTGACCAGCCTGCTAACTGCTCCCTGTAGTAACTCTCAACGTCCGCCCACACCATGGTCGTGACGAAACGGCGGCCCACACTGGCCGGGCCCACAGGGCTGCCTTCGCTTCGTGTCACTTCAGTTGACCACCAGGCTCCCGGAGGCAGAAGCTGGAGCTCGGGCAACGTGGACAGACGGTCAGCCCGCGACTCGCTGGCCGATGAGCAGCCGGCCAACACAATCGCCAGCACGACGGCGGGAGCGAACAGCCTCAATGGAGTGGACATGAGTAGGCCTGTTTGCCCAGCTTTCCCTTGAGCACGTTCAGTGGATCGATCATGTCATACTCACCCCTAGCCGAAGCCAATCTTCACGACGAATGTGGTCAAGACTCCCTCGCACTCGCGAACGGGCGCGCTCGGGTCCGGGCGGCACGGTGCCGCGGTAGACAACGATGGAACACCAACGCATGTCATTTCTTCACCTCTCGAATCTGAAGGGCATAGGCGTTCACGTCGCCGCCAAGGGGCGTGTCCAGATCCGTAGCGATTACGCCGGTTTCTTCGAGCAGCAGTTCGCGGCCGTCCCTCGTCCACCAAGCGACGCGTTGATCCGGCTCGGCCGCTCGACCCAACGCGGGACCTGACCAGCCTGCTAACTGCTCCCTGTAGTAACTCTCAACGTCCGCCCACACCATGGTCGTGACGAAACGGCGGCCCACACTGGCCGGGCCCACAGGGCTGCCTTCGCTTCGTGTCACTTCAGTTGACCACCAGGCTCCCGGAGGCAGAAGCTGGAGCTCGGGCAACGTGGACAGACGGTCAGCCCGCGACTCGCTGGCCGATGAGCAGCCGGCCAACACAATCGCCAGCACGACGGCGGGAGCGAACAGCCTCAATGGAGTGGACATGCGTAGGCCTGCTTACCCTTGAGCACGTTCAGTGGATCGATCATTTCGTATTCACCTGTAGCCGAAGCCAATCATCACGACGAATGTGGTCAAGAATCCTCCGCACTCGCGGACGGGCACGCTCGGATCTAGTTGGGTGACAATGAGCAAATCTTCCTCCTTCGCCCACTTCGCCTGCGCCAACGCTCCGGCACTGGGACCTTCATGGCCCTGCTTGACCCAGTCCCTGGCCGCAAGTTCCGCATCGTAGAAGGCCTCTACGTCCGCGAAGGACGCCGTTGATCCTTCCCATCGGCTTTGAGTTGCGATTGCCAGCGCGGTTGCGGCGCGGTGATCAATCGCGCCCTGGCAGGCGACCCCCGGCGGCATCAGATTGAGCTCCGCAGCGACCGGAGGAGAGTTTCCGAATTGACAGCCGGCTGTCGCCAGTGCGATCCCCGCTAAAACTATGGTCCCGATCAATGGCCCGGGCATCGAAAAGGCTCTCCTCCGAGCTTGGAAATGATGAGCAGCCGCGCCTGTTCGGCCGGGGAGACGAGGGTTGCCTGAGTTCCGCATTGAACGATGTTTAACGCGGCGTAGGAGCCCTCCGGACCGGAATCTCCAAGGTGCGACGGCAGGTTCGTGTGCAGCTCGGGCAATCCAAGCGTCACCGCGGCGGCGAACGTCATGGCCGACTTGTTAGCGTCGTCCACCGCGCCTGGGCTCAGGCCGGCAGCGATCCGATCATCGACCTTCGCCAAGACGGCTCGCTTGAATGCCCACTCCCATTGTTCGGTTGTATCGGGCCTGCTGAATCGAGCAGCGCCACCGACTGGCGAGTCGTAGGGGTCGCTATTCGGCCCGGGGTAGAACACCAGATCCCCGATCCCGAACCACACTTTCGTTCTCCGGTGAAACCCTGCCCAGCTGGTCTCTTCTGTGTAGCGGATGTCACCATAGAAATTGTAATAACCAATGTCAGGCAATAGGTGGGAGTTAGCCCACTGGTACCAGGGCGAACCGGGGGTTAGTTGATGAACGGCTGGGCGGCTGGTCGAAATTTGCGGCCCCCACGGGCTTCCGTTTATGAGGTCGATAAAGGTTGCCGGGAGTTCCCCGGGGCACCGCCCAGCAGTGAGGCAAGTTGCCCAGTAAGACCCGTCATGGGCACTCTCGAAGAAGAACACACTGTCGACCATTGTCCCGCCGATCCCATCCTGAAGAGACTCTGAATAGCTCAATGCCCCGCGGATGATGGCTCCGCCCATGCTGAAGCCAACTAGGATCGTTCTCTGTCCGCCACTGGAGTAGTACAACTCCTGAATGTCTTGATGCAACAAGGCTGAGTTGACGGCAAGGTCGCTCTGGCTGTCGCAATGGGCGCCGGGGCCCGACGTGGAGTCTCTGACGACGGTGGAAAGCGAGGCGCCCGTGGTCGCTGGCAAGAGAGTAGGCCTCTGCCGGGTGCCGCAGGCTGCGGCGTCGGCGTCTTGAAAGTAGGCAAAACGGGTAATCGCCATGCCATTGAAAATCGCATCGAAGTTCCCGACGCGGAAGTTGGTAGTGATCCCATGCACGAAGATCACCGGCTTTGGCGGCGCCACCCGGTTGTACACGCGCACACCTATCGGGTAGGCGTCGCGGACGGTAAGGTCGGCCTCGTCGTAGGTGACCACCAGGTGGTCAAACGCGGCGGCGTCAAGGTCGAGGGCGTCAACCCGGTAGGCGCAGGTATCGACGGCGTAGAGGATGCCATCGTAAGCGTCGGCGGAGACGTAGCAGGTGTTGGCGTCTCCGTAGTCGGTTACCGTACCGTTCAACTCGATCCGGTGAGCCTGCCCGCCATCGGCCGTCAGGACGGAGCCGTCGTCCAGCACCCGGAGTATTGTTTGGTTGGCTCCCGGCGCCACGGGATAGTCGGAGAGTTGTGAGGCGAGGCAGATGTCGTACCGCTTGAGTTGACCACTGCCTCCATAAGTCAACGTACAACCAAACAACCCGACGATTTCGAGGCCGAGACCCTCGTCGAGCGTGGCTACCGGCACTTCGACCGGCGAACCATAAGCAACCCCGAAGCGCTCATAGAACCATACCTTCTGCTCGCCACCAACGCTGACGGCGGCGTAGATGTTCTCCGGCACGTCGAGGTCATAGGAAACCAGGAAAGGGTAGTCTTCGGTATCTTCCGGGATGATCGTCGTCCTGGGGCCTCCGCTATGGCCGTACCGGCCCACGTCGGCCCCGGTCGATGCGATGATCCGCCCGGAATCCTCGAATGCGAGATGTTCGACGCCGCTGCTCGCGGAGCCAGAGAGTCGCAACGTCCCCTTATACCCGCCGTCGCCGGGCGCCAGGATGTCGAAGCCATCGGAGTCGTTGCCGAAGCACTCTTCGCTCCCGCATGCCATCCCCAGGTCGATGAGCAGGTCGCCAGCGTTGATGTGCGCCGGTTGTCCCAACAGGCCTTCGAGCGCGGCTGCCCGCTGGCCTTGACCGGCGCTTCCGAGAGCCACCGCGGTTGCTACCATCACTATCAGGTACGCCCAGAGCCGCTTACCCCGCATATCCTGCCCTCAACTCTCCACCGGATGGCGACACCATAGCCACCTTGAATGAACAAAAACAGGACAAAATTGTCATGCCGGTTGAGGTTCGGCGAGGCAACATTCCGAGTGGCGCACAGCCCAGGCAACAGTCCGCCGGCCGCCCAGTCCAGATCGCTCATGGAACCGGTGCAGGGTCCCTCGCACCGCTCGCACCGTCTGCCCCAACTGGAGGGCAATCTCCTCGTCGAGCATCCCTTTGGCCACAAGCCGTAGTACGGCCCGCTCAGCCGCGGTCAGCCGGATGTGCCCCTCGTGATTTGCTATCGGCATCGCTCTCACCGTCCATGGGTTCGTTCACGAACACTGTACGCAGGCCGTCAACTCACGGCCGGGTGTTCGTACGGTGTTGTGGAAGCCGCCGGGGGCCATGCGTCGAAGACGGTTCCGCGCCACCCGGACAGGTGTTCGGGGGCGAGGCGCGCTGCTGATGGGAGGCGTCGCGGCCAACTGTTGCGGCGCCCACCGGGCGAAGGTCAGGTCTCTGCCGGCGAGGTTGCTCGTTGAGGCGGCGGTCGCTTTCGGGGTGGCGTCCTGGCCTATTCGGCGAACCAGTCGCCGGACTTACCGCCGTGTTTTTCGAGCAGGCGGACGGATTCGATGCGCATGCCTTTTTCGACGGCCTTGCACATGTCGTAGACGGTCAGAGCGGCGACGGATGCGGCGGTGAGGGCTTCCATTTCCACGCCGGTCTTACCGGTGGTTTTGACGGTGGCGCGGATGACGAGCGCGTCATCGCCTCCCGCCTCCAGTTCGACGGTGACGCCGCTGACCGGGAGGGGATGGCAGAGCGGGATGAGGTCGGGGGTGCGCTTGGCGGCCATGATGCCGGCGATGCGGGCTGTCGCGATGACGTCGCCCTTGGGCATGCCGCCCTGCTGGATGAGGGCGAGGGTCGCGGGCTGCATGCGGACGGTGGCTTCGGCGGTGGCGACACGGACGGTGTCGGCCTTGGCGGAGACATCGACCATGCGCGCGGCGCCCGAGGCGTCGAGGTGCGAGAGGCCACCGGGGCCGGTTTCAGCTGCCATGGTGACGCCGCCACATGAAGGATTCGTAGACCCAGACCAGCGCGTAGGCGAACCCGCCGGCGAGCAGGCCACCGGGCACGCCGGCCCAGGGCGAGAGCCAGGTGTCGCTGGCGATGATTCCGATGCCTGCGGCCGGGAGGAAGGAGAGGAAGGCGGAGCGGCGCCGTTCGGTTTCGAATCGCTGGCGAAGGTGGTCGCGGTTCATGGCGTCCAAGTATCGCGCGCTGGTGGCATGCGGCGCGAGTGGAAACGCGCCTTTGCGGGGGCGCTATGGTGAACGGGCGCTTACCCGTACGATTGGGCGTGATGAGCGTCCTCGCTTTGCTGCCGTTCCTCAGCATCAATATCGATATCAACCCCGTGATGGCGGACTTCGGGCCGTTCACGCTTACGTGGCACGGGCTGTTCACCGCGCTCGGCATCATCGGGGGCGTCTCGCTCTCTGTCTGGCTGGTGAAGAAGGACGGCATCCCGCCGGAAGTCGGGCAGGAGATCGCGCTCGTGGGCGTGCCCTGCGCGATTGTCGGCGCTCGGATGTTCTACGTGTTCGAGCACTGGGACCGGTTCGGCGATGACCCGATCAAGATCGTGACGGGCATCACCGAGGGCGGGATCACGCTCTACGGCGGCCTGCTCGGCGGTGTGCTGGGCGGGCTGGTGTATTCGCTGTGGCACAAGTGGCCGATCGGGATCACGCTCGATGGGGCAGCGCCGGGCATGATTCTCGGCCAGGCGATCGGGCGAATCGGCGATCTTATTAATGGGGAACACCTCGCCGACAAGACGAGCCTGCCGTGGGGGGTGAAGTACCTCCACCCCGACAGCCCGCAGTACCAGTACTGGCTCAACCACCCGGACCCGAATCACCCGCTCAAGCCGCTCGACACCTACGCGGTGCACCCCGTGGCCGGCGGGTATGAGTTGATCGGAGATTTCATCATCCTGGGCATCCTGCTGTTCGTGATGCGCCGGTTTGTGCGCGTGCCGGGCTGGGTATTCTGCAGCTATGTGGCGATGTACGGGATCATGCGGTTCGGGCTTTCGTACTTCCGGTTCGACGAGCAAACGATCGCGAACGTTCCGGTGCCGCAGTTCACGAGCGGCATCCTGATCGGGATCGCGGTCATCGCGGCGGGCATCCTCTACCGCAAGCCGGGGCCGATCACGCCGGAGTACGCCGAACGCGTGTGGGGCGACCTTCCGCTACCGGACGGCGAGAAGGCCGACGATGTGGCTTCGCCGGCGTAAGCCGAAGGGCACGCCACTCCCGGTCACGCTGTATCGAAAGCAGGGCTGCGGGCTCTGCGACCAGGCGGAGTCCTTTCTCGCGCGCATCAGCCGGACGACGCCGCTGGCGGTCACGCTGGTCGACATCGACCGCGACGAAGCTCTGCAGCGGCGCTATTTCCTCGAAATCCCGGTGGTCTTGGTTGGTGGTGTCGAAGTCGCACGTGCGCCGATCAGCGAGCGTGCGCTCGGAGACGTGCTCGCGGAGATGGCTGGCGGCGGTGGCCGGTAGGCGGCCGGCTCAGGCCTGGAACGCGCGGGTGAGAAGCTTCTGAAGCTGGTCGTACTGGCGGCCGGGGTCGGTGCCGGGCGCCATCAGCTTGATGAGGCGGGCGCCCCAGTAGAAGGCGAAGAGGGCCTCGCCGAGGCTGTGGAGTTCGAGCCCCTCGGTGGCGGCGCCGTACTGGCGTTGCATCAGGAATGCGATACCGTCGCTCACGCGCCGGGCTTCCGCTTCGAATTCGGCGAGCGCCTCCGCATCGCCGCTGCGAACGGCGATCAGGAGGCGCTCGATGTACATCTGGCTGTCGATATTCTCTTCGGCGAGGGAGATGCCGGCGAAGGTAAGGGCGGCGAGTTCGGTGAACGACATCTCGAGCGATTCGGGGTTGGACCAGGCGGTCTTAATCGCTGCGGCGGATTCGTTCATGCAGCCGCGGGCAAGGTCTTCCTTGTTTTCGAAGTAGCGGTAGATGGCGCCGGGCGAGATGCCGGCTTCGGAGGCGATTTCAGCCATCGTCGCCGACGCGATGCCCTTCTGGGCGAACACCCTGGTCGCCGCTTCGAGGATGCTCTGGCGGCGGGCTTCAAGGTGTGCGTCGGAGACTCGGGCCATGTGATCAGTGCGCCTTGGGGGAGAGAGCTGGCAGAAGCTGCAGTTTACCGCGGGCGATCTTGAGCGCACGTTCGAGACGGTCGATCCGGGAGACCTGTTCCCAGGCCATGCGGTTGTTGATCTTGGTTTCGGCGACGCGGAGCTCAGTGAGCCGGGCGTTCATGATTTCGGGGTACATGGTGTTCTCCTTCTTGAGTGAACGTTCATTCAATGAATGAATAGTCGTTCACTTTAAGGGGGACGTCAAGGGGTAGGCGGGTGAAATTGTGTGAAGTTCACCACATTGACACCCTGCGGGGCGCTGGTGGAGGCGGGGGGCGTATTGCAGTACGCCCCTACGAACTGAAGCGCCCTGGTCGTGGTGGAGTGCGGCGGTTGGGGTTGGCGCTACGGGCTTGCGCCGCGGCTCGGATGGTGTGGTGGCTCAGTGGCGGAAGTGGCGGGTGCCGGTGAGGACCATCGTGACGCCGTACTTGTTGCAGCAGTCGATGCCGTCCTGGTCGCGGAGCGATCCGCCCGGATGGACGATGACCGAGACGCCGGCCTGGCAGGCCTTTTCGATCGAATCGCCCCAGGCGAAGGGGAAGAAGGCGTCGCTGGCGAGGGTGGCGCCCGTGATCTCGGCGCCGGCCTTCTCCATCGCGATCTCCACGCTCTTCACGCGGTTCGGCTGGCCACTGCCCATGCCAAGCAGGCGGCCGTCCTTCGCAACCGTGATCGCGTTGCTCTTCACGTGCTTCACACAGCGCCAGGCGAACTTCAGGTCCTCGAGTTCCTGCGCTGTCGGCTGGCGGTCGGTAACGACTTTGAACTCGATGTCCTCCGGCGTGCGGTCGTCGCTGTCCTGGGCGAGCCAGCCACCGCCAACCTGCCGGTAGGCGCGTCCGCCGGGTTGGCGCGGGGTCGCTTCAAGGATGCGCAGGTCCTTCGATTTGCCCTTGAGCACCGAAAGCCCTTCGGGCGTGTAACCGGGAGCAACGACGATCTCGTAGAACATGCGCGTCTCGCCGTCGTTCGGGCTGCGGAACTCGCGCAGTTCGCGCGCGAGCGCTTCGTCGATGACGCGGTTGAAGGCGACAATGCCACCGTAGGCGCTGGTGGCGTCGGCGCGGACGGCGAGGCGGTAGGCCTCGAGGATGTCGTCGCGGGTGGCCACGCCGCAGGGGTTCGTGTGCTTCACGATGACGCAACTGGGACCGGTGAAGTCGTTCACGCAGTTCCAGGCGGCGTCGGCGTCGAGGTAGTTGTTGTACGACATCTCCTTGCCGTGGTGCTGGAGGGCGGTGGCGATACCGCCGAGCGCGCTTTCGGCGAGCGAGACATCGCGGTAGAAGGCGGCCGACTGGTGGGGGTTCTCGCCGTAGCGGAGCGGTTCGACCAGTTGCATGGGCACGGTCAGTTGCGCGCGCGGCGCACTGCGCGCTTCGGCGCCAAGTTGGCCGAACATCCACTCCGAGACCTGGCTGTCGTAGGTGGCGACGTGGGCGAACGCGGTGTACGCGAGTTCGAGGCGGCGCGCGGCGTCGATGTTCCCGGCGCGGAGACCTTCGAGCACCGGGGCATAGTCGCCGGGGTTCACGACAACGATGACGTCGCGGTGGTTCTTCGCCGCGGCGCGGAGCATCGTCGGCCCACCGATGTCGATGTTCTCGATGCCATCCTCGAAGGTGACGCCGGGCTTCGTGACCGTGGCGACGAACGGGTAGAGGTTGCAGCAGACGAGGTCGATGCCGGTGATGTTGTGTTCGGAGAGGGCAGCCATGTGCGCCGGGAGGTCACGCCGGGCGAGGATGGCGCCGTGGACGACGGGGTGGAGCGTCTTGACGCGACCATCGAGCATCTCGGGGAAGCCGGTGATGTCTTCGACCTTGCGGACGGGAATGCCGGCCTTTTCGAGGGTAGCGAAGGTACCGCCGGTGGAGACGATCTCCCAGCCGAGACCAACCAGTCCACGGGCGAAGTCTTCGATACCAGTCTTGTCGTAGACGCCGAGCAGAGCGCGCATGGGCCACCTCCGGTGTGGTGTGACGAGGGGGGTGAGGACTGCATCCCGGGCCCCCCGGGGAACGAAAAAGGCCCCGTGCGCGGCGTATGCGACGAGACCTTCGGCCCAGGCGAGCGACCATGCTACGAAGTCGTCCGGGCTCCCTCGTGGTGCTCCACGAACTCGCCAGTTGCCCGGGGAGGAGAGTGTAGCACGAACGGCGGGGATGGCCCTCACCCCCCGGCCCCCTCTCCCGACTTCGCGGGCGAGGGGGAGTTCGCCCGTTGAACCGCGGCGCCTGGGCCGCCGGGCCTCGTGGTAGGGGCGTATTGCAATACGCCCCTACGAAGTGAGGCGGGATGCCGGCGCGAGGGGCGCGGCGTTCGGGGCCGGGGGAGACATTGCGCCGCGCCATACCTGTCGCGGTTCGGGCGGTGGAAGGGTGGCCGGGGTGACCTTGCCGGCGACTTTTCGTAGGTGGGTTGCAATTTCAAAAAAAGTAAGCCGCAGGCTAACAACTTCAGCTATACTGGTGATACGCCGTGTTCATCTCAGACCTTCAGCTGACTAATTACCGGAACTACGTGCGCTCCGCCGTCCGGCTGGAGAAGGGTCTCAACCTCTTCGTGGGCGACAATGCCCAGGGGAAGAGCAACCTTCTCGAGGCCGTCTACCTGCTTTCCACGCTGCGCAGCAGCCGCGCGAGTCACGACAGCGACCTCGTCCGTCACGACATCGTCCCGTCGGATTTCCCGGTAGCCCGCCTGACCGTCGAAGTCGAGCGCTCGGCGGGGAATCTGCAACTCGAACTCGCGATCGTGGGGCGGACCACCGACCCGAGCCATCGGGCGGGCAAGCGTGTGCGCGTCAACGGCGTCCAGCGCACGGCGTCCGACGCAGTTGGACAGCTCTGCGCGGTGCTGTTTACCACGCTCGACATCGAGATTGTGGCGGGTCCGCCGCTGATGCGGCGGCGCTATCTCGACATGATGATCTCGCAGGTCGACCGGGGTTACCTCCGGGCGATGCAGAAGTACCAGAAGGTGCTGCAGCAGCGAAACAGCCTGCTCAAGCGCGTCCAGGCGCGGGAGGCCAGCGCACAGGAGCTGAACTTCTGGGACCAGGAACTGGCGCACGCCGGCGGAATGATCTTCTGGACGCGCGCCGATGCGCTCGGGCACATCGTCCCGCAGGCGCAGCAGCAGATGGAGCGGCTCAGTGATGGGCTCGAAGACCTGCAACTGACCTACAAGCCATCGCTTGGCGGGCTCGACCACCCCGATGTCCCGATCGACGACTCGGAGTGGACGGCGCGGATGCTCCGGTCGCTGCAGAACCTGCGCGCGCGGGAGATCAGCGCAGGCGCAACGCTCGTCGGGCCTCATCGCGATGACATCACGATCGAGATCGACGGGATGTCGGCCGACTCATTCGCCTCTCGCGCACAGCAGCGCACCGCCGCGCTTTCGATGCGGCTGGCCGAAGCGAGCTACCTCCGCCGGGCTCTTGGCGACGACCCGGTCGTCCTGCTCGACGACGTGCTGAGTGAACTCGATGCGCGCCGCCGGCGGGGAGTGCTCGACTACATCGATACCTTCCAGCAGACGCTGGTGACCACGGCCGACCCGGACCGTCTTCGCGAGGTGATGACGCGCGCCGCTGCCCGCTTCGTCGTCAACAACGGCGCGGTCACGCGGTTCGAGGAGTAGGCCCAATCGGCCGGCGGCGTTCCTTCGTGCTCGGCGGAGCGGTCGTCGTCGGCAGTTTCGCCTTCATCAATGGACTTGCCGCGCTCTCGCTCCTGTTCACGCTCGACAGCGAAGCGCACGAGCGGCTGTTCGATATCAACGTCGCGCTGGGGACGGCGGCGGTCACGCTGACACTCGGGGGCATCCTCGCCTACCAGGCGGCGTCGGCGCTCGGTGGTGTCGGCTCTTCGGTGCTGAAGTGGCCACGGTGGAAGTGGCTCGCTCCGCTGATGATCGCCGTGTTCCCGTTGCTCGTGGGCCTCGGTCAACTGCAGGTGAACCACCCGGAGACGGCGCCGTGGCTGTTCCCGCTCACGAACCTGCTCATCGTCAGCATCCCATCGCTCGCGATCGCACTGGTGGTGGCGCAGCGCTATTTGCGGTTTAACGCCTGGGCGTGGCCGTTGAGCTGGCGCGAATGGTCTTCGGCGACGATTTACGGCGCGATTGGCGCAACCACGGCGGGCGGCATCATCAACACGCTCTACCTCGTCTTCGGCGCAGCGTTGCTGATCCACCTGAAGGGCGCGGGCGACCCGTTCGCCGTGACCGAAAACCTGCCGACGCTGCCGCGCGCCTGGGGTGTGGCGTTCGACATCAGCGTGCTCTCGGTGGTTGCGCCGCTGAACGAAGAGTTCTGGAAGGGGATGCTCGTCGCGTTCTTCTTCTTTCGAAAGGGCGGGGCGGCGCGCTGCTTCCTCTGGGGCGTGCTTGCAGGGGCCGGGTTCAACATTCTCGAGACGTTCCAGAACAGCCTGTCGGTCATCAGCCCGCAGCAGGTGAGCGCACAGCAGATCGGCGACCAGTGGTGGCTTTTCGCGACCGCCCGGGCGGGGACGGGGGCCGTTCACTCCGCCGCGACGGGCTTCTCGGCGCTCGGCGTCTACGGCGTATTGCGCGGGCGTCCAAAGTTCGCCGCCTGCTACTTCATCGGCGTGCTGGTCCACGGTAGCTGGAACTTCCTCAACTTCACGCTGGCCGGCGACGCCATCCTCAGCGAGGCCGGTCCTGATTCGAACCTGCTCGACATTCTCAGCATCGCCGGGATGGTCGCGCTGTTCCTCGCCTGCGTTGCGCTGCTGTGGGAGATGCCGCGCCGGATTCGCGATGGTGTCCCCGCACCGATCTACCGCGCGCTCGGCATGACTCCGATGACCACCGCCCAGCGCGCCGCATGGACACCGCCGGCGCCGCCAGCGCACACCGCCGAGATGTATCGCGATTGGTGAAGTTGCAGGGCCGGGCGGTATTTCGTGTTAGGCTAAACAAGTGCCAGTAGCGGTCGTCGAGAACCCGGGGAACGAACCGCCGAGTGGTGGTGCGTTTGCCTCGCTGCGGCATCAGCAGTTCCGCTGGCTCTACGCTTCGAACATCGCCTTCTTCTTCGCGATGAACGGCCAGTTCCTCGTCCGCTCGATCCTCGCCTACGACCTGACCGGCAGCAAGCTTGCGCTCGGCGTGATCAACCTGATGGTTGCCATCCCGATGCTTGTCGTATCGCCGTTCGGGGGTGTAGTCGCCGACCGGGTCGAACGGCGCGGCCTGATCATGACCGGCCAGGCGCTTCTGCTCTGCAACGAAATGGTCGTGCTCGTGCTGCTGCTCACGGGGAACCTCCACTTCTGGCACCTGCTGGTGGTGGTGTTCTTTATGGGCTGCCTGTTCCCGTTCATCATGCCGGCGCGCCAGGCGATCGTCGCGAACATTGTCGGCCGCCAGGGACTGAGCAACGCGATGGCCCTGCAGATGGGCGGGATGAACGCCGCTCGCGTCGTCGGGCCTGTGCTCGCAGGGTCGATCGTAGCGCTCACGAGTGTGAACTGGGTGTACATCATGGCGGTGGTCCTCTATGGCGCCGCGCTGCTCTCGATGTCGCGCGTTTCGAAGTCGCCACCACCCGAAGGGGCCGGGCAGAAGCCCGTGCTGCGCGAACTCGTCGGCGGGCTGAGCTACGTTGCGGGCGATGCGCCGGTGCGGGCCCTGATGATCATCTCGATCGTCCCGATCCTCCTCGCGATGCCGTTCCAGTCGTTGCTGGTCGTTTTCGCCGAGGATGTCTGGGAGGTGGGCGACGCGGGGCTCGGCCTGCTGCAGGCGTTCGCGGGGGTAGGTGGCATCGCGGGGTCGTTCTACGTGGCGTGGGCGGGGGAATCGGATACGAAACTGCGGCTCATGATGTCGAGCCTGCTGGCGTTCGCGGGAACCCTCTTCCTGTTCGCGTTCAGCCCGTGGTTCCTGCTGGCGCTTCCGTTGGTGCTCGTCGCCGATGTGTTTGCCAACGTCTTCAACACGACGAACGGCACCCTCATCCAGGTTCTCATCCCGGACGAAGTACGCGGCCGGGTGATGAGCTTGATGATGATGACCTTCGGGCTGACGCCGCTGGGCACGCTGCCAGTGAGCGCCGTCGCCGAGGCGTTCGGCGTGCGCGTCGCGGTGGCCAGCGCCTCGATCGCGACGGCTGTGCTCGCGCTGGGGATACTGCTGGCGAGCCGGGCGCTGCGCCGGATCGATGTCACCAGCCGGGAGGCCGCTGCCGCGGACCTCGCCGCGCAGGGTGGTTTCGGGCCGGAGGGGACGCCGGCGGCAGCGGCAGGCTGAGGGATCGGGCCGGGACGAGCCTACCCGTCCTCACCAGTCGCGGCTCTGAATAGCCCCGGCGCGTGCCACGAAAAGAGGCCGCCTTACGGCGGCCTCCGCGGGAATGTGAACCGTTCGGCGCTAGACGTTGTCGTTGGTGGGAGTACCGTACTCCTTGCGGAGGTCGGTCTTGAGCACCTTGCCCATCGCGTTGCGGGGAAGTTCGCCGACGATTGCGATGTACTGCGGCGCCTTGAACGAGGCCAGTTGCGACTTCGCGTAGGCGTTGATCTCTTCGGCTGTCAGCGTCTTGCCCGCCCGTGGCACGATGACCGCCTTCACCACTTCGCCCCATTCGACGTCCGGGACGCCGATGACGGCGGCTTCTTCGACCGACGGGTGGGATTCGAGGACGTTTTCGATTTCGCCTGGTGAGATGTTTTCGCCGCCACGGATGATCAGGTCCTTCTTGCGGCCGGTGATGAAGAGGTAGCCACCTTCGTCGATCTTGCCGACATCACCGGTGTGCAGCCAGCCATCGATGATGGCGGTGCTGGTGGCGTCTTCCTGCCTGAAGTAACCCTTCATGACGCGATCGGAGCGGACGCAGATTTTGCCTTCGGCGCCGGGCGGGAGCAGGCGGTTCCGCTCGTCCATGATCCCGAGTTCGACGTCAGGCATCGGCTTGCCGACCGAGCGCAGGCGCTGTTCCTTGATCTCGGTGTCTTCGCGCAGGTCGTGGTCTTCAGGCCCGAGGAAGGTGAGCGTGGCGGTTGATTCGGTCTGGCCGTAGGCGTTGATGAGGCCGATGCCGCGCGGTGAGAACACATCGCAGGCCTTGCGGACGACTTCGTAGGGCATGGGGGCCGCGCCATAGGTGATCTGGCGCATCGAGGAGAGGTCGTAGTCCTCGAAGCCGGGCGCCTCCATGATGCGCTTGAGCATGGTGGGGACAACGAAGGCATGCGTGGCCTGCTCCTCGGAGGCGGCTTTGAGCCAGAGCTCCGGGGTGAACTGCGGGAGGATGACGAGCGTCCGGCCGCACCAGATGGCCAGCATCATGGCGGTGGCGCCGGCGACATGGAAGAACGGCGCCGAGGCGAGGAGCTTTTCGTGCAGCTCCGGGTCGGCCGGCTGCTGGTTTGTCACGTAGGCGGTCATGTCGAGGTACGTCAGCTGCACGCCCTTCGGCAGCGCGGTGGTGCCGGAGGTGAAGATGATGATGGTGGCGTCCTTGTCATCGACTTCGGTCCAGATTTCGTCTTCGCCGGCGTTGGCCAGCAGGTCGGCGTAGACCTCGAAGCCGTCACGCCCCGCGCCGTAGGAGATAAAGTGCTTCACCGTGTTCAACGACGGCCGGATGCGGTCGACGAGGTCGAGGTAGCGGTCAGAGACGAAGACCGCCTGGCACTCGGAGACGTTGAGCATGTGGGTGAGTTCTTCGTCCTTGGAGCGGTAATTCAGGGGGACGAAGGTGATGCCGAGCATGGCTGCGGCGTAGTAGGTGATGACGAAGTCGGCACTGTTCTGGGCCATGGTCGCGACCTTCTGGCCCTGTGCGAGGCCGAGGGACTGCATGGCGTTGGCCAGTTTGACGACGCGGGGATACATCTCTTCGTAGGTGATCCGCTGGTCGTTCGCGCCGCCGACTTCGACGAGCGCCTCACGGTCGGGGACGACGGCGGACGAAATCTGCAGGAACTCAATGGTGTTCATAAGAAACTCCGGGGAGGGGTGGCTCAGTGCCGCCGAATTCTACGGGAAAGGGCATGGTGAGTCGAAGCGAAGCGTGCAACGATTTGCAAACCGAGTTCGCGCACCCCAATGCCCATCGCCGTCGTCCGCGTCCGCCTTCGCCTTCCTTCGCGCACGCTGAAGGAGAAGCGGAGCATTGTGAAGTCGGTGGTCGAGCGTCTGCGTAACAGATTCAACGCGTCCATCGCCGAACTGGACGACCTGGATTCGCCCACGGTGGGCACGATCGGGGCGGCTGTGCTCTCGAACGACGGCCGCCATGCCGATGAACAGGCGCAGGCCATCGTTGCCGCCATCGAGGACTGGCGTCTCGACGCGGAGGTGATCGAGGTTGAAACGGAGATCATCGACCTCTGAGGGCGGGCGTAGAATCCGCGCCACTTGCCGTACCGGAGCAGACCATGGATTTCGCCGATTTCGAACAACTGGTCGCGACCCAGCGCGCTGTTCGCATATTCGCTGACCGGCCGGTCGACGACGCGATCATCGAGAAGGTGCTCAAAGCGGCGACGCGGGCGCCCAGCGCGCGGAACGCGCAGCCCTGGCGGTTCATCGTCGTGCGGGAGCGCGAGACAAAAGGCGAACTCGGGCGGATTTTCGACGAGTTGGGCCAGCAGTTTTACGGGGCCAGCGCGCCGGAGCGTCAACCGTGGAGCGATGTGCCCGCGCTCATCGTGGTCTGCGCGGAGAACGTGTTCGGAGCGGGCGATGCGGGCGCGACCGCACTGGCCGCATCGGTTTTCCCGGCTGTGCAGAACCTGCTGCTCGCCGCGCACGCGCTCGGCCTCGGGACGGTGCTGACCACGCGCTGGAAGGCGCGGGAAGCAGAACTCCGGCCGATCCTCGGCCTGCCGGACGGTGTCGCTCCGTTCGCGATCGTGCCCATCGGCTGGCCGGCGGAACCGCTCGGCCGCAACCGCCGCAAGCCGGTTCGCGAAGTCACCTTCCGGGAGCGTTTCGGGCGCCCGTGGTGAGCGAGGGTGATAGCCGCATTTCTGGCAGGGACAGAGTAGCGAACACTTTTCGCGTGGTATACCATTGTCGATATGTCGTGGGGCTCGGTCGAAGCGGAGCCGGAGGTTCTCGAATGGCTCGATGCCCTTTCCGAGGATGACTTCGGCCGCGCTGCTTTCTACATAGACCTCCTGGAGGAGAACGGTGTACTGCTCGGTGAACCGTACACGCGCCAACTCGACGGAAAGTTGCGGGAGCTACGCTTCTACCTCAACCGGGAGCGGCGACGGCTGACGTACTTCATCGCTTCGGACCGCCGGATCGTCTTGTTGACGGTATTCCGGAAAGAATCGGCCCGTGCGCCGGCCGAGATGATTCGAGCGAAGGCGGCCATGGAGCGATGTATTCGCGAACGGCACCTCGCAGACGAAGGAAACGACTCATGACTAGCTCGTGGAAAACACTCCGAACTGAGCGGCTGGCATCACCCGGCGCCAGGAAGGGATACGCCGACGCCCGCGCTGCGTACGAATTCGGAAAGCGGGTGCGAGAGCGCCGGGAAGCGCTGGGCATGTCACAGGCACAGTTGGCTTCGGCCACGGGCACCTCGCAGCCAGCCATCGCCCGGCTCGAAGGTGGTGGAACCGAGCCCACCCTCCGTACGATCAACACCCTCGCCAGAGTTCTCGGCATGAACTGGGTCATTGGCCCCGAGGGTGTCACCGCCGAGCCCGCGCGGACGGCCTGATTGGGGTGCACTGGCGGAGATTCGACACGAAGGACACTGAGGACACGAAGAGCACGAAGAGGCCCGGGAGAAGTACTCGGGCGGCGAGTGCTTTTCAGTCCAGGCTTTCGTGTCTTCGCGCCGTCTGTGATTAGCGGTGCGTTCGCCGTGCTGACCTACCCCAGCAGGATGCCCGGGTTCAGCAAACCTTGCGGGTCGACCGCCTCTTTCGCGGCGCGAAGGGCTGCTTCGAAGAGCGGTGGGCGCTGCTGGCGATACCACGGCATGTGGTCGCGCCCGACGGCGTGGTGGTGCGTGATCGTCCCGCCATTGGCGATGACCGCGTCGCTGGCGGCCTTCTTCAGTTCGTCCCACATCTCCAGTTCAGCGCCCTGGCGGCCCATACCGCTGAACGAGTAGTACGGCGCCGGACCGTCGGTGTAGACGTGCGTGAACCGGCAACTCAGTGTGCCACCGCCACAGACGCGCTGGAGCGCTTCGGTCATGGCGGCGCGAACGTTGCGGTCGAAGTCGGGCCAGCGGTCCCAGGTGATGGAGGTTTCGAAGGTGTCGGAGACGAGGCCCATGCCGGCGGTCATGTTGCGCGAGTAGGGCGCGGTGATGAACGAGTTGCGCCATGCGCCGACCGCGCCTTCGCGACCGACCTCCTCGTTGTTGCCACCGGAAATCTTGATGGCGGAATCATCAATCTTCCCGCCGGCGTCGCGCGCAATCTTCACCGCCTCGCGGATGAACGCGTCCTGTGGCACGTCGGCCGATTCGAAAGCGACGATGAGCAGCGCTTCATCACCCTTGAGGCCGGCTGCCGCGCCTGCCTCGGCGGGGTCGAGCAGGCGGCAGTTCGCGGGCCAGAGCTTCGCCTGCACGACGCGCCGGGCGGCTTCGTAACCGGCCTGCCAGGTATCGAAGGTAAGGCCCGCGCTGGCCCGGAAGACCGGCCGCGCCTGGATGCGCATCCACGCCTCGGTGATGATGCCGAGCGTGCCCTCGCTGCCGAGAACGAAGCGGTCGGGGCTGGGGCCGGCGCCGCTGCCGGGCAGCCTGCGCGACTCCCACGGGCCCTTCGGCGTGATCATCCGCACCGATTCGACGAAGTCGTCGATGTGGGTGTGGTTGGTGGCGTAGTGGCCGCCGCTGCGTGTCGCGATCCAGCCGCCGAGGGTCGACCACTCGAAGCTCTGCGGGAAGTGGCGGAGGGTGAATCCGTGCGGGCGCAACTGGTCTTCGAGCGCCGGGCCGAGGACACCTCCCTGGATGCGCGCGGCGCGCGAGGTCGGGTCGATTTCGAGCACCTGGTCGAGCTTGCCGAGGTTGATGCTGACGACCGGGCGGTCGCCGCCGGGCGGTTCGACACCACCGACGACGGACGAACCGCCGCCGTAGGGGATGGCGACGAGGTTGGCCTGGCCGCACCATTCGAGGACATCGGTGACCTCGGATTCCGTGCGCGGGTAGGCCACGACGTCGGGCGGGTTATCGAACTCGGCGCGCACCGCACGGATGACGTCGCGGTAGCTGCGGCCGTAGCTGTGCCAGGCGCGGTCGTAGGTCTCGGTGGTCGTAATTGCGGACAGCGAAGCTGGAGCGGTGACGCGCGGCGCTCGCAGCCGCAGGTCCGAAACCTTCGGGATCGGCGGCGCGGTTACCTCCCGTCCGAAGCGGGCTGAGAGCCGCGCGGCGGTCTGTTGCCGTTGCTCGTTCGTTGGCTCATCGCTCTCGAGTCCCCACCCCCAGAAGCTGCGTCGTCCTGCCATTGTTCCGAACCTCCGCGCGGAAGCCTAGCAGAGATTGCACTACGCTACGTGCCATGCTGCCGCGAACCGCCGGCCACCGGATTGCCGCTTTCGTCGCGATGGCGTGCCTGGCCGCTGCGCTGCTCGCCGGGTGCGGTGGCGATGGGGCGACCGCCACACCAACGCAGGGGCCAACACCGACGCGCGGACCGGCAACCGAGGACGACCGCGCCTACGCGAAGGCGATCTGCGAGGCGTTCGACCATTACCTCACGAGTCTCGGCGCCGAATCGCAGCGCGACCCACAACTCTTCGCCGACCAGAAGAAACTGCTCGCGGTGGCCGCGCCGATCCTTGCGACGTTCGAAAAGGATTTGAAGAAGGCGAACCCCCCGCGCGACATGGCGAACTTCAACAAGGCGCTCGTCGACAAGGTCAGTGTCATTGCAAAGAAGGCGAAGAGCGGGCAATTGGTTTCGTCGCAGGAGCTGGCCGGGATAGCGAAGGGTGCGCCACTCCCGCCGGAGACTGTTCGCACGCGCCTGGCGGAAGCGGCGGCGTCCGTCCCGGAGTGCCAGCAGTCGGGTGGGATGGAAGCGCTTTTCGGCGCGCCCGCCGCCCCGTAGGGGCCGGCTTCGGAAATGCGTCTTATCTGTCCCGTATGCGAGCCGGTGGTATCCTCGCGATACTGAGAGCTTCGGGCGCGCCGCGCCCTGTCCACCAGATTTCGCAACACCAGGAACTACACCAGGATGTCCAACCGCCAGGCACGTCGAGAGCAAGCGCGCACAACCCGCACCACGCGCCCGAACAAGCCCCAGCAGAGCCAGCGCCGCCCCGGTAGCGGCGGCGGAGGGAGCGGCTCGAGCATCTTCAGCGGCGGCTTCATGCTCGTCCTTGCCGGGTTCGTCGTCGTCGCGGTCGTTGCCGTGATCCTCGTCGTCATCTTTGGTGGCGGCGGCGGTTCGAGTAACACCGACCTTGTGGCCGCGCTGGAAAAGCACAACGCCGACTTCCCGGCCGACCTCGCCAAGGGCAACAAGGTTGGGCGCGATGATGCGCCCGTGAAGATCGTGGAGTACGAGGACTACCAGTGCCCGTTCTGCCTGAAGTACACGGCGAACCAGGAAGGCGACGTCATCAACGAACTCGTGAAGTCGGGTAAGGTTCAACTCGAGTTCCGCCACCTTCCGATCCTCGGCAATGAATCGGTCGCCTCGGCGATCGCTTCGCAGTGCGCGGCCGACCAGGACAAGTTCTGGCAGTACCACAACCTCCTGTACCTGACCCAGGCGAAGGCCGGGCAGGGCACCGTCGAGAAGAACAATGTTGGCCGCTTCGCCGATGACAAGCTGAAGCAGTTCGCGACCGATATCGGGCTCGACCGGGCGAAGTTCGACAGTTGTTACGACAACCGGACTCCGCTCGACAGCATCCTCCAGCAGCAACGCGAGGCGAACTCGTTCGGCATCACCGGCACGCCGGGCTTCCTCGTCAACGGCCAGCCGCTCGGAACGGGCACGCCAAACTCGATCGACGACTGGAAGCAGGTCGTGACGAATGTCGAGAACGCGCTCGCGACACAGACCGCGAAGGCGGGGCAGAGTCCCGCAGCCACCACCAGCCCGTCGGCTTCGCCTGCCGCAACCGCGACGCCAACGAAGGCGCCCTAGGCGGTTCGCGCGATGGCCGACGCGGAGAAGGCGCGCTGGGATGGCTGGCTGAGCCCAAAACAGTGGATGCCGATCGCCGGCATCCTGTCGGTCGCGGTCATCGCCCTCGCGATCGCGCTCATCCTGAACCTGAACGGCGGCGACGATTCTAAACCGGCGACGACGGGCGGCGCACGCACGCCGGTTCACGAACACGCCGACTTCATCGTGATGATTCGCGGCAAGCAGTTCGACTTCAGCCAGAAGCAGTTCCTTTCGACCGCCGAGGGCAAGGAACTCTCGCCCTACGTCCATATCCACGAACCTCGCTACACGGTCGTCCACGTACACGCCTCGCTCACGCGCTGGGATGAGTTCTTCACCTCACTCGGGTTCACGCTGACGGACCCGTCGTTCCCCGGCGTCGATTCCGCGCGCACGTGCATGACGCTCCCGGACAAGACGAAGCTCTGCAACACCGACACCGAGAAGTGGAAGTTCATCGTCAACGGCGTGCCGGTCGATGGTATTTCGAACATCTTCATCGGCGACCTCGGGCGCGTGCTCATCAGCTATGGGCCGGAGAGCGCGGAGGACGTGATCAAGACGCAGTACCCGCTCGTGACCGACCAGGCGTGCATCCCCTCCGAACTGTGCCTGGCACGCATCGACCCGAACGAACCGCCGGAGCAGTGCAGCGGCGGGCTCACCTGCAGCAAGTAGCGCGGACTGACGCCGCCGGTGCGGCTCGCGTAGAGTTCGCGCACAGACCTCCCGAGGAGTCCCCATGCCCGTTCACGACATCCCCGCGCCCATGACCGGCACGGTGCTCGAAGTGCTCATCGAAGCCGGCGCACGGGTTACCGCTGGCCAGGAACTGCTCGTGATCGAGTCGATGAAGATGGAGATTCCGCTCGAAAGCCCGTCCTCCGGGGTCATCGCGGACGTGCTGGTTGCGCCGCAACAGCGCATCGAAGAAGGGGACCTGGTGTTGCGACTGGAGAGCTGAGCCCTCACCCCCTGCCCCTCTCCCGACTTCGCGGGAGAGGGGAGTTCTCCGGCGAGATGTTGGCGGGGGCGCGTACGACGTGTGCCGCCGGAGTCGCCCTCACCCCCTGCCCCTCTCCTGACTTCGCGGGAGAGGGGAGTTTTTCGGCGCGGCATACCCTGCCGGGTGGCGGGTGGTAGGGGCGTATTGCAATACGCCCCTGCGACGCATGCCTGCCGACGGCGTCGCCCTCACCCCCTGCCCCTTGTAAGTTGGGAGGCGCCGGATCCGCTAGGATCCGGCCTGCGGTGGCGG